>CAIXGY010000305.1 GCA_903919035.1 uncultured Planctomycetaceae bacterium | reverse complement strand
CGTAGTCGTCGGCCTCGTCGATGAAGATCGTGTTGGCCCGCGGGATGTCGAGGCCGCTCTCGATGATCGTGGTCGCGAGCAGGATGTCGGTCGTGCCGCGGACGAAGCCGAGCATCACTTCTTCGAGTTCCGTCTCGCAGAGCCGGTCATCCGCGACAGGGCCCGGATCGTGAACGGAAACTCCGCGAACCGCGCGGCGAAGGTCCGGCGGTGCTGCTCGCAGAGCACGGTCGTATTATTGAGGTGAGGGCACAGCAGGCTTACGCATCGCCGCCAGCACGAATCACGGCACACACTCGCTCCACAAGCTCAGCTAGCTTGGACGGCGTGAGCGTGCCGGCCGACCGTAAGATGACCGCCTCATGAACGGTAACGAGTCGGTGGGGAAGAGCCACGCTCGGCCTATCGATGCCGCCGCGTAGAAAATCATCCGTGCCGATGGCCACCGCGGTCGGGTGGGATTCTGATCGACTCGTTATTTGGCAGATCAGCAGGTCGCCCCGTGCGAACGTCGCGAGCACGACGGCGGGTCGACGCTTGCTCGACTCAAGATCGGTGAACGGAAACGGCACGACGACTACGTCGCCGCCTACAAATTCCGCCACGCCTCATCCTCTTCAGCGGTATCCCAATCCGCTGCCCAGGCTGACTCCGCGAGCGGCAGCAGGGCATGCGCGTCCTCGCTCCCATCATTGCCGGCGCCGCGTGCCCGCAGATGCCGCAGAAAAGCGAGCACCTCCCGCTGCACACTCTCCGGGGCGTGCTCGAGTTCCTCGATCAGGGATTTGGTTATCGGTGACATGCTGCATAAAAGGATAGGTCGGCCAATGGCACTTCGGCAAGCGACGGCCGAGCGGGGCGGATCATGAGGAGCAGCCGCAGAGATGGTCGGGCTGGATGCGGCCCGATCGTGGAGGTGCCGAAGAGCTTTTCTATCCACGCTCAAGATGGATAGGACGGTCAACGGCACTTCCGCAAGTGATTCGATGGTGATGTGTGGCCGTTGCTCGGGCGTGGGGCCGCCGCTGACGCGGTGATGGCGTCTGACGGCGCTCCGCCAGCCGCGAATCGAGGGGGATTGCGAGGCGATTTTCAGCCTGTGCGCAGACGGGCCTCGAATCCGCCCGTGGGGCGGATGGTTCACAGGTTCCGGATGTCGATCACCGGCAGGTCGTCAGGCGCCGCGTGGGTCGCGTCGCGGTCGTCATGGAGCTGCACGAGCTCGTCCCACGTGATCGGCGGGCGTCGGGCCGGGGCCAGCGGCGGAGGCTCGAGCGGTTCGCCGAGATGGAGCAGGATCTTCCTGATCGGCGCCGGGTCGGTGATGAAGGCGATGAGGCGGAAGTCGCCGCCACAGGCAGGGCACGCGAGCGGGAAGTTCGGCGATCTTCGCCATGAGCTTGGCCCATGCGATTCGCGAGGTGTCGTGGGAACGGCCTGCGGCATCGGGGGCACGCTCACCCCGGCCCTCTCCCAGTGGGCGAGGGGGAGAGGGGGAGAGGATGCGGCGTCGGCCCGAGCGGTCGCGTTGCCGATCGCCAGCGCCGTGACGGCCGGTCGGAGCGGGTGATTGGAGGCAAAGACGCCGTGGTAGCGATGACGATGCCTTCGCGGAGGGGGCACGAGATCGGCGAGGCGGTCGAGGAACTCAAATGGTGAGAGGTCGATGACGCCGTTCTTCCCCGGGGCGGTGGCCGTGCGCTTCCGGCGTGACGGGCCTGGCGGGCAGGAACGCGACGCCGGCGTGGCCCGGCATGAACAGGCCGTCGGTCACGCACGCATGAAGGTGCACGTGGCGGTTGAGGGCGGAGCCGAAGCGGTGGAGGAAAGAGACGGCGCCGAGCCGCGGGCGCCGGGACGGTGGGGCGGCGGCGTCAGG
>CAIXGY010000304.1 GCA_903919035.1 uncultured Planctomycetaceae bacterium | reverse complement strand
CGAGGTTGATGCCGACGCCGGCGGGCGTCGTGACCGTGGTCTGTCCGCTGGTGACCGAGCCGGAATTCCCGGTCAGGTTGACGCCGTTGGTCTGACTGTTCGTGCTCGACATGTTCGCCAGGTTGACGTCGAGGTTGGAGTTGGCTCCGTCGATCGCCGCGCCGCCGGTGGCGGCGATCGTGCCGCCGCCCACCTTCACGAGGTCGGAATTCGAGGTCAGCAGGCCCGTGCCGTTGCTCGTGGTGACGTCGATCTTCGTGAACTCGATCGCCTGTCCAGCCGGCGACGTGGAATTGACCACCTCGATGCCGTTGGCCCCCGCGGCGCCAGACGTCGAGATGGTGGCGTTGGCGACGTCGAGCGCCAGGCCGGTGGAGTTGCGGACCACGAAGCCGCTGCCCTGGGAATTCTCGATTGCCACGGTGGTGGCCGCCACGCTGCCGGTGACGCCGTCGAGGAGCACGCCGTTGCCCGTGCTGTCGGTGGACGAGACGCTCTTGAAGTTGACGTTCGCGTTGGACACGTCCGTCATCGAGACCGCCGGTGCACCGGACGCACTGACGGAGCTGTTGCCGGTGACGTTCACGTTGTTGGCCGTGTTGGCGAGGAAACCCGTGGCGTTCGTGGTCTGAATGGTGAGGTTGTTGAACTGATCGGTGCCGGTGTTGTTCTGCAGGCTGACGCCGGCCGTCACGGCACCCGAAATGGCGACGTCGTTGAAGGTGTTCACGCCAGAACTGTTCTGGACCAGGATGCCCTCCTGCCGGCTGTTGATGTCGGCCCCCAGCACGGTGACGTCGCCCGCGGAATTCTCCACGAGGATGCCGTCGCCGTTCTCGATGAACGGCGAGCCGATCGCGGAGGTGAGGGTGACGGAGCCTCCGGTCGTGTCGTTCACGTGCAGCAGGTTGCCCTGCTCGTTCGTGATCTTGCCCTTGTAGTCGAACACCGGTGCGCCGCCGTCCACGTTGATCGCCGCTCCGGGCGTCGTCTTGGCGATGCTGGAGTCGGTCACGTTGATCGTGGCTTCGCTGTTCTTGACGTTGATCGCCGTCGGGACGTTATCGATGAGCGTGGCGTTGCCAATGTTGATCGTGCCGCCCGTGTTGTCGGCGATCTGGATCCCCGCGCCGCCGGTGTCGCTGATCTGGTTGGGCACCGTCGTGCCGGCGGGGGCCGTGCCGACGGCGAGGTTGATCGTGCCGCCGGTGGTGCCCACCACCTGGACGATCGGACTGACGAAGCCACCGTTCGTGGCGGTGCTGCTGGTGATCTGGCCGCTGAAGTCGACGTTGGGGTCGCCGCCGTTGACGACGAAACCGCCGTTGGTCATGTCCTTGACGATCGTGTTCTGGAATGCGGCGGCGCCGGTGGTGTTGTCGAGCGACACGCCCGTCTGGCCGGCGAGTTTCGTGCCGGTGATGGTCACGTTGTTGACGAACGCGTCGCCCGTGGCCGAGCCGTAGCTGGGCGGCGCGTAGGGCACGGGCAGCCCGGGCCGCGGGATCCCGCTCGACAGGTTGCCGGAGCCCGCGATCCCGATCTTCGATCCCTGGATGTCGAAGTTGTTGACCACGAGGCCGTCGGTGAGGTTGATGCTCGCGCCCGTCGGATTGCTCAAGAGCGGACGGACGCCCGCGAGCGAGGCGAGATTGATCGGATCGCAGCAGGTCGACGGCAGGTAGAAGGGCGCACCGTTGCCGATGAAGTACTGATTGGCGGCGAGTGGACTGAAGGTCGTGTCATAGCCGATCGACGTGCGGTTGCCCGGATCGACGAGCACGATGTCGAAGGGATTGGTGGCGGCGGCGTTGGCCTGCGCGATCGTCGTAAATGGACTGGCGGCCGTGCCGTCGCCCGGGACCGCCGCCGCGTTGTTCACGTGGATCACCCGCCACGGGGTGTCGTTGACCGGATTCAAGGCCACGATCGGGGTCTGGTGGGCGCGGACGATGTGCTCGTTGCGCATCATCGGCTGCTCGACCTGGTCGGGCACGTTGCGGCGGCGGCTGCCGCCCATGCGATACGTGAGCCGGGCAAAGCCGGTCCAGTCGAAGTAGCTGTCGTTGTTGCCCTGGAGCGAGAAGTCCCAGTTGTTGAGGAAGGTCATGTCGAGCCGCGTGTAGACGCCGCCGAACCATGGCACCACGTCTCGGCCGAGCGACGGGCCGCCGGCCCACTCGTAGCGGTCGTTGCCCAGCGCGTAGCCGCCCACGCTGATCATGCCGGCCCAGTCGGCGAGCCCGGGGATGTAGGCGCCCACCTCGAGGTCGGCCCCGGAGAGGGCCGAATCGAGGCCATACTGGCACATCACGAAGTTCTGATAGAAGGGAAAATTCGGGGCGCCGGCCGCGTAGGCCGTGGTGCCGACCGGCATGTAGCCGTTGGAGCGGAGGTTGCCGTAGTCGGTGAGCCACTCGAGCGACACGCCCACCTGGTTGTAGGCATGGCCGAACTGACCAAGCACGCTGTAACACGGATCGCCCCCGGTCGGATACTGGTTCATGTCGCCGTCGTAATCCCAGTACACGCCCACGCCCAGCAGCGTGCCGCCGATGAACTGCTTGCGGACGGCGCCCACGTTCGAGAAGAAGCCGCCGTATTCGGAGAGATGGCCGCGGAGATCGGCCGCCCAGAAACCGCCCATGTCGTCCTCGGCATACGGAATGAACCCGCCGAGGGTCATGTAGGAGCCGTTGTAGCCCAGCCCACGGTCGGCGGCGTTGACCCCGAAATACATCCACCCCGGCAGGCCGGAGTTGCCGCTCTGGAGACCTTGCATGGCGCGGTTCACGAGCCCGGTCGCCGGGGCCATCGCGCTCTGCCCCATCTGGGCCTCCGCCAGCGAGGGCGCCACGCACAGCCCGGCCGCGATCGCGGCCAGACTGGCCGCCCGCCGCGCACGACGGCGCCACGCCGCGGCCCGGCGCCGGATCGCCCGCACCCTCGCGGCAGCCCGTTTCCCGAGACGCTTCGCGGCAGTCGGCTTCTTCATCGGAGTCGCATCCCTGACGGAGGCCGCACCGCCGGGCGGGTCTGCACCCGCGCCGGAGATCCGGCATGATCGTCAGGAGTGATCGACCCCCCGCGACCCCTTCCATGAGCATTTCCCGCAGAAGGCCCCGGATCGCCAAGGGCACCGGAAGCCCCCCAGCTTGCCCAGGGCATGCGGGTGACGGGTCAGGGCCTGCGGAGGGCCTGCGGCTGACAGCCCTCGGTCAGTCGTCCACCCGGAACCGGCTGACCGTGTCGGTCAGACCCTCCACGGCCCCGACCATGTGGCCGGCCGCATCCTTGAATTCCGCCAATGCGTCGCCGGCGGCACGGGTGCCATCGGTCAGCGTGGCGAGAGCCTCCGTGATCTGCTGGGCCCCCGCGGCCTGAGCCTGCATGCCCGCCTGCACCTGCTCGAAGCGGTCGGTCAGGCTGTGAACCTTGTCGATCACGTCGGCGAACCGCGCGCTGATGGCCGCCACGCGGTCGACGCCCGTCTGCATCTCGGCGGCGAAGCGATCCATCTCGCCCACGCCCGCCCCCACCGCCTGCTGCATCTGGTCGACGAGCCGCTCGATGTCGAGCGCGGCCACGGCCGTCTGGTCGGCGAGGCGGCGGATCTCGCGGGCCACGACGATGAAGCCCTGGCCGTGGACGCCGGCCTTCTCGGCCTCGATCGCCGCGTTGATCGACAGGAGGTTGGTCTGGTCGGCCACCTTCGTGATCGTGGTGACCACCATCGTGATGTCCTCGGCCCGCTGCCGGATCGCCGACAACCGCGTGGAAAACTCCGCGGTCGACCGTTCGAGCACGCCCATCGACTCACCCACCTCCGCCAGACCCTCACGGCCCGCATCGGCCACCTGGGTGGTCTCGGCCGCCACCTCCGCCACGTCCCCCATCGTGCCGAGCAACTCGCGGCCCGTCGCGGCGATCTGCCGGCTCGCCACCGCGGCCTCGTGCGTGCTTGCGCCGAGCGATGCGATCGCCGACTCCTGCCGGGTGCCCGCGGCCGAAAGCTGGCGGGCCGTGGCGTTGAGGTCGACGCTCGCCCGCTTCACCTGCGAGACGATAGCCCGCAGGTTCGCGGTCATCGCCCCCACGTCGCGGAGGAGTTGTCCGGTCTCGTCGCCGCCCCGCACGTCGATCGTGCCCGTGAGGTCGCCCTGGGCCACGCGTCGCGAGGCGGCCACCGCCCGCCGGATGCGGTGCGAGAGATTGCCCGTCAGCCAGGCCAACAGCCCCACGACCCCCGCCATGCCCGCACCCGCGATCGCCCCCGAAGCCAGGAGCGGTCCCTGCACCCGGCCGACAAGGTCCGACTGCCGCATCTGCATCACCACGGTCCACGAGCCGGTGGGCACGCGGGCGGCTGCATAGAGGCAGGCGGCGTGTGAAAGCGGATCGACCGCCCGCACGACGCGGTCGAGCATGGGGCTGGTGTGAAAGTCTCCGAGGATCGAGGCGTAGGGCGTGTCGCCGACCGGCTTCGTGAGCAGGCTGGCGTCTGCGCACGTGGTGGCGATCACCCGGCCGAGTCGGCTGATGACGAAGAGCTCGACGTGCCAGCCCGCCGCCTTCTCCCGGGCCTTGATCGCGCCGAGTTCGATCACGACGTCGTCGAGCGCCCGATCGACGCTCGTGATCCCGACGAAGCGGCCGTCGACGACGATCGGATGTGAGTGCTCGACCATGAGCTTGCCCTCGTAGTCGTAGGGCTCCGTCACCATCGCCTTGTCGGCCGCCGTGGGATCGAGGAACCGCGCGCGACAGCCCTCGTAGTAGAGGCCGTCGAGCCCGGTCAGCGGCGCGAGCAGGAGCCGCGTGGGATCGAGGCGATCCCGGAACCAGTAGGGGATGAAGCGGCCCTGGGCATCGACCGCCTGCGGTGGCAACGCCGCGAGGGACGACGGAGAGGCCTGGTCCCCCGGCGGCACCTCGGGCACGACCTCGGCGGCGGCCGCCGGGCCGTCCCGGGGAACCGACCGGGCATCGAGGCCGTCGGCGTCGGGCTCGAGGCCGGCGCTGCCGCCTGTGAACCGCGGAAACGAGGCGATCACGTCGCGCACGAACCGCAAGAGATCGTGCCGCCGGCCGAGCAGGCCGTTTTCGGCGGCCAGGGCCATCACCCGGGTGACCGTCACGGCCTCGAGCGTGTCTCGTTCGATGCGAGCGGCCACCACGCCGACGCGGTCACGGACGATCTCCTCCCCGAAGCCGAGGAGCAGGCTCCGCATCCGCAGGTAGTTGGTGCCGAGCACCGTGGCGAGGATCGCCACCGCCGGCAGGATGCCGAGCAGCAGAAGCCGGGTGCGGATGCCGAGGGAACGAAGACGCATCGCGGGGGATCCAAGGCTGTACGACCAGCGAAAACCTAGGTTACCTTCGCCGTGCGCGGGTCCGGCCCGCCGCGGCGGAAAATCCGCGCAACGCGTATAACCGGACCTCCGACCGCCCCGCCCCCTGTTCGACCACCCATGCACTGGCCACTCCAAGCCTTCGACGCCCTCCTTTTCGACTGCGACGGCACGCTCGCCGACACGATGCCCGCCCACTACCGGGCGTGGCT
>CAIXGY010000303.1 GCA_903919035.1 uncultured Planctomycetaceae bacterium | reverse complement strand
TTTCGTCCGTCGGCGGCACCGGCCTCGTGTCGATCAACGCGGGCACGCTCACGGTGGACACCGCGTCCAGCGGCACGCTGGCGACGCCGTTCACGGGCGGGGGCGGGTTCAAGAAGGCTGGCTCTGGTGAAGTCGTCATGATCGCCAACAACAGCAGCTACGGCGGATCCGTGTTCGTCACCGACGGCACGCTCAAGGCGGCCTCGGCCGCAGCCCTCGGGACCGGCACCGTCGCACTCGGCGGCGGCACGCTCACTGCGGCGAACGGCCTCACGATCGCCAACAACTTCACGCTCGGCTCTTCGGCCCCGGCGACGTGGTACTCGCAGAACTTCAATGGAATCGGAGCGGGCTTGCCGTCCGGCTGGACCACGGGCACGGCTGCCACGTCGACGGCACTGGGCACGACGGTGGCATTTACGACGACGGCCATCGACTGGGGGAACTCCAGCGCGGCCTTCAAGAACTACGCCTCTGCGACGGGCCTCTCCTCGACGGCCACGGCGGGCGAGCAGTCGGCCTCTGCGGATCGAGCCCTCGGCGTCAGGCCTTCGGGGTCGTTCGGCGACCCCGGCGCGGCCTTCACCTACGCCTTCAGCACGACGGGCAAGACGCTCGACTCGATCTCGATCGACATGATGATGCTGAGCGTTCAGGGACGTAGCACCGAATGGTCCATCCAATACGGCATCGGCGCGAGCCCGTCGTCGTTCACCACGCTCGGCACGTGGACGACCCCCGAGACGTTCGGCACCACGACGCTCACCTTCTCCGGCGCCGAAGTCAGCGGCCTGAGCAACCAGACGAACGCCGTCTTCCGCGTCGTCGCACTGTCGGCATCCACGGGCTCCGGCAGCCGCGACTCGATCGGCATCGACAACTTCCGGATCGACACCTTTGAGACCGTCAGTTCCACGGCGTCGCTCGGCGCGTCGGAAGCCGGCAGCGTGGCATTCACCGGCAACGTGTCGCTGGTCGCGGCGAGCACGGCCCAACTCAGCGCCGTCGCCGGCGGCACCGCGACGTTCTCGGGTGTCATCAGCGGCGCGACGGGGGGCGTGACGAAGACCGGTCTCGGCACCGTCATTCTCGCCGGAAACAACAGTTACGCCGGCCCCACGAACGTGTCGGCGGGCGCGCTGCTCGTCAACGGCACGCTCGCCGACGGCACCGTGGTGACGGTCGACATCGGCGGCACGCTTGGCGGCTCGGGCGTGATACTCGGCAGCGCGACGATCGACGGCATTCTCTCGCCGGGCAACAGCCCGGGTGTGCTCACGTTCGGTGCGCTTACGCTCACCGGATCGTCCTCGACCATCATGGATGTGCTCGGCGCGACCACGGCCGGCGTCGACTTCGATCAGGTGCAGGTCACCGACTCGGCCGGCCTGACCTACGGCGGCAGCCTGCTCCTCGCCTTCGGCGGATCGGCCATCGGCGACGCCGTCATCGACCTGTTCAGCTTCACCGGTGGTGCGGCCGGCGGGTTCAGCGGCGTGACCTCGACCGGCTTCTATCCCGGGTCTTGGACCGCCCTCGGCGGCGGCGTGTATTCGCTGACGCAGGACGACACGACACTCACGTTCACCGAGTCGACGGGTGATCTGGTGATCACCGTCGTACCGGAACCCTCCGCGATCGCGCTGGCCGGCCTGGGCCTTGCCGCAGCCGTCCGGGCGATCCGTCGGAGGTACCGCTCCCCGTGCTGACGAGGGGCTGGACGCCCAAGGGACGGGCAGGCTACCCTCTTACTTGGGTGGGCTGACATCCGGCGAGAATGGTGCAAGAGCGGGACGAGCGTTCGGCTGCCGACTGATTCGGCGTCTATGCTCCTCCACGGTCGCGCCTCGGACGCAGTCACAACAGCCGGCCATTTGATTGTCAGGAGATCCCGACATGCGAACTGTAGCTCGTTGGATTGTCGTAACGATCCTGCTGGCCGTGATGAACGTGGGGCTGGTGAATCGCGCCCTGGCCCAGGCGACGGCCGTGAGCGTCAGCGGCACGACATATACGCAGAACTTCGACTCGATGACGAACATTTCGTCGGCTGCACTGCCCGGCGGCTGGTCGATCTTCCGCAGCGGCGCGACTGCAGCGGCAGTGCCCGTCACGTACACCTCGGGCTCGAATACGACGGCCGTCACGGTTCTCTATACATCGGGCACTCCGACGGCCGGTGGGGCGTACCTTTGGGCGCCCACCGCCTACGCCAGCGGCACTGAGAAGTCGATCGGCTTCCTTACGGCGAGCACAAGCTACCCCGGCCCGACCAATACGTCGGCGGGATCGCAGATCGCGATCCTCTTCGGGTTCACGAACACGACCGGTGCCACGATCACCAATCTCGACCTCAACTGGAACTACGAGCGGTATCGCGAAGGGACGCGAAACCAATCCTTTCAGTTCTATTCGTCTGCTGACGGCTCGACCTGGACGTCCGACACCTTGGGCGACCAGGCCTACACGGGCGTTTCCACGACCACGATGTACAACCCGCCGCAGCAAATCGCGAAGTCGCTCTCCATTCCCAGCCTCAACATCGCCAACGGCTCGAACTACTACTTCCGCTGGAGTTGGGTAACGACGGGAAGCTGGAGCAACGCCCAGGGTGTCGGTCTCGACGATTTCACGATGAACCTCACGACGAGCGGCAGCGTCGCGAACCCTGACCTCTACTGGGACGGCGGCACAGGCTGGACTGCCACCGCCCCCGGCCTTGGCGGCAACGGTTCCTGGGCCGACGGCTCCGGCTCGTGGGACTCTTCCAAGAAGGCCACCTTCGGCGGCACTGCCGGCACAGTCTCGGTCGCAACGGTCACCGCGTCGAATGGCCTCGTCTTTACGACCACCGGCTACACGCTCTCGGGCGGCACGATCACGCTCGCCGGTGTGTCCAGCGGCATCAACGCGATCACCACCGGCACGGATGGCACCGTCACCACCACGATCAACTCCACGCTCGCCGGCTCGGCAGGCATGATGAAGATGGGTCCGGGCACACTCGTTCTCGCCGGGTCCAACACGTTCACCGGCGGGCTCACGCTCTCCGCGGGCACACTGCGGATCTCGTCCGACGGCAACCTCGGCGACGCGGCCGGTGCCGTCTCGCTGAACGGCACGCTCCAGACGACCGCCGACGTGACGCTCGGCAGCGGTCGGGCCGTGTCCGGAGCCGCCACGCTCGACATCGCCCCCGGCACCGCGCTGACTTCGAACGGCTCATTCGGCCTCACCTCGACCACGCTCTCGAACTCGGGCACGCTTGATCTGCAGGGAGCCACGCGCTCGGTTGGCACGCTGACGTTCGGCACCGCGGCCACGGTCAATGGCGCCGGCGCGATCTCCATGACGGGACTCAACGCCACCGCCGTCACGAGCGGCTCGGCGGTCGTGAATCCCGCGATCACGTTTTCCAGCGGTGACAAGACGGTCGACGTGGGTTCCGGCGGCACGCTCGTGCTCGCCGGCGACATCTCGGGCATGACGAACCGAATCCAAAAGACCGGTCCTGGCACGCTCATCGTGTCGGGCTCCAACACGACGAGCGGCTACCGACTCGGCGTTGCCGGCGTGTCGCCGACCAACGGCGGCACGCTGATCCTCACCGCCGCCGCCGCCAGTGGCACGGGCCAGTTGCAACTGAACTACGGCACGCTCCAGACCACGGCCCCGTTTACATTCGCCAATGGCTTGTCCGTCGGCGGTCGCACGGGCGCCGTCGCCGTGCTCGGCGGGCCGAACGCCATTACCTTTTCCGGCTCATCCAACTTTTTTCGCGGTACTAACACGAGCGGAGAACTCCGCTTGGACGTCAACAATGCCACCACGATCGCCGGACTCGTCGGGGCGACCAGCGGCGGCGGCTCAGCCACGGGCATCACGATCGGCGGCACGGGCCAACTCACGCTCTCCGGCAACGCAGCCGCGCTCCTCGACGCGCTCACCCTGACCGACAGCGTCAGGCTGGCGATCGAAAATTCCCTCGGCAGCAGCGTCACCGTGGGGCCGAACAACGCCATCGGTGGCGGCGGCACGATCCTGGGCAGCCTGTCGTTCACGAGCGGCGCCGACCTCTTGTTCGACGCCACCAAGACGCTCACCGTGAACGGCGCATCCGTCTCCTTCGGCGACTTCGGCGTCGCGAACCTGCTCGGCTTCTCGTCCCTCGTCCCCGACGGCACGTACCAACTCATCAGCGGACTGGCCACGATCAACACGGCCAATCTCGCCAACCTGGGTGTGACGAACGCCTTCGACCTGGGTGATGGCCGTCGGGCCTACTTTGACACCACGAGCGGCCTCAGCCTGCTTGTGATCCCCGAGCCAGGCTCGGTGGCCCTGGCCGGCCTAGGGCTCATCGTCGCCGTCATCGCTCGTCGCCGGCGCCGGTTCGCGGCCTGACACAAGCGCCACCAGTGCGAGGCCACAGGCTCACTGTCGCCCGCCGCTACCGGCCGCACTCCCCCAGATGCTCCGCGAGAATCCGCTGCACCTCGGCGATCGTCCGGGGATGGTGGTGGACCTTCGTATGCGTGGCCGGCACGGCGATCTCGCTCCTCGCGCCGGCCGTGTGGGCACTCGCCTCGCTGACGACGCAGTCGTCGCGGCCGCCCGTCACCGACACGTGACCCGTGCCCACCACGGAGTGCACCGCCACCCAACAGGCCGGCCGCAATACCTCGATGGCCTGCAGCATGCCCGACGTCGGCTCGAGCAGATCGATCGTCGTCGGCACCCGCCTCTCGAACTCCGGCTTGAAGGCACCCGGGTTCATCGCTACCGCCATGTCGTGCATGGCCTGGGCCTCGGGAGGCGACCTCACCGCCAGCGACGCGGCCCGTCCCACGCCCAGCGAGGCGAGGATTGATCCCTGATGGGGCGTGGCGATGCACACGATCCGCGTGACGTGTGGTGCCGGCTCGAAGAAGTACGACTCCCGAGCCCGCGACCGCATCCGCTCGGGAATTCGCAGGGCGTCGATGGGCTCCCGGGCGATGGAATCCCACAGCGACGTGCCGGGCGACACCACCTGCATCTTGGCATGGAGCCCACCCATGCTGTGGCCCACGAGCACCATCCGCCGCAGGGCCGGATCGGCCCCCTCGGGATCGAGCGCGGCCACCGCCCGCGCAAGTTCCGCGCGGAGCACCGCCGACGACTGCAGGAAGGCCGCGCCCGTCGGATACTGAAACACCCAGGGCTCGAACCGACGGTGAAACTCGGGCCAGCCCCGCAACTCGTTGATCATGTCGAACCACGTGCCCTCGTCGCTGGCCAGTCCGTGGATGAACACGACCGGAATCCGCCCCGGCCGACGGGGCTCGAGCATCTCCAGCTGCGGCCGGGTGTCGCCGCGGCCGAAGGGCTGCACGAAGCCCTCGACGGCGTTCGTTCGCGGCTTCGCGGCGAGCATGTCGAGCAGCGGCGCCGTGAGGTCGGCGGCGAGGTGGGGCTTCGCAGGGCCGATCTTCACGGCCGCCACCTCCACCGGGTTGACGAGGTCGATCACCGCCGCCGCATGGTCGCGAGCGGCCGGACCGGCGAAGGACTCCAGGAACCGCTCCTCACCCGGTGTGCGAAATCGAAGCACGGCGGTGGCGGCGAGCGACTGCCGCTCGGGCATGAAGGCGACGTCGCGGCCCGCCTCCGGATCCCGCACCCGCACGACCACGGGCAGCCCGAAGCCCGGGCGGACGATCCGTCTCGTGATCCGGTCGTCGTCATCGAGCCCCGCCGACTCGACCGCACCGATGAGCGACGGATCGAGCGGCAGCGACTTCGGCACGAACGGCACGAGCACGGGCTTCGACCGCGGCCCCACCCAGATGCCCTCGGGCCGCAGCCGGCCGCGGGCACACGCCGTCTCCAGGAATCCGGCCAGTGAATCGGCGTAGATCCACGCGGCCTCCTGCAGGATCTCACCGTCCGCAGGGCACGTCCAGACGGCATCCCAGGCCTCCTCGCAGGCGACATAAAAGCCGTCCATGGCGAGGTACTGACCCTGCTTCGCCATCGTGACGGACGCATCGAAGGCCTCGCGTGCGCGGCGGAGATGCCCCTCGGCGAGCCGTCGGGTATCGGCGGCCGGATCGGCGAGCGTGATCGCGGGCCCGACCGGCAGGCCCGCCTCGGCGGCGCGCACGACCGCCGCGGCCGCGAACACCGCGACCACCGCCATGCCGATGCGTGCCGCCGCCATCCTCACGCCGCACCCCCGGCAAGAAGATCGGCGTTCCGGGCTGCGCGGAGCCTGGCGCGACCCATGCGACCCGCACGGTCAGCCTGGATTGCCACGATTCATACGGACCCCACGTGATCCTCGCGCGGAGGCAGGCATCTCGTCGGCAGCCGGCCTTTGGAGCCCAACCGGCTCGGGCATCCCCCACGCCGGGACAGGCGCGGTGACGCGCGAGGATCACGTGGGGGCCGTATCGCATGCCGCGCGACGCCAACCCGCGGCTGGCGAAGCCTCGCGCCATGGTGACGTCCGGGCAAGCAAGGCGGATCAGGCGCGGCCCGCAGCGGGCCGCTCCGCCACCAACTCCATGTCCGTCGCCAGATACTTCACCGTCGCCGATGGCGCGAGGTTGAAGTAGACCTTGCCGTCGGTCATCCAGCGGACACCATCGTGAATGAACTCGGCCGTGGCGGCCTTCGCCTTGGCGACGTTCTCCACGTCCTCCATGCCGCCGCCGGCCACGGCCTCGAAGCTCACCTCGATCGCCACGAGCGCCTTGAGTTGCCGCGAGCGCCGGTCGCGGGCATAGACCACGTCGTCGTCGAAGTCGACCTCGACCCACCGCAGTCCGCGGGGTTTGCCGCGGGACGCGGCGAGTTCGATGAACTTCGCCTCGAGCGGCTCGCGCTGCCGGTGAAAATCCCGCTGGGCCCGCGCGATCCGCTCCGACTGCCGGGCGATCCTCATGGGTCTCGAGGCGATGGCCGTGGCCACGCCGGCGAGGGCCGCCGTGCAAAAAACAAGCACCAGCGTGAGGGCCAAGGACATCGCAACATCTCCGCCGTAAGCCAGACTTGCCGTCCCCAAGTCTACGGGGGCGGCTCGTGCGGACAAAAGCCGGCGTGTTCCGCCCGGGCTTCCAGCCACCGATTCGTGGCCTGCGGACCGCTCGATTCCCGCGTGGCTGGCCGCCTCGGGGCGGACGTGGGACACTCCGAAGCATGTTCGGGAGACAGCGCATGGCCGGCCGCCGTTCCCCACGCCCCCTCGGCGCCCACCATTCGATCGCCGGCGGCTACCACCGCGCCGTCGAGCGGGCCGTCGAGACCGGCTGCACCTGCCTGCAGGTATTCACGCGCAACATCAACCAATGGGAGACGGCGCCGATCGACCCCGCCGCCGCAGCGGCGTTTCGGGCCGCCGTCGATGCCGCGGGACTCGCGCTCGTGGTGGCCCACGACTCCTACCTCATCAACCCCGCCGCCAGGGACGCCACGCTGCGGGCCCGGTCGATCGCCGGCTTGGTGGAGGAACTCCGCCGGGCCGAGGCGCTGGGCATCCCCTGGGTGGTGGCCCATCCGGGGGCGGCGGGCGACCAGCCCGTGGCCAGGGCGGTGGCCCGCGCCGCCGCGGGCATCGCCGCGGCGCTCACGAAGACGAAGGCCCTCACCGCCGGCATCCTCATCGAGACGACGGCCGGCCAGGGCTCGTGTCTCGGCGCCACGTTCGAGGAGATCGGTGAGATGCTGGCCCGGATCGACGCCGTGCCGGGCCTGAAGCGGCGGGTGGGTGTGTGCCTCGACACCTGCCACGTGTTCGCGGCTGGGTATCCGCTCGCACCACGGGCCGCCCTCGATGACACGCTGAAACGCTTCGACCGCGCGATCGGCCTCGAGCGGCTCGTGGTCATCCACGCCAACGACTCGAAGCGCGA
>CAIXGY010000302.1 GCA_903919035.1 uncultured Planctomycetaceae bacterium | reverse complement strand
GGTGCCCGTGCCCGCGAGCGTCGCACCACTGGCCACCGTCACCGCGCCGGTAGCCGCCGACTGGTCGCCTTCCACCCGCAGCGTACCGGCGTTCACCGCCGTCGGGCCCGTGTAGGTGTTGGCCTGCGTGAGCGTCGTGGTGCCAGGGCCGGCCTGCGTGAAGCCACCGGCTCCACTGACTGCCGGGAAGTCGGCACCCTGAGCGACCGCATCCGAGCGGTTCATCGCGAACACGGCGCCCGACGCCACGGCCACGCCAGAGGCGCCGCTCAAGAGCCCGCCACCCATCTCCAGCCGGCCGGCGTCCACCGCGACCGCACCGCCGACCGTGTTGGCACCGGCCAGGACCAGCGTGCCGTCGCCCGTCTTCGTGAAGCCTGCCGAGCCGGCCAGCGGTGCCGTGATCGTTGCCGTGCTTGCCGCCGCCACAGAGATCACATTGGCCGTGCCACCGAGCGTGAGGCCGTTCCCGGCCACCCAGTAGCCCGATGTGGTGAATTCAAGGCCATTATTCGCCGAGATACCCTCGCCGACCGTCACATCGCCCGGCGTCACGCCGCCGAAGACGGCCCTGACCGACGGCTCCCAGGTGCGCACCGCCGACCCGTCGAACCACGTCGTGCCGGTCGTGTTCCAGTCACCGCTGCCTCCCGCGGAGACACCGTCCCCATACCACGTCAGCGACGTCGGCGGACCCTTCGTGAACACGAGGTTGAGGTCGTTGCCGATCTGGGCCACGCTGAACGTGCCGCCCGAGAGTGCATTGGTGAGCCCGCCCGTGCCGTTGGTCGCCGAGACGTTGATCGTGAACTTGTCGGCGGCGAAGTTCGTGATCCCGCCGGCTGCCGAAGCGATCCGCCACGTGCCGCTGGTCGCAGCGTCGAAGTTCAGGGCGTTGCCATTGGCGTCCGGGCCGACGCCCGCCAGGCTCCAGAGATTCAGGTTGAACCGGTCGGCCGACGTCGAGGCGATGTCCAGCACGCCGCCGACGCTCACGAGATCCCAGCCGGTCGCGCCGCCGGCCGTGCCGGCCGCGTCGTAGACCTGCCAGTTGTAGTTGCCGCCGGAGGCCCACGTGACACCCTGCGTGAACGTGAGGGTGCCCGGGCTCGCGCCCGGCGAGAGCGTGGCACCCGTCTGGATCGTCGTCGCACCGCCCACGGTGCCCGTGCCTGCCAGCGTCGCCCCGGCGGCAACCAGCACCGGCCCTGTCGCCAAGGACTGATTTCCGTTCACGTGGAGCGCACCAGCGGTGACCCGCGTCGTGCCCGAATAGGTATTGGCGCCGGCGAAGATGACGGTCCCGGAACCCGACTGCGTGACGTTGATCGCGCCGCCGATCACGCTGTTGAAGTGCGTGCCCGAGTAGATCGTGTCGCTGCGGTTGAAGGCGAACGTCGCGCCGGCCGAGCCCGTGATCGCGCTCGCCGTCGAAAGCGAGCCCGTTGTGCCACCGTTCCCGAGCTGGAGCGTGCCGGTGTTGATGCGCGTGATGCCGGTATACGTATTGTCGCCGCGGAGGACGACACGACCAGAAGTGCCGGTGCCGGCTTTCACGAGCCCGCCCGTCCCGGAAAACACGCCGGCGAGGACGACGTCGCCGACGGCGTTCGTGCCACCCTGTGTCGTATTGAGGGTGAGGTTTCCCGTGAGCGCCCCACCGGATGTGATGGTGAGACGCGACGTAGTTTGGTCGTCATTATTGAGGACAATCGAGCCCGACGAAGGGAAAATCACGTTCGTGTACGTCAGGACGCCGCCACTCGATCGGGCGGTCAGGCCCGCGCCGCTGTCCAGCGTGACGGCGTTTGTCAGGGTGCCGCTCGACACGGCCTGGTTCACGAGCCTGATGCCGCTACGCACCCGCACGCTGCCGGTGCCGAGCGCGTTCGCGCCCTCGAAAAAGCTGCGAATACCGTTGTTCGGCGCGAAATCCCAGTCGACGTTCGTCCCTACGGCGGAGGCCGTAAGCGTCACGGGACTGGCACCGGTCACGGTCACGGTGTTACCTGAACCGGTGACCCGCGAGGCAAGCGTCAGTCCACCGCCGTTCACGCTGATCGTGCCGCCACCAGATCCGATCGTGATGCCACGGTTTGCACCGATCGTGGCGGTCGCGGTCGTGCGGAACGTGGCGTTGTTTGAAATCTGAAGCTGATCCGCCGAGTACGACCCGGGCAAGGCGCCCAAGACCCGTTCGGCGTTGACTTCCAAGGTCCCGCCGGCGATCGAAACCTTGGTGTTAATGGCATTGGCGGTATTCGTCAGGATGAGTTTGCCCGCACCGTCCTTGACGACGAGGGAGAGGTTGGCCGTCCCCGACTGAAGGACGCTCGAGATGGTGACGGCACCCAGACTGTTGACCGTGATCGTGCTGGGCAGAGTGCTGTTGCCCATGTTCATCACGATGTTCGAGCCCGTGACCGTCCAAGCACCGGTTCCCGATGGCGAGGCGGCAGTGCCGAAGACGATGGCGCCGACGGCTCGCTGCGCGTTGTTGGTGACCGTGACGTCGGACGCGATATCGGGGCCGAACGTGGCCGTGAACCCTGTTCCGGTTCCGATGGTGTTCGACCGCCAGTTGGAGGCCGTGCCCCACGTGCCGCTGGTCGTGGCAGTCCAGGTGCCGTTGGCCTGCGCCAAGACCGGCTCGGCCGCCAGCGCCACAAGCAAGGCCATCGCGACCCATGGGAGCACCCGACGGGAGAACCTCGGCGCACGGCCGAGAACGAGCGTGATCCATGCCTGCATGAGTGGCTGCCTTTACGCGAGAGTGTTCACGAGAAGATCGGGAGAAGATGGAATGAAGAGCGAGACGTGACGACGAACGGGCTCACGGTTCGAGCGACCGTGCGATGCTCGACCAGGTCGTTCCGATGCACAGGTCACCGACTGCGATCCGGCCGCCACTGGTGTATTCGAGCGACAGTTTGTCGAGTCGCAGGTCGCTTTCGACAGCCTCGCTCACGATGGACCACTCGCTCGGCTCCGAGGACCCGATCAGGCGTTCCGCAGCGAGCACGCTCACGAGCACCTGGTCGGGCTTGGCGCGTCCCGCCACGATCTTCGCGACCACGGCGTAGGTCTGATCCGGTCGTTGAGGCATGGAGGCGCGAACCAGCGAGTCCTCGACCCGCAGCAAAACCGAGTCGTGCCGACGCAGGGCGATCTGAATGACCGAATTCCGTTCGAGTTCCTCCGCGGCCGTCAAGCCTCGCGTTCGCAGGACGACCATCGCCCGATGGTCATCGCCCGGTGACAGGGGGCTGCGACGAACGAGAAACCGCAGGTACCAGATGCCGTCCTGAGACAGGTCGATGGGGGTCTCGAGTTTCCGGTGCGCGGCCGACTTGCGATCGGCCTTCGATTCCCCGACAGCATCGTGAAGCACCGCCACGGATTCGGGGCCCGACAGTCCCGGCGACACGAGTCGCAGCGAATTCCTGCCAGACTCCCACGGTCCGACCCATCCGGTGCCGGACACCAGTCCGCCGATGCGGCCGCCCTCTTCAACGCCTCGAAACCCGTCGGTCACCGTCGGCCCCGCATCGTCGGCCGCCGTCGAATCGACTGCGAGCGACCGCGTTGCCAGCGACTCGTCGAGCTGGATGGGGGTGGCCCCGGCATTCTTCGCGTCGTACCGACGGCCGGTTCCGGCCTCGACAAGCTCGTGTTCCGCGGAATCACCTTGCTGTGCGGACTTTCGCCGCACGGCACCCTCGACGACGTGCAACTCCTCGCTGTGCCCATCGATCACGGCCGCGTAGCGGGTGCCGATATTCCTGAGAGTCGAATGAGGCGTGATCACCTCGATCGATTCGCACGTCTGATCGCCCTGGAAAACCAGCGTGCCCTCGTCGATCCGGATCGCCCGCCGGGAACGAATCGTGAATCGCGACGTGCCGTCGAGCAGAATCCTCGCGCCACCGTCGAAGCGGATGCTCACGCCGCCGGCCATCAGCCAGTAGGGAGCGGCGTCGAGCCTCATTCCCTCGCGCACGGGTTCGCCATCGAGGACCGCATCGGCAGTGGCGGCCGTGATGGTGGCCACGTAGCCGACCGTTGACGCCTCCTCTGCGGCCCCATCGTGTGCGACCACGTCCGTGGAGGGGTTCTGCCGTCGCGATTCCATCCTCGCGCTCGCCAGCCAGACGATGAGCGCCGATGCGGCCATGAGCGAGGCGATCATCGCGACCCAGGGCAGTCGCCGGAACCGAATGGACGCCTGGGGCATCCGGAAGCTCGTGAGAGCCGCGTGCATGTCGAGGTAGCGGATGTAGAACCGTCGCGCCTCGGGATCCTGCTCGAGGATCCGGGTCAGTTCGGCAATTTGAGACTCGCTGGCCGTTTCGTCGACGACGGCCGAAAGGATCGTATGCAGGGCATCTTTCTCCGACGGGTTCATGGCTGCCCCCCCAGCACGACCGAGCGGTCGATGCAGTCGAAGAGGAGCCGCCGGATCCGCTCGAGGTTCCGGAACATCGTTCGACGGCTTTGTGAGAACGATTTCGCGATGTCGTCGATCGCCGTCCGATCGACGTAGCGAGCGACGATCATGCCGCGATCGCGATCCGTGAGTTTGCCGAGACATTTCTCGAGCGCCACGAGACGCTCGGCGAGGATCGGCTCTTCCTCGTCGCGAGCGACGGCGAGCAGCTCGAGCACCTCGGCCGGCAGGCGAATCATCCGGCGAGGACGCTCCTGTTCAAGGAACTTCAGGACCTTGAAGTAGGCGAAGCGGCAGGCCCACGGCAAAAACGGTCGCGTTCGATCGTACTCCCCGAACTTCCGCGAGATCGAGATGCAGACCTCCTGCAGGACGTCGTTGGTGTCTTCTTCGTTCGGGAGGAGCGTGTAGACGTACCGCCGCAGTTGGTCATAGTTTGCGGTCACAAGGCTGACCAAAAGTTCACTGTCGGACTCGGACAAACCGCTCATCGCGAGCCCTTCTGTGGAGGGGTTTTGGCGCGGAAATCATCTCACGTTATTCCGGCCGCTGTCGCGTTCGTGCCACGGCAGGCCGGGGTGGGGCGGGTCCCCCGCAACCCGGCGCCGCCCTTTCGGCCCTGCGGCATCGATCCCAGCCGGTCCATGGCACCGCCGCCGCGGCTCTTCCACGCTGAAACCGGGCGTCAGCATGGCACAGTCCCGCGTGGGATCGGAAGGACTATGTGTCAGCCACGTCCGTCTCCGAAACGGACGGGTCGGTCTCGGGAACCCGCCTGACACCGTATGCGTCGCCGCCTCGAAAAGGAATGCCCTGCCATGCGGAACGGATGCAGTTGGGTCGATGGCAGGCGCTGGACGATCGGCGGAGGGCTGTGGCTGGCGTTGGTATGCGGGTGCGTCTTCGCCCGGGTGGTGCACGCCCAGGGCAACTCCCGGCCGAACGTCCTGCTGATCTACGTCGACGACTTGCGTTACGACGGCCTCGGCATCACGGGCCATGATTTCGTCGAAACCCCGAATCTCGACCAACGCATCGGTGGGCAGGGCGTGAATTTTCGCAATTCATTCGTCAATTGTCCCCTCTGCTCCCCGTCTCGTGCCTCGCTCATGACCGGTCAATATGCCACGACCCACGGCTACACGGTCAATGACGACGTGAATAGCGTGCCGGATGAACGGCTTCCCATCTACCAGCATGCCCTGCGGTCAGCCGGATATCGCACCGGACTCGTGGGCAAGTGGCACATGGATTCCTACTTCGACGCCCGCCCGGGCTTCGACTATTGGGCGGCCTTCCAGGGGCAGGGCTTTCACACGAATCCGCAGCTTCGCGTCAAGAAAGACGGTGGGCCGTCGATCACCGTGAACGGAACGGGCTTCACCACCACCATCCTGACCGATTACGCGATCGACTTCCTCGACGACTACGGCACCGGCGGCACCCGTGCCGAGCCCTTCGCGTTGACGCTGTCGTACAAGGCCGTGCATGCCCCCCATGGTGATCAGTACACCGAGTCCGGAGGCGTCTATGCCGGCGAGGTCATTGATCGCCCCCCCAACGCGCAGCCGGCCTACGGAGGCTACGACATCAACGAGGAGAAGCCGGTCTTCAGTCGGCCGGGCGTGGGCGGCCTGACCCTCAACAACACGATGGGCAACAGCGTCCAGATCAGCCAAATGGAGATGATGAAAGACATCGACGCCAACATCGGCCGCGTGCTCGACACGCTCGAAGCCCGCGGGCTCGATGACAACACCCTCGTCATCTTCACTAGCGACAACGGCTTCTTCTGGGGGGAACACGGCCGCGGGGACAAGCGGTTGGCCTATGAGGAGTCGATCCGGGTTCCCCTCCTGATGAAGGGACCGGGCGTCGAGGTCGGGAAAACCTCGGATGCACTCGTGACGAACCTCGACGTGGCCCCCACCATCCTGCGGGCCGCGGGTGTCGAGGTGCCGAAGACCATGCAGGGCGTGCCTTTGAACGGCCTGCTGAGCGGATCCGGCGGCGGCCCGTCCCGGGATGCCGTCTACGCCGAGTACTACCCGGAAGTGAAGCACCCCGGAATCCCGAAATGGGAGGCGGTTCGCACCACGACGCACCTCTACGTGACGTATCCGGATCTGGGGCCGCAGTTCGACGAACTCTACGACATCGTCAACGACACCTACCAGGTGAACAACCTGCTCGAGCCCCAGCCCGCCGAGCAACTGCCCGGCGAGACGAGGCAGCTGCGGGAGGCCATGCAGCATCGCCTCCTGGAGATGCGTCGGGAGGCGAACGGCGTCAATCCGTTCACGCGCAAGCTCGTCTACGGTGACCCGCTGGACTTTTCCGTGACGGAATCCGGCGCGGTCCGGAACGACCCTTCGGTGGGCCGCGTCGGCTCGAGCACGGACCTCCCCGACGAAGGCTACGGTCGATCGGCCGTCCTCGCCTTCGAATTGCCTGCCGTCGGCGACCCGGCGCTGCTCGAGCGTGCCTACGTGACCTTCAGCATCGTGCAGCAAACGGGCAACGTCAGCACGGTGAACGCCGACCTGTGGGCGATCGGGATCACCGACGGCGACACGCGGCTCGCCGAGCACCTCGAGGCCAACACCGAGATCGCTCGCCCCGACCGCGCCGACAATCTCAAGATCCAGGACAACATCATCGCCTCGGGCAGGCATCTCGCCCGCACGTTCAGCGACGACCAGGGCGCGACGCTCCTGGCCGGCTACCTGCGGGACTTCTACGAGGCACATCCCGACTACGCCGGCGGCCGCTTCCTCCAGGTCCGCCTCAACCCCGATCGCGACCTCGGGGCGACGTCCACGGGGTGGGACATTGCGACGATGGAAGCCCCGACGAGCGCCACGGATCCCAGGCCGTTCACCTTTCGCCAGCCCGCCCTTGCGTTGCAGTTCACGGCCGTGACCGATCCGGCCACGCTGACGTGGTACGGCGACGGCGTGAACCCGGGCGGCGACGGCGTGTGGACGCTGACGGGCAACAACTGGTTCGACGGCACGACCGTGCGGGCCTGGGTGCCGGGCGCCAAGGCGATCTTCTCGGGTACGGGCGGCACGGTGACGCTCGACTTCGGTGTGGCAGCCAGCGGCGGTCTCGAGTTCGCCTCGACCGGCTACACACTGACGGGGGCCGGCCTCACGCTCGGCGGCACGGCTGGCGGCGCGGTTGAAGTGGCCGGCGGCGTCGCCGTAACGATCGCGGCTCCGCTGGGCGGCACGACAGGCCTCACGAAGACGGGGGCCGGCACGCTCTCCCTGGCGGCCGCCAACACGCTCTCGGGTGCCACCGTCGTGCAGGGCGGGACGCTGCAGGTGGCCAACGGCGGCGCCTTGGCCGCGAGTCCGGTCACGGTGCAGCCTGGCGCGGCGGTGAAGATCGAGGCCGGCGTGACGATGCGGGCTCCGAGCCTCACGCTTTCCGGAGGGCGGTTGGACGCCGCCGGGACGACCATCCTGGTCAACGGCACCGGGACGGGGATCGGGCAGCTGGTGGTCGGTAACGGCACGATCAGCGGCCTGCCCGGCCTGGCCGTGAGCGGTTCCGGGCACGTGAGCCTGCCGACGACGGTGAGGCAGGCGGTGGATCTTTCGACGCTGACCGTGGATCAGGCGACGGGCGGAAAGATCGACATCGGCAAGGGCCGGATCAACGTGGCGGCCGGTGGCATCGACGCGACGGCCCTGCGCGACGACCTCATCGCGGGCCGCAACGGCGGGCGATTCAATGGCTCGACCGGCATCATGACCACGGCCGGAGCGGCCGGCGGCGGGACGATGGCGGCGATCGGCTACCGGGTCGTGTCGGGTGCGGCGACGGTGGCCTGAGCGGCCTTCGGCGACGCGAATCTGGACGGGCAGGTGACGGCCACCGACGTGACCTTGATCAACAATGCGGCAAAGTTCGGCCAGGGGCCGGCGAGCGGTGCCGTGTGGGCTCAGGGGGATTTCAACTACTCCGGCGGCGTCACGGCGACGGATGTCGCGCTGTTCAACAACGCGCAGCAGTTCGGTAAGGGATCGTACCTGGCATTCACCGGCCTGGGATCATCGGGCGGCCCGCTGCTCGTGGCTCGAGTGCCGGAGCCGGGAACGTGGGCGCTGGCGATCACGGGGCTCACCGTCACGCTCGGCGTCATTCGCCGCGGTCGGGCGCGATCGTCGTCAGGACCCCTGCGATGACTCTGGGCAACGCGTCGCCCCTGATACGGATTCCACGTGATCCTCGCGCGGATGGAGGCATCTCGTCGGCAGCCGGCCTGTGAGCCCAACCGGCACGGGTCTGCCCACACCCTCTCGCGGGACGTTCGCCTTTGCCCTCCGGGCTTCGGCTCTCTGCATGTCCGCTGCGCTCCGGCATCCATGCCTGCGCTTGCTTCCATAGCCCC
>CAIXGY010000301.1 GCA_903919035.1 uncultured Planctomycetaceae bacterium | reverse complement strand
CTGGTGATCGACTTCCACCTGGGGTGAACGGATGCCTGGCTCCGCGTCAAGGGCGGGGTGATAGCGACCCGTCCCGACGCATCTCGAGGGGGAGTTTCGGGAGTATCGCCGCTGCGACATCCTCTGGTTCGGATGCGCGAGAGCACGCTGCACCGGCTGCGGCCACGACTTTCTCTTCGCCTTCTCCTGCAAGGGACGGTGCGTCTGCCCGTCCTGCACGGGCCGCCGCATGGCCCAGACGGCCGCGCACCTCGCCGACCGGACGCCCTTTCGCCGGCACGAGGGCCGTCGACCAGGTGGGACGACCTCGTGCAGGTGCACGACGACCGCGACGCGATCCAGGCGGCGCCTGAAGCGCCTGCCGGTGATCGACATCAACGCGCTGTGACGGCCACCGCGAACACCCATTCGATGGGCCGACTCGGAGAGAATCTGCGCCGCCGGCGAAAAAGGCTCGTGTCAGCGCCGATTCGACGGCACTCGAGCAACGGCTCACAGGGTCTGCGACGTCGTGAAGCGACCAACGCCACATCTCTTCCGCCGCTCATCGCCAGTCACACGCTTCCAGAAGTGCCGTTGACCGGCCTATCCTTCGAGATGCGGCATCGGCTCGGATGGAAACGCATCCGACCAGACCTGCCGATACTCGGCGGAGATGCCCTGCCCGACGACCTCCCGGTGAAGTCGGACGAAATCAATGGCTTCGCGATTCTCGCGCAACAGCATCGCGGCATCCGCCCGGTCGATGAGCCACCCGGCAAGGAGCTTGATCACCACCAGATCGTCCGGCTGGACGACGCGCAAATCACGCGCATCGGTCAGAGCCGGCCACGGCACCGCGCGATCGACGGCCTCCTTCTGGAAGTCACCTGACACGAGCAGCACGTCGAATTGGAACGGCAGCAGGGCATCTGGAGGTTGAAACGTGAACTGGATGATGCCCTGGCCGTCGAGGATTCGCAGGGGCGGCACATGGCGGGCGCGAAAGCCGGCGGCCGTCAGGGCTCTCACGAGATCGTCGATGCGTCCGGCATCGATCGCCACGAGCACGTCGGCATCGCGCGTGTAACGGACGTGATTCCAGGCAGTGAGCGCGAGACCACCGATGACGGCTTTCGGTGCGGCGATGCCGGACAACGCATTCCAGCCCGCCCGCAGCGTGGTCAGCACGCCTTCACTGGCCATCACGGTGCTCCGCGTGCCGGCGAGCCCGGAGCATCCGGATCTTGGCCGACGTCGCATCGTCATCGCGCCGCGCGAGCCATTCATCGAACGCCCGTCGCGCCGCAGCCTGATCGCCGTGCCGCCGTAGAAAGCCCTCGAACACGAGTCGGTCGCCCTCGTCCACCATCTGCGCCCAGACCCTGGCCCGGTCGCGGGGCGAGAGGTGCGCGATGCTCGGCGGAGCTAGATCGGCCGGTGGGATCAGCTGCGAAGACGACATCCTCGCATCATACCTTCGTCGTCCAGGATCGCCGCGAACGGGGCCGGGGCGGCTTGGCGGAATGGCTCGCGGCGTTCGTCGCGACAGAATCCCGGACGGGCACCTCCCGGCGGCCCGAGTTGAAGCGGTGGGCCATCGAGGTTTTCTTGGACGTGTCATGCGGCCCCCACGTGATCCTCGCGCGGAGGAAGGCATCTCGTCGGCAGCCGGCCTGTGGAGCCCAACCGGCTCGGGTCTGCCCACGCCCTCTTGCCGGAAGCTCGCTGCGCTCATCCTGAGCTTCGCTTGCTCGGAGACGGCTGCGCTCCGGCATCCCTGCCTGCATCGAGTGAGCGACGGGCACGACGCCCGTCGCGAACGTCCGAGCGAGACGGCACGGGCAAACCCGACGTGACGAACGCCTCGCGCGGCTAACCCCCGCGTGAACCGGAACGACTGGGAACGAGCACGCCCCGGGCCCCAAGGCCCGGGGCGTCTGAAGGATAGGACGTGACCCCCTCCCCAACTCTCTCATGAGCACTGGCACAAAAACTGGGGAGGGGTCACCGTGAAGAGTGGGCGGACCATGACACCCGTAGCCGACCTCATGCCAAAACCTAAGGCTACAAATCGACTGCCGAAATTATTTCGTCAAGGAGACCGTCCAAAAACTGAGGTAGTCGTACTAGCGCAAGTGTCTGCGGTGGGCTATGCGAATGCCACTAACGAGGACCTTGAGACAAAGCTTTTGGCTGAAGGTGCGGCTATTGGTGCGGACTGTGTGGTCATCACTCGTGAAGATGTGATCCGGGAT
>CAIXGY010000300.1 GCA_903919035.1 uncultured Planctomycetaceae bacterium | reverse complement strand
CGCCACCGCGGCCGTCGAGCCAATGCCATACACGCCCCAGTAGATGAACTCCACGCCATGGTG
Organism: uncultured Planctomycetaceae bacterium; assembly: GCA_903919035.1. Taxonomy (GTDB): domain Bacteria; phylum Planctomycetota; class Planctomycetia; order Pirellulales; family UBA1268; genus QWPN01. The sequence continues at coordinate 1,559 of CAIXGY010000300.1, read as the reverse complement.
CTGACGGGGGCCGAACCAGCGGCCCAGGTGGAGATCGACCCCACCGGGCCACGAGGCCGAAGCATCGCCCGTGGAGAGCTGCACGCCTCCCAGCGGCTGCATCGTAGGCACACCGCCCGGGAGCGTGCGCGTCATGATCAGACCCGACGCGCCGGCAAACCACCGCGGCCACTCGGGCAGCATGTCCACGCCCACCGCGTTGGGGATGCCGGAAAGTTCTCCACCGAAAGGCTCACCGAGATACATCGGCGGCGCGACCGATCCCTCCGGCGCCGGCAGCGGCTCCACCGTCTGGGCCCGCGCGAGCGCGGCGGCCGCCACGAACACGATGAGCCACACGGGCAACCACCGGCGGATCACGATCAAACGCGACATGGCAGCCTGCCGGAAACATGGGACGACTCGGCGCGATCGCCGAAGGCGGGAACGTCCGGTACCGGTCGCGGAGGGTCAAGACCGCTTGGGCGGCGCCGCCCCGCGCCGCCGGGACGGGTACACTGCGCACCCTCGCGAAGGCGACTTCGCGGCCGATGTGAAGCCGGGCCGGGGAGCCTGCGGAAGATGCGAAAGACGCGCAGGACGGACGGCCCCGCCGCACCGCGACCCGCATCGCTCGCCACCCGCGCGGCCGTCCTCGACTGGCTCGCGAATCGGCACAACTTCGAACGCACGCCGCCCCGCGGCACCGCCCGCGCGGCCTTCGGCCTGGCTCGCGTCCGCCGCCTGCTCGCCGCCGTCGGCTCGCCCCACGAACGACTCCGCGTGGCCCACGTCGCCGGCACCAAGGGCAAGGGCTCCACGGTCACCATGCTCGCCGAAATCCTCGCGGCCGCCGGCCACCGCGTGGGCCGCTACACGTCGCCGCATGTCTATCGCATCGAGGAACGCATCTGCGTCGACGGCCGCCCCATCGGGCCGCGGGATCTCGTCGCCGCCTTCGAGCCGGTGATCCCGGCCGCCGAGGCGATCGATCGGGCGGCCGCCGCCCGGGGCACCCGCGGCCTGACCTGGTTCGAGGTGGTCACCGCCGCGGCATTCGTGCACTTCGTGAAGGCGGGCGTGGACGTGGCCGTGCTCGAAACCGGCCTCGGCGGCCGGCTCGATGCCACCAACGTCTGCCGGCCGCTCGTGTCGGTGATCACGAGCGTCAGCCTCGACCACATGGCCCTGCTCGGCAACACGGTGGCGAAGATCGCCGCCGAGAAGGCCGGCATCATCAAGCGCGGTCGGCCCGTCGTGTCGGGGGCGACGGCACCCGCCGCCCGGCGGGTGATCGCCGCCACCGCGGCGCGGCGCCGCGCCCCGCTTCTGCAACTCGACGGGGACTTCGATGTCGCATGGTGTCCAGCGAGCAAGTCGGATCCGCTCCAGGGCGGCGCGATCGAGATCCGGCCGCCAACACGGCTCGATGCAACGCCCATCACGGCCACGATCTCCATGGCCGGGCGACACCAGGCCGATAACGCCGCGCTCGCGGCGGTGGCGGCCCTCGTGCTCGACCGTGCGGGCGTGGGCATCTCCCGTGAGGCGATCACTCGCGGCCTGGCCCGCGCCCGGCT
>CAIXGY010000299.1 GCA_903919035.1 uncultured Planctomycetaceae bacterium | reverse complement strand
GCCGCCAGGCGGCTCGGTCGGCTCGCGGCCGCGGGCAAGGCGGCGGTCGAGTGCGGAGGCCGGACGCTGCTCGACCGCGTGTGCACGGCGCTCGCGGCGGAGGTGCCGCGGGTCGTCGTGGTGGCGGCTCGCGACACCGCGATACCCCGGCTCGAGACGGCCGCCGAGGTGATCCACGACTCCGTCCCCGGCGCGGGGCCACTCCCGGCGATCCGCGACGGCCTCACGCACGCGCTGGCCACCGTGCCGCCGCCGCGGCTGGCCGTGCTGTGTGCGTGTGACATGCCGCTCCTGGCGCCGGGCGTGGTCGGCCGGCTCCTCGACCTGGCCGTTCCGGGCGTCCGCTGGATTCTGCCGGTGGTCGGTGGCCACCCCCAGCCGCTGCTGTCGGTGATCAGCGTCGACGTGCTGACCGAGGTTTCGACCGCGTGTGCCCGGGGTGGCGGCAGCCTCCGCGACCTCGCCGCGGCCATCGGCCGGACCACGCCGCGTGCCGTGCGGATCGTCGACGCCGCCGAACTCCGCGCGGTGGACCCGCTACTCGATTCGTTTCGCGACGTGGACACGCCCGAGGATCGTGCCGCGGTCGAGCGGATCGATGATTCCCGGCGGCGCAGGTGTTGACGGCCCGAAACCAACCTTCAGCCCGGCGGTGATCGCGTCCTATACTCCGCGCCATGGCCAGGCGTCATGCACGGGACGGGGCGAAGCGACGACCGCGCCGGGGGGCGGTGTTTTCCCTTGCGGCTCTCGCCGTGATCGGGGCCGTCGGCTGGATGGCTCCCACGATCGCGGTGCTCACGAGCCTGCGCGACCGGCCGCTGGTGGCGGCGCTCGAAGGCATCGCCGGCAGCGTGTCGTGCGGGTCGGCCCGGTGGGCGTGGCTGGGGCCGATCGAGTTCCGCGACGTCGTGCTCCGCGACCAGGCGGGGCGGGCTGCCGCGATCGTCCCCGAACTCGTCGTCGAACGGGGCCTGCTCGCCCTCGCGTTCGCGCCGCGGAATCTCGGGACGGTGCGACTCGTCGGGGCGGAAGCGGTGGTGGAAGTCCGGGCGGAGGGCAGTTCGCTCGAGGACATGTTCGCCTCGTGGCGCTCGGCTTCCGATGCCGGGCCGCCGGCGTGCACGATCGAGGTCGTGGACGGCGTCGTCGAGTTCGTGGATCTCCCGAGGGGCACCGCCTGGAGGGTGGGTGAGATCTTTCTGGCGGTCGAAGTCGCCGGCGCGGAGTTCGTGCGCGATTGGACCATCGGCGGCCGCGTGCGCCATGCCGGCCAGGCGATACCGGCCGCCCCCCCCCGGGATGCCTTGCCGGCGGACTTCCGGGCGGAGCCGCGCCGCCTCGATCGCACCACCGTCGCCGCGGGCACCGCCGCGGCGCTGGCCCGCGACGGCGGCTTTTCATGCACGAGCGCCGTGACCGCGTCGGGCACGCGGACGGTCACCGTGGCCGCGCACCGGCTGCCGCTGGGCGCGTCGAGCGTCGTCGCCACCCGCTGGTCCGAGAGCCACGTGCTCGACGGTCTCGCGGAGGTGCGACTCGACGTCACCCTGACCGATGCGGAGCAGCGGGTGGCGGGCAGCGTGGAGACCGAGAGGCTTGCCGTCTGTCGCGCCGACACGCTCGCGGAGGTGCTTTCCATCGACGCGCTCGAGATTCCGATCGAGTTGTCCGTGTCCGACGGCCATGTCGCGGTGACGAACCTGACCGCCGTCTCGAAACTCTTTCGAGCCGAGGCTGCCGGGCGGATTCGGCTGCCCGATACCGGGGCCTGGCACTGGGTCGACGGTCTCGCGGGGGACGACTTCGCCGTGTCGGCCGACGTCGATCTCGCCGAGGTCGGGCGGGCATTCTCCGGCGGTCTGGTCGTCCGCGACGACGTCCGCGTGACCGATGGCCACGTCGAGATCATGGCGGCGTCGCGGGCCGACGGTGCCGAGCGGGTACTCGAGGTCCGCGTCGCCGCCCGCGATCTGGCGGCCGAGCAGTCGGGCGGCGACGCGGCCTCCGGATCGCGGCCCCTTCGCTGGACCGAACCGTTCGCGGGGTGGCTCAAGGCCCGCCGCGGTGCCGCAGGGGGCCTGCGCGTCGACGAGGCGCGGTTCACGTCCGGGGCCTTGGAAGTCACGGCGAACGGCACCGAAGAGTCCGCGACGGCCCAGTGGACGCTGGATTTCGGGAAACTCGTGGCCGAGGCCGCCGAGGTCGTGGATCTCGAGGGCGTCAGGCTCACGGGCCTGTCCCGCGGCCGCCTGGAACTGACCAGGCCGACGGCCACCGGCCCGACCCGCGCGACGCTCGCGGCCGACCTCGAGGACTTCGAGTATGCCGCCGCCGGAAGGCCGGTGTGGCGCGACGAGGCCGTCACGGTCGAAGCCGAGGCGATCGGTCGCGTCGTCGGGAGCACGGCCCTGCTCGAGACGGCATCTGCGGTCGTGACTGGTGGAGGCGACCGGCTCGAGGCGACCGTCGCCGGTGGCGTGGCGGTCGACCTGGCGGGTCTCGCTCAGGGCACGACGCCGGTGCGACCGGGGGCACTGAACTCCACGGCGGCGGCCGACGTCACCCTCGCCGGGGATCTGGGCCGCTGGCATGCCCGGCTCGCTGCACTCATGCCTTCCCTCGTGGCGCCGGGTGTCGCGGTCAGCGGTCGGATCGAGGCGGTACTCGCCGCCATCGCACGCGGCGAAGCGTGGGAGATCACGCGGTCGGGCGTGGAAGTGGAGCGGTTGGAAGCGTCTGTGGCCGGCCGGCGGATCGTCGAGCCGCGGCTCGTGGCATCGGGGGTTGGCGTCGTGCAGCCGCTCGCCGGCCGGGTCGATGTCGCCTCCGCGGAGCTGCTGACCGCGACGGTGTCGTTGCGAACCGCAGGATTGGTCTGGCGGCCGGCCGGGAACACGACGGCCGGCGGCTGGCGGGAGCGGCTCAGAGGCAAGGTGCAGTGGCAGGCCGACGTCGGCCGGCTCGAACGGTGGCTCGTCGATCCGGAGACGGCCGGTCGGTGGCCGGCGGCCGGCCGCGCGTGGGGCACGCTCGAACTCGTCGACGGCGCCGACGGACTCGACGTCGTCCTCGAGGCCGTCGGCAATCAACTCGCGGTCGCCGAGGGAGTGGCGGGAGCGCCGACGGCGCCACCTCGTCCGGTGTGGGCAGAGCCACAGGCGACCGTGACGGTGGAGTGCGCGCTGCCGAACCGCACGCCCGACACGCTGAGGATCGATCGCATCGGGCTCGAATCCTCGACGCTCGGCATCCAGGCACGGGGCATCGTCGGCGGCTTGCCGCGGGCGTTCGAGATCGACGGCACCCTGGCCTACGACTGGCAGCAGGTGTCCCGACTCATGGCGCCCTGGACGGGCGGCGCGCTCAACTTCGCGGGTTCCGGTGGTCGGCCATTCACCATCCGCGGCCGGCTCGCCGATCCGACGAGCGCCGGCGGGGCTTCCACACCGGAGACGACCGGCACTGCGCTGCCACTCCCGGGCGAGTGGGTCATCGCATCCCGCGGTGGCGCCGGCACCGAGGCGGCGACCACGCGGGCGGCCGTGCCGGTGGCCGCCCGTCGGCCCGCCGCCGACATCTTCCGGACCATCTCGCTCGATACGACCGTCGGCTGGCAGGCCGGCGTCATGGCCGGCTTCCAGGTGGACGCCGGCGAGATCCCGCTGCGGCTCCTCGAGGGGCAACTGGCGTTCGGTCCCTTCGACGTGGGCGTGGCCGGTGGCCGGGTCCGCGGCGCGCCGTGGCTGGGACTCGCCGCGGAGCCACGGGAGGTCGTCGTGCCCGCCGGCCGCGTGGTGGATCGCGTGTCGCTCGCCGGCGTGCCTTCGCGATGGTTCGCCTCGTGGCTCTCGCCCCTCATCGGCCATGCCACGCACACGACGGGCCTCGTGAGCGTCGATCTCGCCGGTGCCCGCGTGCCGCTGGCCGACCCGTTCGCCGGCCTCGCCGAGGCGCGGGTGACCTTCGACGAGTTCGAGGTCCTTCCCGACGCCATGCTCGCGCCGCTGGCTGGTCTCGTGGCGAAGCTTCAGGCGCTCGTCGATCCGCGACTCGCGCTTGCCGACAAGCCGGTGCTCATGAGGGTGCGGTCGGATCCGGTGACCGTACGGCTCGTGGAGCGGAGGCTCTGGCACGAGGGGCTCGTGCTCGACGCGGGCCAACTGACCGTCAAGAGCGCCGGGAGCGTCGCGTCCGACGGGGCGTTGGCCATGGTCGTCGAGGTGGCGCTGCGGGGCGACGTCGCCGGCCAGACGCCCGTCGTCGCCCGACTCCTGCGGACGCCGCTGACGATCCCGTTGAAGGGCACGGTGGAGCGGCCGCAGTTCGACGCCCGGGCGATCGACATGATGCTGGCCACGATCGTGGAGAACACCGCGCAGGCCGTGATCGGCGACGGGATCGTCCGCGGTCTCGACGCGCTGTTGGGCGGACAGCAACCACCCCCGGCGCAGCCGGCGCCGCTCGTGCTGCCGCCAGGGCGGTGACTCCGTTTGCGACGGGGCGGCCGCCTCGAGTGATCAAGGGGCTGGTGCGTGTCGCAGCCGCCGGTCCATGCCGGCGATCAAGCGTTCGAGGGCGCGACGATACGAAAAGTGCTCGACCTCGAGCGCATGCCGCGGCGACGCCACGTAGCGGATCGGCGAAGTCCGGGGCGGTCGCTGTCGCTGCGCGTAGAGCCAGGCGGACGCGCGTGGTGCGCGGCGGGCGGCGACGGCCATGCGGGCCACGAGCCGGGACTGCAGATCCGTCAGGCCCCACTGGCCGCTGTCGGGCTGGATCAGGCCCACGACGGCCACGTCGTCGCGGGTGCGGTGGAGCAGGTTGAGGAACAACCGCGGCAGGCCGGTGGCGGATTCGGCGCCGAGCAACCGACCGTCGATGAATGGGTGCGACGTGTGGTAGCCGGTCGCGCAGATCACCACGTCGAACGGCTCGCGGCTGCCATCCGCGAACTCCACCTCGGGGCCGGCGAACCTGGCGACGTCGCCGGCGGGCACGATGGCTCCCGTGTCGATGGAGGCATAGAGTTCCGAGTTGACGACCGGGTGTGTCTCCCAGAGTCGGTGATCCGGCGCGGGCAGGCCGTGCCGGGCGGGCAGGCCGATGGTGCGGTCGATCATCCGCATGCTGATGGCGCGGCGCAGCCACACCGGCACACCCATCCGCAGGAGCCGTTCGGCGCGGAGGTCGGCTGGGCGGCCGAGGATCTCCCGTGGGACGACGTGATAGCCGCGCCTCGTGGAATGCACCGTCCGCGCGGCGTGGCGCGAGATCTCGACGGCGATGTCGCAGCCTGAATTCCCGCCGCCGATGACGAGAACCCGGGTGCCGGTGAGGTCGAGCGGCACCGTCGGTGACTTGTAGGCGGCGGCGTGAATGAGCGTGCCGGTGAAGGTGCCCGGCGCGTCGGGTAGTCGTGGCACGTGGTTGTGGCCGCTGGCGATGACGACGCCGGCATAGGTGCGTGCCGGGCCACCGGAGGCGCGGACGACCCAGCCCCCCGCGGGCGGATCCACGGGCGCGATCGAGTCGACGACCGTGCCGGTGCGGATCCACTGGTGCAGGCCGAAACGTCGGGCGTACTCCCGGAGGTAGTCGAGGCACTGGCGGTGGTCGGGATACGCCGGCCACGCCCGCGGCATCGGATGGTCGAGGTAGGTGGTCAACGACTTCGAACTCACGAGCCGCGTCGATGCGAACACCCGCGACGTGGCGGCGCCGAAGAGCCAATTGCCGCCGATGTCATCCTCCCGTTCGAGGCACTCGGCCGCGATGCCGGCAGCCCGCAGGTTTTTGAGGGCCGTCAGCCCCGACGGCCCCGCGCCGATCACGCACCACGGGAGACTAGCGTCGGGCTGCATGCCGTCCGACCGCGGCCGCAAGCCGCTCGAGGTCGCTCTCGGTGTGATGCCAGCAGACGCTCGCGCGCACGAGGCTCTTGCCGGCAGGCACGCTTGGCGGGCGGATCGCCGGCACGAAAAATCCCTCGTCCGCGAGGGCCGCGGCGAGTGCCACGGCTGCCGCGGCGGTGCCGGCGACGATCGGCACGATCTGGGCCGCGGCGGCGGCCGTGTCGACGCCCGCCTGCACGAGTGACTCCCGGAACAGGTCGGCCCGCGCCCGCAGGTCGCGGCGGCGTTCGG
>CAIXGY010000298.1 GCA_903919035.1 uncultured Planctomycetaceae bacterium | reverse complement strand
GACCCGGTGGCCAAGGCGGTCACCGAGGGCGACCTCGTGGCGGCCGCCGTGCTCTCCGGCAACCGCAACTTCGAGGGCCGCGTCAATCCGCTCGTGAAGGCCAACTGGCTGGCGAGCCCGCCGCTCGTGGTGGCCTACGCGCTGGCCGGCACGACGGACCTCGATCTCGCGACCGAGCCGCTCGGCACGGGCAAGGACGGCGCGCCGGTGTTCCTGAAGGACATCTGGCCCACGGCCGACGAGGTCCGGGAAACGGTGGCGTCGTGCGTGGAGCCCGCGCAGTTCCAGCGTCGCTACGACAACGTCTGGCAGTCGAACGCACGGTGGAACGCGGTGCCGACCAGCGCGGGCGAACTCTACGACTGGGATGCCGCGAGCACCTACATCCAGGAGCCGCCGTTCCTCGCCGACCTCTCGCGGGAGGCGAAGCCGCCCCAGAGCGTCCGCGGGGCCCGCGTGCTCCTGGCCCTCGGCGACAGCGTGACGACCGACCACATCTCACCGGCCGGCAGCATCGCCAAGGCCAGCCCCGCGGGAACCTACCTGATCGACCACGGCGTGCCGCCGGCCGACTTCAACAGCTACGGTGCCCGCCGCGGCAACGATCGCGTGATGACGCGGGGCACGTTCGCCAACATCCGCATCCGCAACCTGCTCGTGCCGGGTGTGGAAGGGGGCGTGACGCGACTCCTGCCGGGCACCGACGTGATGCCGGTCTACGACGCGGCCGTGACGTATCGCGAACGTGGCACGCCGCTCGTGGTGCTCGCGGGGGCGGAATACGGCACGGGGTCATCCCGCGATTGGGCCGCGAAGGGCACGATGTTGCTCGGCGTTCGCGCCGTGCTCGCGGCGAGCTTCGAGCGGATCCACCGCTCGAATCTCGTGGGCATGGGAGTGCTGCCGCTCGTGCTCCCCGAGCCGTGGCAGCAGCTTGGGCTCACCGGCGAGGAAACCTTCGACATCCCGTTCGACGCGCTCGCGCCGCGGGCCACGATCGAGGTCACGGCGACCGCCCCCGGCGGCGCCGTGAAGAAGATCCCGTGCCGCGTGCGGATCGACACGCCGGTGGAACTCGACCAGTTCCGCGCCGGGGGCATCCTGCCGTTCGTGCTGCGGAAGCTGCTGTAAACCTTTCGCGACCGGCACGACCCGTGCCATGCGCAGGGCTTGCGTCCCCTCCGCCATGTGCCAGACCCGCGTCGGACCCGCGGTTCCGGCGGGTGGCGGCGGGACGCCGCGGGCCGCTTTCGCGGCCACCCCAGTCCGGGGAGGCTGACGCCGCGGGCGGCATGACATAGAGTGCGGCTCCCGCCGGACAGGACTCGGCACCAAGGACGGAGAGCACGCATGCCGACCACCGACACGCCACCACCGCCCGTGTTTCCCGTGCGGCCGCTGCCGGCGGCCGATCGCCCGGCCACGAGATCCCGGGCGTCGATCACCCGCCTCGTGCTCGAGGAACTCCGGCGTTCGGCCCCGGGCCGCGCCGCCCGCGGGCTGACCGGGCCGACGCGTCTGGACGACGCGGGGATCGACGAGACGCGGTTTCTCGACGCCGTGAACCGGCTCGAGGGCCGCTACCAGATGCGGTTTCACCCCGACTGGCTGCGGGGCATCCGCACCGCCGACGACCTCGTGGAGTGCATTGCCGCGCGGATGTTCGACGCGGCCGACCCCGACGGGGCCGGAGACGGGCCGGCCCGGGCGGCCGACGCGTTTCCCGAATGCGCGGCGCTCGAGGAGCGACTCGCGGGCCTCGCCGCCGCGGGTCTCGCCAATCCGTTCCTGCTCGCCAACGAGGAAGTGCACGGACGGATCGCCCGGGTCGCCGGCCGAGAGGTCGTCAGCTTCACGAGCTTCGATTATCTGGGCCTCGCCGGCCATCCTGCGGTGGCCGAGGCCGCCAAGCGGGCGATCGACCGCTTCGGCACGAGCGCGTCGGCCAGCCGCATGGTGGGCGGCAACAACTCGATCCTCGAGGAACTCGACGCGACCCTCGCCGCGTTCACCGGATGCGAGCGGGCCGTCGTCTTCCCGTGCGGCTACGGCACCAACGCCTCGGTCTTCGGCCACCTCTGTGGGCCCGACGACCTCATTCTCTACGACGAATTGGCCCACAACAGCATCCAGCAGGGTGCTGCCGGCTCGCGGGCGGCGAAGCGGCCGTTCCGCCACAACGATCACGAGCGGCTCGACGGCCTGCTCCGCGACCTGCGGCCCCGGTATCGCCGCGTGGTCGTGGCGATCGAGGGCGTCTACAGCATGGATGGCGACTATCCCGACCTGCCACGGTTCATCGAAGTGAAGCGGCGGCACGACGCGCTGCTCTACGTCGACGAGGCCCACTCCATCGGCACGATGGGGCCGGACGGCCGCGGCATCTGCGACTTCTTCGGCGTGGATCCCGCCGAGGGCGACCTCTGGATGGGCACCATCAGCAAGGCGCTCGGCTCGGGCGGTGGGTACCTCGCCGGCTCGGAGCGGCTCATCCGCTGGCTGGGCTGCACGACGCCGGCCTTCGTGTTTTCCACAGCCTGCTCGCCCCCCAACGCAGCCGCTGCGCTCGAGGCGATCCGCGTGATCGGCCGCGAGCCGTGGCGGGTGACCCGGCTGCGGGAGCGGTCCGAATTCTTCCTCAAACTGGCGCTCGATGCCGGCCTCGACACGGGGACGAGCGGCGACACGCCCGTGGTGCCGGTGATTCTCGGCAGTTCGGCGCGGGCGATGCAGGTGTCGCAGCGGCTGCTGGAGCGGGGCGTCAACGCCCGGCCCATCCTCTATCCGGCCGTGCCCGAGCGGGCGGCGCGGGTGCGATTCTTCCTCACCTGCGAGCACACCGAGGAGCAGATCGTCCACGCCGTCGAGGAACTCGCCGCCGCCGTCGCGGAGACCTGACCGTCAGGCGGTCGTAGTCGCGCCGAAGAGTCGGTCGCGGTAGGCGGGCCAGCGGCGCACCACGCCGTCGGTCACCACAAGCAGCGCCGGAAGGAACACGAGCTCGGCCACGGTGGCCGCCGCCACCGCGGCGCAGGCGAGCAGCCCGAAGCCGGAGAGCGACGGCACGCTCGAGGCGGTGACGGTGGCGAAGCCGACGCCCAGCACCACGCCGCCGATCACCACCGCATTGCCCATCTCGGCCACCGCGCGGCGGACCGCCGTGGCCATCGACACGCCCTCCCGCCGGTGTCGTGCCAAGGCGGCCAGCAGGTGCACCGTGTCGTCGACCGCCAGCCCGAGGCAGACGTTGAACACGATCACGGTGGCCGGAGTCAGTGACCGCCCGGTGAATGCCAGCAAGCCGGCGATGACCGCCAACGGGAACAGGTTGGGGATCATGCTCACGATGCCGGCCAGCGGCGACCGGAAGGCGACGGCGAGGATCGCGCCGATGACCACGACCTCCAAGAGCAGGCTCGAGCCGAGATCGTGGACGAGCTGCCCGAGGTTGCGTGCCGACACGACCGACATTCCGGCGAGTTCGAACCGCCAGCCGGGGTTGGCCCGTTCGAGCGTGGCGAGTTCCCGATCGACCTGCGCGTAGACGCCTTCGAGGCGGCGGGAGCCGACGTCGCCGACCCGGGCCCGCACCACCGCCATCCGGCCGTCGGGGGCCACGAGGCCCCTGAAGTCCGCGGTGTCGAGTCGCAGGCGGGCCCGATCGGGGAGCGGTTCGGCCACGCTGGCCAGCGACACCGGCCGGGAGATGCCCTCGGCGCGGTCGAGCACCCCGTGCACCTCGTCGAGCGACGCCAGCACGATGCCGTCGCGCCAGTCGACGTCGGCCGGCCAGCCCACGACCACATCCACGCCCATGGCCCCGCCGAACTCGGCATCGACGCCCGCGAGCGCCCGCGCCGCGGGCGTGTCGAGCGGCAGCGAGTCGCGGACACGGATGTCGGCGTCGAGGTGGCCGGCGGCCAGGCCGAGGGCCAGCGTGGCGCCGCAGGCGGTGGCCGCGAGCGGCCGCGGGTGGCGGAGCGAGAAGGCCGTCAGTGCGCCGGCCGTCCGGCCAGCGAGCCGGAAGGATCTCCCCAGCCTCATGCCGCTGCAGAGCGGCAGGGCGGCAACGAGCGGCGTGAGGAGCGTGACCGCGGCGAAACTGGCGAGCGCCCCCACGGCGGCGGCGATCCCGAACGCCCGCACCGCATCGACCCGGGCCGCGGCGAGCGAGGCGAAACCCACGGCCGTCACCAGGCTCGTGAGCCCGCATGCCGGGCCGACCCGCTGCACCGCCCCGGCGGACACGGCCAGCGGGTCGATGCCGCGGCGGATGCGGCGGCGCATGTCCTCGATGAAGTGAATCGAGTCGCACGTGCCGACCACGAGCGCCAGCGACGGGACGACGGCGGTGAGCACGTTGACCGGCACCCCGAGCAGGCCCAGGACACCGAGCGCCCACACCGCACCCACGAACGGGGGCACACTGGCCACGACCGTTGACCACAGACTGCGGGCGGCGAGCGCGGAGATCACGACGGCCAGCACCAGCCCCGTCGAATTGAAGACGAGCATGTCGCGCTTCAGCGCGCGATTGGCTTGTTCGCGGAGCGCGGGCATGCCGGTGAGGTCGAGGTCGAGCGTTGGCGCGGCCGCCCGCGCCGCGGCGACCGCGGCCTCCAGCCGACCCACGATCTCGGGCTGCAGCGGCGGCCTGTCGGCGCCGGGCACGAGCCGCACCAACACGAGCGACGACGCGGCGTCGGCCGATAGCAGTTGACCCGCCACCAGCGGGTGGCGGGCCGAGCGGGCCTTGGCCGCCGCCCGGGCCTCGGCATCGAGCGCGGCGGCGGTCCGCGGGATGACCGGGAGCAGCCCGCCGACACGGCCCTGGCGGCGTACCTCGAAGATCGACCACACCTCGGCGACACCCTCGACGCCGCGCAGTCGATCCACCGTGTCGCGGAGCTGGGCGAGCGGCTCGGCGGCGAAGATGTCGCCGGTGCGGGACGTGGCCCGCACGATGCAGTCGAGGTCGGGCGCCCCGAAGGCGTCAGCCACCTCGTCGAGAATCCGGAAGTCGTCCGTGCCGGCGCTGACGAGCGACCGCAGGTCGTCATCCATGCGCAGGCGGGCCAGTCCACAGACGGCGACCACCGTGATGACCGCCGCGAGGAGCCAGCCGGCCCGGTGCCAAGACACCCGCGTCGCGTTCACGCCGGGGGCGCCGGCAGGAGGTGACGCTCGACGGGGTCCACGATCCATCCTCGGCACTCCCGCGACCGGCACCGGCACGGGATCGCCGCGTCCGCCGGCCAGCAGTAGTCGATCAGCAGTTCCTCCCCGGCCTCGATCGCCCGGATCGTCTGCATCCACAGGCGGTCGTCGTCGGGGGTCTCCTCCCAGTAGAAAATCTCGCAGTTCGGGTCGCAACTGTGGTTCACGAACCGGAACGGCGGCGCGGGTTCGAGGAGCTTGCCACTGCCGAGTTCCATGACGTAGCTGGAGTCCTCGGGATGGTCGAGGAGCACGTCGCCGCTGATCTCACCGAGGACGGTGCCGCTGGCGATGCGACGCCGGGCGAAGACGCCGCGACCGACGTCGGTGTCCCCCACCCGCAGCAGTTTTTCGAGGCGTCCGCTCCGGGAGCCGGTATTCTGAAGGGACGTCGAATTCCGGTCTGGCATGCGAACCTTTCCACGGTGCGGGAGCGAGGATGACGCGGCGGCGAACTCTACCGAGCGGCCTGGGGCGCGGTCAACGAGGGCCGCATGACGCGCGAGGCCGGCGCTGGGCCGTCGCGGTCGCGGCGACCGTCGCGCTCACGCTCTCCCCGGCCGCGTCGGGGGGCGACGCTCGGCCGGCCGGCGACTGCCGGCTCCGGATCGCCTGCTTCAACGCCGAGGTCCTGGCGGTTCCGGGCGAGACCACGAAGGTCGCGCGGTTCCGCTTCGAGCCGGCGCGGAAGCGACACCTCGAGCGCGTGGCGGCGGTCATCGAGGCCGTCGATCCTGACATTCTCGTGATGCCGGAGGTGGTGTCGCGGCAGGGCGTCGACGCGCTCGCCGCCATCCTCGCCGAGAAGGGCATGGGCGACCTGGTCGGCTACCACGTCGACGGCGCCGACCTGTTCTCCGGATTCGACGTGGCGATCTTCTCACGGATTCCGCCCGACGAGATCGACGGAGCGCGGATCCGGATCCTCGTGCCGCCGCGCCGCGTCGATGGCGAGCCGCAGCCGGCCGACGGCGACGCCGCCTGGCTTCGCGAGAGCTACAAGTTCATGGACGAGCGGGGCAACGCCCGGAGTGAGACCGCCGTGCTCCAGCGGCATGCGCTGGCCTGCTTCAGCGTGTGTGGCCGGAAGTTCGCGGTGCTCGGCATGCACCTCAAGAGCAACCCCTCCGACATCGGCAGCAACGCCCAGCGGACTGCCGAGACGCGGATCGCCCGCGACGTGATCCGTCGTGAGATCGTGGCCCGCGGCTACCTGCCGATCGTGATGGGCGACCTCAACGACTACGACCCGGACGTGCCGATGGCCGACGCCGGGCGGACCACGCAGACGACCGTGCTCCGCGATCTCAAGGACTACGATCCCGATCGGGCCGGACCGGAACTGGTCAACGCGGCCACCTTCATGCCGCGGGTGGCCGACCGCTACACGTCACACTGGGACTTCAACGAGAACGGCGCGGCCGACCCCGAGGACGTGTTCAGCCATGATCGACCACGTGCTCCTGCACGAGGAGCTCGCCCCGGCCGTGACGCGGGCCTTCGTCTGCCACGCCACGGGCGCCGACATCTCCGACCATTTTCCGGTGGTCGTGGATCTCGATCTCGCCAAGGCGGCGTCGCGGCCGTAGCCGACCGACGTGCTGCGGCTCATATGGCTCGACGGAACGGGCAGACCCGAGCCGGTTGGGCTCACAGGCCGGCTGCGAACGAGAGGCCTCTCCGCGCGTGAGGCTCACGCGTGAGCCGGATCACGCCAGTTCGGCGCGGATCCGCTCGAGGAGTTTCTTCGTGGCGAGGATGCCCTCCGGCTCGGGCAGCCGCTTGCCCTCGTACTCGATGCCGATCCAGCCCCGATAGCCGGCGTCGTGCACGATCTTCAGCATCCGGCGGTAGTCGGTGCGGACCTCGTTGCCATCCGCATCGAACTCGTGGCTCTTGGCGCTCACGCCCTTCGCGAACGGCATCAGTTCCTCGACCCCCTGGTAGCGGTCGTAGTCGTGGAAGTTGCCGAAGTCGGGGAGCGTGCCGCAGTTGGGCTTGCCGACGAGTTTCATCACGCCGGCCAGCTAGGCCCCGTTGGACGACAGCCCGCCGTGGTTCTCCACGATCACGTTCATTCCCAGCTGCGCCGCATAGTCGGAGAGCCGCGCCAGCCCGTCGGCCGCCAGTTTTTGCTGCTCCTCGAACGACCCGGCGCTCGCCGCGTTGACCCGGATCGAGTGGCAGCCAAGCCGCTTCGCGGCCTCCGCCCAGGGGAAGTGGTTTTCGACGGCGACGGTGCGGGCCTTCTCGTCGGGGTCGCCCAGGTTGCCCAGGCCGTCGCACATCACGAGCACGTTCGTCACGCCCTCGTCCTCGGCGCGGCGGGCGAGTTCGGCGATGTAGTCCGCGTCCTTCGCCTTGTCCTTGAAGAATTGGTTGACGTACTCGACCGCCTCGATGCCGAACTGCTGCTTCGCAGCCCGCGGGAAGTCGAGGTTGTCGAGCGTGCCGGCGAAGATCGTCTCGTGGAGCGACCACTGGGCCAGCGAGATGCGGAAGGGCGGGGCGGCCGTTCGGGCGGCCGGGTCGGCCTCGGCGCGGGTGAGCGAGGCCGCGCCGCCGGCTGCCACCGCGGTGGCGAGAAATGACCGGCGGGTCGGTTCACGCCGAAACACGATGGGAGTGGGGGAGGGCATGGCTGCCTTTCTCCAGGGAGCGGATTTCCGCAGGATAGCAACGGCCTGCGGCGTGCGCAAGCCTGGGGTCGCGGGTATTCTCGGGGTCGCCCCCACCCCCAGGATCGACCGCCTCCCCATGGATCGCACCGTCGCGCCGCCGTCCCCGCGGACCATCCTCGGCCATCCTCCGGGCTTGTTTCTCCTCTTCGCCGTGGAGATGTGGGAACGCTTCAGCTACTACGGGATGCGGGGGCTGCTCGTCCTGTACCTGATCGCGGCCACCACGGGCGACGCCCACGGCTTCAACCCGGGGCGGGGCTGGTCGAAGGCCGACGCCAGCACGCTCTACGGCTGGTACACCGGCCTGGCCTACCTGTTCCCGATCCTCGGCGGCATCGTCGCCGACAAGCTGATCGGCACGCACCGCTCCATGCTCGTCGGCGGGCTCTTGATCACGATCGGGCACATCGTGCTGGCTGTGTCGGGCCTCGGCCAGTGGGCCCACGACGCGGTCGGGCTGTCGGTCTTCATCGCCGGCCTCGCGCTGATCGTGCTGGGCACCGGACACTTCAAGCCGAGCGTGTCCGTGATGGTGGGCCAGCTCTATGCTCCTGGAGACGAGCGTCGCGATGCCGCGTTCACGATCTTCTACATGGGCATCAACCTCGGGGCGTTCCTGTGCGCCTTCGTGTGTGGAACGCTGGGGGAGAAGGTGGGCTGGCACTGGGGCTTCGGCTCGGCCGCCGTCGGCATGGTCGGGGGGCTGCTGCTCTACGCGCTCCTGCGGCCGCGCTACCTGGCCGGCGTGGGCTTGCCGCCGGCGGGCCGGGCCGGCGGCTCGGCGTGGCTCTTCCTGACGGCGAGCATCCTGCTCGCCGGACTGTTCGGCTGGGCCCATCACGCCGGGTGGCTGGCGGCGGTGGGCCGGCTTCTCACGCCCGCGACCATGTCGGTGGTCGCGGTGGTCGTCGTGGGGCTGGCGGCCTGGTTCGTCGCGGTGCAGCGGCCCGAGGATCGCGGCCCGGTGGCCTCGATCTTCCTGTTCATGGCCTTCAACGTGTTCTTCTGGGTGGCGTTCGAGCAGGCCGGCTCGTCGATCAACGTGTTCACCGAGCAGAACACCGACCGCCGGCTGTTGGGTGGCGAGGTGCCCGCGACCTGGTTCCAGTCGGTCAACGCCGGGCTCATCTTCCTGCTGGCCCCCGCATTCGCCGGACTGTGGACGCGGCTCGGCCGCCGGCAGCTCGACCCGAGCCAGCCGCTCAAGATCGCCCTCGGGCTCCTCTGCCTGGGACTGGGCTACGTGTTCATGGTTTGGGCCGCGCTGGTGGCCCGCGACGGCGCGAAGGCCTCCATGCTCCTCATCCTGCTCACCTACCTCTGGCACACCGTCGGTGAGTTGTGCGTGTCGCCGACGGGGCTGTCCTACGTGACGAAGGTGGCGCCGGCGCGGTTCGTGTCGTTGCTCATGGGGGTGTGGTTCATCTCGAGTTTCATCGCGAACCTCGCCGGCGGCCTGATCGCCGCGAAGGTGGAGGCCGTCGAGCGGGGCGAGATTCTGCTGCCCTGGCGGTTCGGAGGGCAGGCCGACTTCTTCTTTTTGTTCGTGGTCACCTCCGTCGGCATGGGCCTGCTCGTGGCGGCCTTCACACCGCTGCTCACGACATTGATCCAGGGGCGCGACCAGGCCGGCGGCGGATCCGGACCGACACACTGACCGGAAAGCGGCCGCGATGAGCCACGAGCATGCTCCTTCCGCCGCGGTCGGCGGCCCGGCCGGCCTGCTCGTGGTGGCCATCGACCGCCTGCCCGCATGGATTCTCCCTGCATACGGCGCGACCTGGGTGGCGATGCCGCGGCTCGATGCGCTGGCGGCGCGGGGGATCGTCTTCGATCGCGCGATCGCAACCACCGACGATCCCCAGGCCACGCTTCACGACCTGCTGGGTGGCGGCGCAACGCCGGCGGTCGTGGCCGCGGCGGCCGCCCGCGAGTGGCATTCGGCCTTCGTCACCGACGATGCGGCGGCCTGCCTCGCGGGCGCCGAGTCGATCCGCGTGGTCGCCGCGCCGAAACGCATGCCCGAGCGGGACGCGGACGCCACCTGCCTCGCGCGGCTGTGCAACGCCGCCCGCGACGTGGTGGCCGCCGGACGGCACCGGCTCGTCGTCGTCCACGCCACGAGCCTCGGCACATGCTGGGACGCTCCGGCCGGATTTCGCGAGGCCTACGTCGATCCTGACGATCCGCCGCCGCCGGCGGAGGCGACCGTCCCTGACTTCGAGATCGCAACTGCCGCCGACCCCGACGTGCTCGTCGGCATCCGGCAGGCGTTCGCCGGACAACTCACGCTGCTCGACCGCTGCCTGGGCGACGTCGTGGCGGCCGCCGAGGCGGCCGGGTGGACGGTCGTCGTGGCCGGCCTGCGCGGGCTCGCGCTCGGGCTGCACGGCCGCGTCGGACCGAGCGGGGGCGCCGCCTTCGGCGAACTGGTGCACGTGCCGGTCATCATGGCCGATGCGGCGAGCCGCATGGCCGGTCAGCGGTGCGGCGCGATCGTGGTGCCGGCTGACGTCGGGGTGACGCTCGGCGAACTGTTGGGCGCCGCGCCAGAGCCGCCCGCGGACGGTGATCCCCGGCGGGGCGCGAGCCTCGTCGGCCTGTTCACGTCGTGGAGCATGCCTCGGCGAGACCGGGCGGTCGCCGTCACCCGGTCCGGGGCGGCGATCGCCACGCCGGCGTGGCATTGCGTGGCCCTCGGCGACCGTGTCGCGCTCTATGCGAAGCCGGACGACTACTTCGAGGTCTGCGACGTGGCGAATCGAAGCGCTGCCGTGGCCGAGGAACTCGGCGGCTTGGTGGCGGCCGCTGCGGCGGGCGACGCCGCGCGGGCGTGGCGCAGCCCCCTGTCCGCGGCGGCTGCCACCGGCGGGTCGTGAGTGCCGGATACGGACCACACGTGATCCTCGCCCATCATCATCGCGCCCAGCCGGCATCGAGGATGCCCGTGCCGTCTCG
>CAIXGY010000297.1 GCA_903919035.1 uncultured Planctomycetaceae bacterium | reverse complement strand
TCGCTCGGACGTTCGCGAGGAGTCGTCGGCGGATCGCAACCGTTCCGGCGATCCGTTCCTCCCGACTTCATCTCGAGCCTGCTGCATCGCATGGTTCGGCATGTGTCATCTGCTCGCTTAACGCACGCCTTGCCCGAGACACGAGCCCCTCGTCACGGCTCTCGCGGATCACATGTCGAAGCGCCTCGACGGCTCGTGGGTCGTGAGGCTGAAGCCCGATTTGATGAGCCGCTACACGGCGAACCCTCGGGCTTGAGTCACCCAACATACGTTCGACAAGCGCTCCCACAACGTCGATGGGCAGCGGGAGCGGCTTGCACTTTTGGCACCCAACGGCATGAACGGCATGCCTTCGCACGAGTGGAGATGCGTCTCTGAGCGCGCGTTCGAGCGATTGACAGCAACGCTCATCGCCGAGGTGATCCATGAGGGCTATGCACGCGGCCCGCACCCTAGGCCGCGGATGGGCAGCACCGGTGATGAGCATCTCGACGACGCCCGCCCCCTGGCGAAACAGTTCGTTCAAAGCGTGCGCACGAACTTCCCATGCGTCGGAGTCGAGGTCTCGGAAATAACGCGTTTGCAGGGCACACATGGCTTGGGGCTCCTGTCGAACGGCCTCAATCAATGACTCGCGGCCCACCTCTCACCCGCGACGATGCCTGGAAGTGTACTGGATCGTGGGGGCTGCCTTCGCGTGGGGGCATTCGTTCCGACCACCGTGCTGTGCACCTCGTTATGCCTCGGCAACTCCTGGACCGTGCGGATGTCACGCTCGAATACGGCGCACACGTGACCCTCGCGCGGAGGGCGGCATCTCGTCGGCAGCCGGCCTGTGCGCCCAACCGGCTCGGGGATGCCCGTGCCGTCGAGCCGGCGTTGCTGGCCGAGCGCAGCACGGATTGCGCAGCGAGGGCAGCATCGAGTGAGCGCGGATGACTTTGTCCGCGGACTGCTATCGACGCTGGGGCGGGCGCTTCCATTCCAGGCCGGACCGCTTCTCCACCCCCGTCAGCCATGACTCGAAGGCCATCGCCTGCTCGCGTTCAGCCACCGCGGCGATCCGCTGCTGATCCAGGGCCGGGTCCAGGAACTTCTGCCGGAGGTCGTCGACCGCCGGCGTGTAGGACACGAGTCGGATCACGTAGCACACGGTCTGCGGTTCGTTGAAGGTCACGGCAGTGCTCCCCGGTTCGAGCGAGAACACGGCACGCATGAAGGCTTCGCCAGGCATGACCAGCCCCTCTGGCCGAGAGAGCATGGGGGGAGAGCCCCGGGTGGCCGATCCCTTCGCCAACCATGAAAACGGGCCGACGGTCGCGGCCTCGAGTTTCGTTCCCGGTCGATCCTTGACGACATCGGCCAACGTACGGCCACCGGCAGCCGAGGTTGCGACTTCCTCGGCCACGGTGCGAGCCAACGGCCTGGCCTCGACGATCCGCCACGCCCGCTCGACATCGGCTCGGACTGCGGCGAACTCAGGCACGAAGGCCGCCAGGTCGTCGGTCTTCCACGTCAGATACCGATTGCCCGGAACGTCACGGGTCTCGACTGGCCGCCAGAGCGGCCGCTCCTGCCCGAATAAAAGGTCGGCCCACTGCGCCTGGCGGAACCCCATCGGCGACTGCGGATCGATCGCCAGCTGAAAACTCGTCCCCACCTCGCCCTCACGGAGTGCATCCCCGACCGTCCGCTTGACCGCATGACCGGCCTTCAATCCCTGCTTGGCAGCGATCGTGTCCACGTTCGGCGGCTCCGGCTTCGTCGCGCTGCTGCCCGACTCGGCCTTCCAGCGCGTGAGGTCGCGGGCAAACCCGGAAACGTCCGCCATGATCGCCGCGAAGAGACCGTCGATCTTTCGATCAACCGCCGCGGCCGCGAGCCGCTTGCGGACGTCGTCGCGCACTTTCTCGAGCGGCTCGACACCATCGGTCGCGGGCGCGGTCGGTGTATTCGCGGCATCCTTCGACTCGTCGGCGGTTCCCGGTTCCGCGGCGGGCGCTGCCGCATCCGGCGCTGCTTCAGGCTTGCCCGCCGTCGCGGCAGCTGGCTGGCGAAAGGCCGCCAGCCGGAACGGGCTGGGACGCCCGACGCGTGCCTTTGGCTCCGCGCGCTGCGCGTCGCTCGCCGGCTCACGCGTCTGCTCGGCCGCGGCGTCGGCCTTCTCCTCTGCGACGGGCTTGGTCTCTCCCGTCGATGCAGCGGGCGTCCCTGCAGCCTCATCGGCGCCCGCCGCCGGCTCGTCCTTCACGCGATAGAGCCGAACCTTGTTCTCCTCGTAAAACTCCTCGATCTGCCGGTCGGTGACGTCCTTTTCCGCGGTGGCCTGCAGTTCGGCCTGATTCGCCACCAGCCAGTCGTACGAGATTCTCCGGGGCTCCATGAAGCCCGGATCCGCACTCCGGTCCACGGGCAACGATTCCTTGAATCGATCGAAGAAGGCCAGGAGCGCGGACTCGGATGGCGCCGGCACGTCGCCCGCAAATGATTCGACCACGACCGGCACCACCTCTACGATCGCCTCCTGCTCGAGCCGCCGGAAGATGTCCCAGCGGACGCCGGGCGGATCACCGGACAAGCCGGCAAACGAAAACTGCCGCATGCGATCGGCCGCCAGAATCGTGCGCAGGGCGGCGAATACGTCGGCCGTCGTCACGGGCATCTGGCCGAACCGCCGGCCGGCGATCAGCGCCTCGAGCTGCTCGGGGCGAACCATATTATTGGTCCACTGTGCAAGAAACTGGTTGACTCCGCCATTGCCGATCACGATCCCGTTGGCTTCCGCCTCACGGGCGAGCAGCAACGTGCGCACCACGTCGACCTCGTCCTCTGGCAAGACCCGCACGTCACCGGGATCGCGGCCCGACGCCGCCATCGCGTCGCGGAGGAACTGGTTCAAGACCACCCGCATCGCCACCTGCCGCTGCAATTCGTCCTCGCGGATGCCGCCATCGCGCCAGGTGGCCACCAGCGGATCCGGGCCGCCGGAGGTGGGCGCCATCTGCAGGAACGGGGGCAGGACAAAGAACGCCAGCATGGCCAGAATGGCCACTGCCGCGAGCAGGGTTCGTTGATACTTTCGGAAAATGTCGAAGGAGCCGGCCATGGCACCGCCTGGGGCCCTTCCGCCGACG
The DNA here is from genome assembly GCA_903919035.1 of uncultured Planctomycetaceae bacterium. Classification (GTDB taxonomy): domain Bacteria; phylum Planctomycetota; class Planctomycetia; order Pirellulales; family UBA1268; genus QWPN01. The sequence goes on along the minus strand of CAIXGY010000297.1, from coordinate 22,254 downwards.
GCGAACCGCCGAGGCTTGACAGGGCGAGAGAGGGGAGGGTAACGCTTGTCGGGTTGACGACAGGCTCGGATTGTAGCGCCAAGCCCCGGTGCGCCAATCCCAAGCCTCCGTGCGGCGTGGCGCCGGGATGTGCCGCTCCGGCGATGCCAGCACAGCTTCCCTTCCCGAGCGATTCATGGCCAAGAAAACCTCCCGCCGTTCCGCCTCGCCCCGCTCCGGCGGCAACTCCGCCCCCGCCCGTGTCCCGGCGGGCGACTACGAACTCGTGATCGTCGAGAGCCCCGCGAAGGCAAAGACCATCGAGAAATACCTCGGTCCGGGGTTCGTGGTGAAGGCCTCGATCGGCCATATCCGCGACCTGCCGAGCAAGGCCCCGAAGGGCTCGAAGCAGCCCGTGCCGGGCGTGGACATCGACCACGACTTCGCCCCGACGTACGAGATCCACTCCGACAAGGCCAAGACGGTCACCGAACTCCGCAAGCTCGCGAAGGGAGCCACGGAGGTCTGGTTCGCCACCGACTTGGACCGCGAGGGTGAGGCGATCGCCTGGCACCTCACGCAGGTGCTCGGCGTCGACCCCCTCAAGGCAAAGCGAGTCACGTTCGACGCGATCACCAAGACCGAGGTGCAACGTGCCTTCCAGGCGCCGCGTCCCATCAACATGCCCCGGGTCGAGGCCCAGCAGGCCCGCCGGATCGTGGATCGGATCGTGGGCTACCGGGTGTCGCCGATCCTCTGGAAGAAGGTGGCTGGCGGGCTCTCGGCCGGCCGGGTGCAGAGCGTGGCCGCCCGCATCGTGGTCGACCGCGAGCTCGAGATCCGGGCCTTCACGCCGTCCGAGTCGTGGGAGATCGCCTCCTGCATGGCGTTCGACGTGGAGCGATCCGCCGCGCTGCACGGGGAATGGGCGACCTTCATGGCCCGCCGCGACGAGCGGAATCGGCCGCCGCTCGTCCGCGACCGCATGGCGTGGCTCGCCGACCACCGTGCCCTGCAGTGCGACCTCGTCGAACTCGGCGGCAAGCCTTTCTCGATCGAGGCCGAAAACACATCCGACGTCGACCTCGCCGGCCCCGCGCGTGCCGCGGCCGAAGCCGCCGGCCTGCTCGACGTGGAAATCACCAGGGAGGCCGACGCCGACGGCAAGGGGCGCGGCCGCAACGTCGTGAGGATCTCGGGACGGCCCGATCCGGCCGCCCGCTACACGGTCGAGTCGATCGACGTCACGCGGACGAAGTCCCGACCCTTCCCCCCTTTCATCACGAGCACCCTCCAACAAGCCGCTTCGAGTCGGCTCGGCATGTCCACCGACCGCACCATGCGGATCGCTCAACAACTGTACGAGGGCATCGATCTGCCCGACGAGGGCCGCGTGGGCCTCATCACCTACATGCGGACCGACTCGACAAACCTCTCGCGGGAGGCGATCGAGATGGCCCGCCGCTATCTGGAGCAGCGACACGGTCGGGCTTACGTGCCCGAGAAACCGCGGTTCTACGCCAGTTCCAACGAGAGTGCCCAGGAGGCCCACGAGGCGATCCGGCCCACCGATGCCAACCGCGAGCCCGACCGGATCGCAGCCGCGCTGTCGGACGAGCAGTACAAGCTCTACAGGCTCATCTGGCAGTGCTTCGTGGCCTGCCAGGCGACCGATGCGGAATGGGATTCGACCGCCGTCCGCATGCGGAGGAGCGACCGCGACACGGGTGCTGTCTTCAAGGCCAACGGCCGCGTGCTCAAGTTCGACGGCTTCTACCGGGTCTCCGGCGCGCCCCGCGATGACGGCGACCAGGTGCTTCCCGAGTTCGAGAAGGGAGCCCGGCTGGCCCCCTTCTCCATCGATCCCCGGCAGAAGTTCCAGGCCCCGCCGCCGCGGTACACCGAGGCCACGCTCGTCAAGAAGATGGAGGAGGAGGGCATCGGGCGGCCCTCCACCTACGCGAGCATCATCAACGTGATCGAGAACCGCGGCTACGTCACCCAGCAGGATCGCCGCTTCCACGCCACGGCGCTGGGTGAGGCGGTCACCGGCTTCCTCAAACGGGGCTTCCGCGATCAGTTCATCGAGATCGGCTACACCCGGGAGATCGAGGGGGAGCTCGACCAGGTGGCCCAGGGCGCGAAGAAGTGGACCGACATGCTCCACGAGTTTCACGCGGAACTCGAGCCGAAACTCGGCTCGGCGCTGCAGGAACCCCACGAGAAGGCGAAGTCGGAACCTTCACCCTACGCCTGCCCGCAGTGCGGCCGACGGCTGGAGTTCCGTCTCGGCAACAAGGGAGAGTTTCTCTCCTGCAGCGGCTACAACGAAAAGGTCGTGGTCGAGCCGGAGTCGGCACCGGCGGCGGCCGCGAAGTCGGGCGGCAAGGCCAAGCAGGCAAAGAAGAAGGCGGCCCGGAAGCCGAAGGAGGTTCCTGCCTGTTCGTTCGCGATGCCGGTGGACCGCCAGCGGCGGCCGCTGCTACCCGAGCAGATCGACCTCCTCTCGCCGGCCGGCGTGCCGATGGTGAAGCGGACCGGTCGGTTCGGCGACTTCCTGGTGGAAGACAAGCCGCGTCCGCCGAAGCCGCCGAAGGGCAAGGCCGCGGAGGGCGTGGCCGTCGAGCCACCCCCATTCATCCTCAACCTCGATCGCAAGGGGGCGATCAAGTTCCCCGCGCCGCCGCCGCTCGTGACCGACATTGCCTGCCCCAAGTGCGGCGAGATGATGAACCTGCGCGAAGGCAAGCGCGGCCCGTGGCTCGGCTGCCGGGCCTTTCCCAAGTGCCGCGGCCGGGAGGCCTTCACCAAACTGCCCGAGCCCCGACAGAAGGAACTCGAGCAACAACTCGCCACCCTCCTCAGTGGACAGACGAAACTGGCGCTCACCCGCCGCGACGGCATCACCTCGGTGCCCGAGGGCACTCCGTTGGCCACGCTCCAGATGGAGGGCGGCATCGCCCACCTCCAGCCCTTCGCGGGCTGATGCTGGCCGCGGCCGAGCGGCCCGCCCCGTCACGCCGTCCGATCCGCCCATGTCCCGACGCCTGTTCGTCGCGCTCGACCTGCCGAAGCCGGTGGGCTGGCGACTCGGCCAGTTGATCGCGTCGCCACCCCGCGGGGTGCGTTCAGTGCGGCCGGTGCAGGTGCATCTGACGCTCCATTTCCTCGGCGACGTGGCTGATTCCACCCACGCCGTCCTCACCGACGCGCTCGCCAGCGTGGCGCACGCCCCGTTCGCCCTCGAGATCCGCGGCACGGGCGTGTTTCCGGCCCGGGGGCGACCGACCGTGCTGTGGGCGGGTGTCGCCGACTCGGCACCGCTCACCGCGCTGCACGCGGCCATCGGTGACGCACTCGAATCCTGCGGCGTGGCGATCGAGCGCCGGCCCTATGTGCCCCATGTCACGCTCGCACGGCTCACCCCGGCCGTGCCGCGGGCATGGACGACCCGGTTTCTCGACGACACCTCCGGCCTCCACCTCGATGGGATCCCGATCGATCGCTTCCTGCTCTACGACAGCCGCCGTCGTGACGGTGTGACGGAACATGCCGTCGAGGCGGAGTTTCCGCTGTGCCGGCGCGAACGCGACGCCGGCGGGTAGCGGCTCATCGCGTCGCCACACCCCGCGATCAGAGCCAGGGAGGATCGATCGTCATGGTGGCGGGCGTCTCGTCCAGGGCCACCGCGTAGGCGGTCGCGTGGCTGCGGCAGTGCGAGATGCTCACGAGGATGCAGCGGATTCCCATCCGCTCGGCGATCTCCTGCGTGCCCCCTTTCAGAGATGCCTGAGGCCGGCCGCCGGCGCCGTTGCGGATCTCGATATCCCGCCAGGAGATGCCCTTGCGCCACCCGGTGCCCAGTGCCTTGAGCACGGCTTCCTTTGCGGCCCAGCGGCCGGCGAAGTGTTGTGTGGCCATCCGCCGGCTGCGGCAGTAATCGATTTCCAGTTGCGTGTAGACGCGGCCCACGAACAGTTCGCCGTGGCGCTCGATCATCTGCGCGATCCGCAGACACTCGGTGATGTCGGTGCCGATGCCGAGGACGTTCACGATTTCCTCCCCGCGACGGGGCCGCCTGAGCCCGGTGCCGTGCGGTCGAGGCCGCAGGCGCGCCGCGCCCGGTCCAGCACGGCGCGGGCCTTCGCCCGCGCCTTCGCCGCCCCCGCGGCGAGGATCGCCTCGATCCGTCCGGTGTCGCCCTCGATTTCGGCCCGCCGGGCCCGGGCAGCGGCGAAGAAGGCCGCCGCTGCCTCGACGAGCGCCTTCTTGACCTCGCCGTATCCGAAGCCGCCGCGGCGGTAGAGATCGGCCATCCGCGCCCGTTCGTCGGCGGTCGCCATCAGCGAGTAGAGCTGGAAGAGGTGGTCGCCGTCGGGATCCTTCGCCGCCTCCATGGGCCGGGAATCGGTCGTGATCCGCATGATCTTCTTCTTCTGGGCCCCCAGTTCCTCGAACACGTCGATCGTGTTCTCGTAGCTCTTGCTCATCTTCTGGCCATCGGTGCCCGGCACCTTCGCCCCGCCTTCGACCAGCCGCGGCCTGGGAAGCGTGAAGACGTCGCCGTAGAGGTGATTGAAGGTGCCGGCCAGGTCGCGGCAGACCTCGATGTGCTGCACCTGGTCCTCCCCCACGGGCACGACGGTGGCGTCGTAGGCGAGGATGTCGGCGGCCATGAGCACCGGATACGTGAACAAGCCGGCATCGGCCGGCAGGCCACGGATTTTCTTGTCCTTGTAGGCGTGGCAGCGTTCGAGGAGGCCCATCGGGCAGACGGTCATGAGCAGCCAGGTCAGCTCGGCCACCTCCGGCACGTCGGATTGCACGAAGAGCACCGCCCGCTCGGGGTCGAGCCCCAGCGCCACGAGATCGACCGCCGCGTCGTGGACCAGCCGCCGCAGCCGGCCGGCATCGCGCACGGTCGTCAGCGCGTGGAGATCGGCGATGAAGTAATAGGCCTCGTCGGCCGCCTGCCCGACGCCCTCTCCGGCCGCCCGCGCGACAGGCTGGAGGTCGATGTACTGTCGGATCGCGCCGAAGTAGTTGCCCCAGTGGAAGCGGCCCGTCGGCTGGATGCCGGAGAGTGCCCTGGTCGGCCGCCGGGTCGCTCCGACAGCCTCCGGCGCGGAGTGCGTGGGGGCATGTTCAGCGGGCATGATCGAGCCTCCCGGTGGTCGCCGCGGAAGATGGACACGGCGCCACGGCCGTGGGCAGCGCGAGCGTGCCCACGATGTCGCCGACCTGGTTGGCGCCGAGGTCGGCCAGCGCTCCGGGCAGGGCGTCGAGCAGTCGCGTGGACACGATCGGTTCCGCGAAGTTGGCGGTGCCCACCTGCACGGCCGAGGCGCCGGTGACGAGAAACTCCATCACGTCATCGATCGTCATGATGCCTCCGACGCCGATGATCGGTATGTCCACAGCCTGGCGAACCTGATGCACACACCGCAGGGCGATCGGCTTGATCGCCGGTCCGGAGAGGCCTCCGATCACGTTGCCGAGCAGGGGCTTCCGGCGACGCCAATCGACGGCCATGCCCTGGCAGGTGTTGATGAGCGTGACCGCGTCCGCGCCCCCATCGCGGGCGGCCCGCGCGATGGCCACGATGTCGGTGACGTTGGGTGTGAGCTTCGCGATCACGGGAAGCGCGGTCGCCGCCCGGACGCCCGCCACCACCGAGCGGCACGCAACCGGATCCGTGCCAAGGTCCACGCCGTGGCTCACGTTGGGGCACGAGATGTTGAGCTCCAGTGCCGCGACGCCCGCCACACCGTCGAGCCGCCGCGCGAGGGACACGAAGTCGGCCTCGTTCGCCCCGGCGATGCTCACGATCACCGGCGCGCCGCAGGCCGCCAGCCATGGCAACAGGTTCGCCACGAACGAGTCCACACCATCGTTGTCGAGTCCGATGGAGTTCAGCAGGCCCGCCGCCGTCTCCACGGTCCGCCAGGGCACGTTGCCCGGCCTGGGCAGGGGCGTGATCGTCTTGGGAATCGCCCCGCCGAGGCGGCGGAGATCGACCAGACCGGTCATCTCCCGCCCGTAGCCGAACGTGCCGGAGGCCACGAGGATCGGATTCGGCAGCCGGAGGCGGCCGAGCGCGACCGCGACGCCTGGAGCCGGCCCCCGGGGGCCGGGCGTAGAACCGGAAGGATGCTCGGGGTTGGCCATGCCGCCCAGTCTGACGGAAATCGGGGATACGGCTCGGAGTGTAGTGGGCCGGACGATCTTCCCAAGCCTGCCGCATCTTCCTTGCCAGCCGAGGTGTCCGGGCGCCCGCGGGAACATCACCGGATCGTGTCAAGTTTGCCGATTATGCCGCCGATACCGAGGGGGACAGGGTCGCGTGCCGGCTTCGCCCCGAAGGCGATTCGTTGACACTACTCCTTGCCAGACCTAGGCTTCCGCCGAATTTGTCCATCTTCGCAACGGCCCTGCCCCAGTCGGCAGACGGCCCGACGCGGGAGGGAGGTCGGCGGCCGTGACCAAGAAAGACATCGTCAGAACCATCGCGGAACAGCTCGACCTTCCCCAACTTCGCACCCGGCGACTCGTGCAACTGACGTTCGATGCCATCATCGAGACCTTGGTGCGGGAGCAGCGGGTGGAACTGCGGAATTTCGGGATCTTCCAGATCAAAAAACGGGAGGAACGCACGGCCCGGAACCCCCGCACCGGGGAACAGGTCGTGGTGCCGGCCAAGAGCGCGGTGACCTTCAAGCCCGGCAAGGAAATGGAGGCCCGTGTCAGGGACCTCGACAGGCAGACCAGGCTGGCAGGCGGCCCGAAGGCCCCGCCCCCGGCCGACACCGAACACCCTGCAGAGTAGGCAAACCAGGAAGACGAGTCAGGATGAACGCGCGGGCCCCCGGGCCTGCGCTCCACGAGGAGACGATCGCCACCCGCTCTCGCCCCGCCCCAGGCTTTCAGGTACATGCCCCACGGTATGTCGCCCTCGGCCGGATCGGACGTCAACGGGAGTCGACCGCTCGACCGGCACGAGGGTCAGGAGGACCTTGCGATGAGGAAGGCAGTCTGGATGCTGTCCGCGGCGGCGATGCTGGCATCGTGCACCGGCTGTCTCATCCCCATGTACTCCGGCGACCCGATCCGCCGGGCCCAGCAACTCATCTACACGTCGGAAGATCTGCGGGCAATCACCGACGAGTGGGAACGGATCTGGTTCCTCGACCAGCCTTCGCACCTGACCCCGTGGCGCACCCACGGTGGCATACTCTGACGATCGGCCGCGGGTCGGGCCGTGCCGTCGAGTCAGCATTGGCGGCCCAGCGTGCCGCCGTCAGATGCGGATCTTGCGGGCCTGCTCGATGATGCTCTCCAGCGGCACCAGGTCGCCCTTGTTGCAGCCCGGGCAGGCTTCGGCAGCTTCCGCCCAGGCTTGCGGTGAGCGGAGGTTGGAGTCCCAAAACGGCCAGGTGCGGCACTGCCGCGGCCGATCCTCGTAGGCCGTGCACGTCCGCGTCTGCTCGTCGAGGAGCACGCAGTCGCCGCCCGGCCGCTCCGCGAGTGACCGTCGCATGCCGACCCGCTTGACGAACGCCGCCTCGAAAGCGGCTGCATCCATCCCCTTCCGCGCGGCCATGGCGTCGATCTCCGCCTGGTTCACCCAGACGTATCCCTCGGCACCCGAGCAGCAGTCACCGCACTGCGTGCAGCGAAACCGCAAACCGCCCGCATACCAGACGTCCTGGGGGATCCCGGCCATGTGCTCGCCTCCGATGGTGACTGCCGGCAACCGGCCGGTCGCCGAAGGTTTTCCGACAATCGAGCCGCCACGTCAACCGACCACGGCGGGCTTCAGCCCGCCGCGATCATTGCTGCGGCCACGATGGCATCGACGTCGGCCTCGTCGTTGAACGGCCCGAAACTCGCGCGGACGGTGCCGCCGTCCCGCGTTCCGAGACGGTCGTGGACGAGCGCCGCACAGTGATACCCGGATCGCACCTCGACGCCCGCGGCCTGTTCGAGGATCGCCGCCACCTCCGCCGGATCGGTGCCGGCGAGGGTGAAGCTCACGATCGGCGCGCCGGCGTTGCCTGCAAACACCCTCACGCCAGGCAGATCACGGAGTCGGGCCGCACACGCCGCCGCGAGATCCCGGCACCGCTGTCCCACCCGATCGACACCCTGCGCCTCCAGCCAGTCGATCGCCGCCGCGAGCCCCGCCAGGGCAGGAACATCGCCGGTGCCGGCCTCGAGCCGATCAGCGAACGCGGCCGGCATCTCGAGCGACTCGCTCGCCGTCCCGGTGCCACCCAGCACCAGAGGGTCGGGGTCGACGCCCGCCCGCGCCCACAGCAGGGCCGCGCCAGACGGCGCGAGCAGCCACTTGTGCGCCGGCGCGCAGACGACATCCGCGCCGCACGACCCCACGTCGAGCGGCACCTGACCGAGGGTCTGCGCGGCATCGAGGATGAAGATGCCGTCCCGGCCGCGGACGACGGCGCCGATCGCCTCCACGTCCTGCACCGCGCCGGTGACGTTCGAGGCATGCGTGCAGACCACGAGCCGCGTATCGGGTCGCCAGGCGGCCGCCACGTCGGCGGGATCGACGCGGCCCGCGCCGTCGCACGGCACGACGTCGAGGGCGATCACGCCGCGTCGGGCGAGCGCGTGGAGCGGCCTGAGCGTCGCATTGTGGTCCGCGGCGGTGGCGATCACACGATCGCCGGGCCGCGCGAGCCCATGGATCGCCACGTTGAGCGCCAGCGTGCCCCCCGACGGCAAGGCAACGCGGGACGGGTCGGCGCCGATGCATCGCGCCAGCGCGACCCGGGCCCGGTGCTTGATCACCGCGGCCTCGACGGCAGACGCATAGGCGGCCCGGCCCGCAGCCGCACCGGTCTCCCGCGCCGCGCGATCCCATGCGGCGTGCACCTCCGGCGGCTTGGGCCACGACGTCGCGGCGTTGTCGAGATAGCGCCGCGGGTGGACGGCGGACGACGTCATCGTCAGCCCCCGATCTGATACATGGATCGCGCGGGCCGCTCGAACTCCGGGGTGCCGATCCCGTGGGCCTGTCGCTTCGCGGCCACACAGCCGCGGAGCAACGCGGCGAGTTCCTCATCCGTGCCCCCCGACCGCAAGACACCGCGGGCATCCCACTCGGTGGTCGAGAAGAGGCAGTTACGGAACTGGCCGTCGGCGGTCAGCCGCAGGCGGTCACACCGGTCGCAGAAGGGACTCGTGACGGAGTCGATGAAGCCGACCCGACCCCCGCCGTCGGCCCACGTGAAATCGCTCGCCGGTTGCCCGGAATCCGCCGTCGTCGCAGGCACGAGCGGGCCGACCTCCCGGGCCAGGATCTCGCGGACCTCGCGACCCGACAGCACCTGCGGCGCCTCCCAGGCAGCGTCGGCGTCGAGGGGCATGAACTCGATGAACCGCAGGTGCAGCCCCTCGCGACGGCAGAACACCGCGAGCGGCACGATCTCGCCCTCGGTCAGCCCGCGGACACTGACGGCGTTGATGCGGATGTCGGAAAATCCGGCCCGCCGCGCCGCGTCGAGACCCGCGAGCACGCGGTCCAGACCCTGCCGCCGCGCGATCCTCTCGAACGCCTCGTCATGCAGCGCGTCGAGGCTCACGTTGAGCCGTGCGAGGCCGGCCCGGCGCAGGTCGGCAGCCTGCTCCGCGAGCAGCAGGCCGTTGGTCGTGAGCGCCACCTCGGCGATCCCGGCCACGGCCACGAGTCGGCGCACGAGTCCCGCGAGGCCACGTCGCACGAGCGGCTCGCCGCCGGTGAGGCGGATCGTCCGCACGCCCAGCCGGGCCGCGACGGCCGCGACCCGTGCGATCTCCTCGTACGTGAGGAGTTCCTCGCGATCCCTGAACACGACCTCGGCGGGCATGCAATATGTGCACCGCAGATTGCAGCGGTCGGTGACGCTGATCCGCAGGTCGCTATGCACGCGGCCGAAGCCGTCGACGAGGCGGTCGGAGTGCGTCATGGCTCGCCTCCCGGGGCGGGCTGCATCAGGGCTTCCGGGTGCACCCACTCGCGGCGGCCATCGCCCCACTCCTCGCACTTCCAGATCGGCACCTCCGCCTTGATCCGCTCCATGAGCCATTCGGCGGCGGCGAAGGCCGCCGCCCGGTGCGGCGCGCTCGTCGCGAGCGCCACCGCCGCCTCCCCGACGCCGACACGTCCGAGGCGATGTTCCACCGCACAGGCCACGAGGCCAAAGCGAGCGACCGCCGCGGCACACAGGTCGGCGAGTGCCCGTTCCGCGAGCGGCTCGTGGGCCTCGTATTCGAGACACCGCGTCACCGTGCCGGCGGTCACGCCCCGGGCCGTGCCGACGAACACCACGGTCGCCCCCGCCGCTGGGTCGGCGACGGCCGCCCGCAGCCGCTCGGGCTCGATCTCGGCGCGCACGAGCGCGGCCGAGGGGCGGCTGGTCACGGCGTCGGTCGCTGCGCGCACAAGATTCACGTCAGCCTCCGCTCACCGGCGGCAGGATCGCGATGTCGGCTCCGCACGGAATCACGGCGGCGTCCGCGGCATGTCGGCCATCGACGACCACGGCGCTGCGGGCCAGAAGCCCGGCCGCGGCCGGCACCGTCGCCGCCACCCGCGCCCGCAGGTCGGACACCCTGCCGCCGGCCCACGGCAGGTCGAGAATCCTCCCACCGCACGCCTCGGCCAGGCCCGCGAAGACGGCGATGCGGAGCGTGCGGGCATGACTCGAGCAATCGTCGTCCATGGTGCCGCCACCCCGGGGTTTCGCGGTGCCGCGTCGGCGTCAGCTCGTCGTGAGCCGCCCACTCGGCGCGGTGAGTAGGTCGTCGAGGCCGTCGGGGCCGGGGCCCGCCGCGATCCCGTAGGCCTTGGCCAGCAGTTTGACCGGATGAACGGTGGGCGTCGACGTACCCTGCTCCATTTGTATCCGGCATGCGCTGCACTCGGTAGCGCCGACGCCGTCGCCCGCCCGCACGGCCGCCATCACGCCACGGCCGATCCGCAGGCTCGTGCGGTAGTGCTCGCGGCCGAGTCCGAACGTCCCGGCCATTCCCGAGCAGCCACGGTCGATCACCCGCACGTCGAGCGCGGGGATGAGCCTCAGGAGCCTTTCGGCCGCAGGAGTGCCGCCGGCGGAACGGACGTGGCACGGGGCATGGTAGTTCACGCGCGTGGCCAGCGGCGCGAAGTCGAGCCGCAGTTCTCCCTCGCGATGCCGCTCCCAGAGGAACGACGCCGCGTCGGTCGTGGCGGCGGTCACGCGCTCCATCTCCTCGTCGTCGAGCAGCAGGGGGTAATCGTGCCGCAGGCACGTCACGGCCGCCGGCTCAGTGGCCACGATGCGGTATCCGAGCCGGACGGCCTCGGCGAGCACCCGCATGTTGGTGCGGGCCGCCCGCCGGGCCGCATCGAGATCGCCTGCCGACACCAACGGCATGCCCGCAGCCACCTGACGCGGGTCGATGAACACACCGATCCCGTTGCGCTCGAGCACCTCCACGAACGCGCGGGCGAGCAGCGGGTCGTGACGGCGGGCGTAGGTGTCGAGGAAGAAGAGCACCCGCGGCCCGCCGCGGCGCGACGGCTTAGTGAGCCCGCGTCTCGTCGCCCAGCGCAAGACCTGATTGCCCGAGAACCGCGGGAGCTTCCGGCCGCGGGCGATGCCGAGCGTCTTCTCGATCAGCCAGCGGGCCCGCGGGTCGGCGAGCGCACGATTGGCCAGCGGGGGACAGGCTCCGCCCCACGCCGACAACGAGTCCACTCGTGAGAGCAGCCACTCCCCCAACCCCAGGCCGTCGGCGGCCACGCGGGCTCCCTTGAGTTCCGTGACGAGCGCCGGGATGTCGACCCCGGCGGCGCACTCGGAGCGGCACTGATGGCAGTTGAAGCAGGTGTCGGCCAGGTCACGGAGCGCGTCGGCCGCGAGCGTCCGCGGCTCGAGGTGCCCGGCGAGGGCCGCGGCCACGAGATTGGCTTTCGCCCGGGGCGTCGCCTCCTCGGCCGGATTCTCCCGGAAGCGGGGGCACATCCGCGCCCCGGCTGCCAGCGAACGGCAACTGCCGCACCCGTTGCAGGCGTCGACCTCGGCAGCCAGACGGTCGGCGGACCACGCCAGCACGGGCAGGGGCGGCGGCGCAGACCGCGGCGCCGGTGCGACGGTCGGCTCGGCGCGAAAGGCTGCGACGACGCCGTCGGCCGGCACGACCCGGCCCGGATTGAGGATGCCGGCCGGGTCGAAGATCCGCTTGATCTCCGCGAACACGGCCGTGAGTTCGGGAAACATGCGGGCGAAGAACGGCGTCCGCGACAAACCCAACCCGAGTTCACCGCCGATGGTGCCACCGAAGCCGGCGACCTCCACATACACGGCGTCGGCCAGCGCCTCGAGCCGGGATCGCGCCCCGGCCGCCCGCGGGTCGGCATATGGCCGCACGTGCAGCTGTCCGTGGCCCGCATGGCCGAACACCATCGCCGTGAAGTCGCAGCGCTTCAGCACCTCGTGCAGCCGACGCAGGAACTCCGGTACGGCCGGCGGTGGCACGACGATGTCCTCGATGAACGGCACCGGACGCACCGCCGCCCGCACTCCGGCCAGCGTCGCGACCGCCGTCCGCGACAACTCCCAAAAGAAGGCCGCGTCGATCGCGTCATCAGCCCGACGGACGTCGATGCACCCGGTCCGCGGCCGCTGGACCGCGGCGAGGGCCTCGTCGAGTCGCGCATCGCACTCCTCCGCGGAGTCGGCGGTGAACTCCAGCAGCAGGCCCGCCTCGGCGACCGGCGGAATGAGAACATCGAAGGCCGGCTTCGTGCCCCGCGCGAGCGCGAGATGCCGCTTGTCGAACAGGTCGCACGCGCTCGGCCCCAGCCCGCGGATCGCGACGGCCGCCTCGGCCGCCTTGTCGAGTGAGTCGAACAGCACGAGCCCCACCGCGGTGGGCCCGTCGGCCGGAACCGTTCCCAGCGTGGCCTCGGTCACGATCGCCAGCGTGCCTTCGGAACCGCAGAGCAGCCGCGGCAGGTCGATGCATCCGGCAGACTCGAGATCGTGGAGGCCGTACCCTCCGTGCGACAGTCGCGTGGATGGCTGAAACCTCGACACCACACCCCGGGCGCTCGCGAGCAGTGCCGCCACCCGCGTTGCGAGGCCGCCGAGCGCCGTCCCGCCTCCGTCGCCGCCCGCCTCCAAGGCGGTGGGCGTGATCTCGAGCACGGATCCGTCGGCCAGCACCGCCTGGGCCGCCACGATCCGGCCCCGGACGGCACCATGACGAAGAAACCGGCTGCCCGACGCATTCCGGCCGATCATCCCGCCGACCGTCGTGATGGCCGCACTCGACGGGTCGGGGCCGAACGTGCGGCCGAACCGCGCCAGGTGCGCCTCCAGGTGCGCGGCCACCACGCCGGGCTGCACCCGCACCGTGCCGGAATCGCCGTCGGTGCGCACGATTCGCCGCATGAAGCGGCTGCAGTCGACGACGACGCCGCCGCCGAGCGGGCCGCCGCAGATGCTCGAGCCGGCGCCCCGCACGTGCACCGCGATCCCTCGCTCGGCGGCCCAGGCGACGGTCGCTGCGACGTCCTCGACGGATCGGGGCCGCACGACCGCCAGCGGCCGGGCCTCGAACAGGCTGCCGTCGGTGGCATAGAGTTCGCGGCCGGCCTCGTCGCCGAGCACCTCGCCCGCGATGACACCGCGAAGGTCTTCTTCGACCGGAGTGCGTTCCGCCACGACGGTACCTCGGGGCGCGGGTCAGGACCGGGGCTTGGTGGGGACGGTGGCGCCGCGAGCGGCGGCCAGGTCGCGGGCCCGAGCGGCCCCTTGGCGGTGCCGCTCGTGCGTTTCGAGATCGAAGCCGGCCGCACCGTCGCTCACGCCATCCCCTCGATAGCGGGCGTTGCAGCGGTAGCAGACGAGGCATTCGGGCATCAGGAGATAGAGCACGACGTCCGCCAACGCCGTCGCGAACAGGATCGCGAACGTCGGTACGAGCAGCCGCATGCCCCAGGTCACACAACTGGCCGCGAAGCCGGCGACCACGATCGCGACCCCGAGCCGCTGCGGAAAGTCCTTCCGCGCGAAGAGCTCCGCGCTGGGGCAGACAAGGCACCGCCGGAGCCGGACCCGCCGACCGCCGGCGGCCGTCTGACTCCACTGGATCGCCCCCTCCGGCACCGGCAACACCGCGTCGCAGGCCGGACATTCGACCGTCGACCGATCCTCGACGCGGTCATCTGTCGCGGTGGCCTGACAGGCCGGGCAAGCGTAGGTGATGCGCATGGTTCAGCACGCGAGGGCCAACAACTGCGCCGTCAGCTCCCCGAGGATCGCCGCCAGGCAGGCGACGTACAGGATACCGGTAGCGCTCTGCGTGTTGGGAATGTCGAGCGTCTTGCGGGCCATGACCAGGAGCACCGGCAGCCCGGCGAGTCCCGCCAGCCACCGCAGCGCCAGCAGCGCCAGCGTGGCGGAATCCGCCCCCCGGAGCAGCTCCGGGAGCCGGGGCACGGCGGCTACGGCCGCCGCCACGAGACACGCGGCCCACGCGACGAGCGCCTGACCGATCGCCAGCCGCAGCGCCGCCACGCTCATGCCGGGGGCGTTGAGGTACCAGTGGCCCAACAGCATCGCATGGACCGTCAGGCCAACCACGAGGCCGGACAGGAGGTTCGTGGCCGCCGCTCCGCCGGCCAGCGCAACCGTCGCGGCCGCCAACAGGAGTGCCGATACCGCATCGAGCCCGAGACCGCCCCGCCGCTTCTCCCCGAGCCAGGCCACGCTCGCCAGCCACGCGACGACGGCCGCCGCAGCCGGCGCCGGCCACCATCCGCCCGCCGCCGGAGCGAGCAGGGCGGCGAACGTGGCGAGCCCCATCACCACGAGGCTGTTGACGCGAAAGAATCCGGCGGTGACCGCGACTGGCGACGTGATCACGAGCCCCGCCGCCAGCCCCCACCCGAAGCGGCAGAGAAAATCGAGGAGCAGCCTCATGGGAGGGCGGAGCGCCCACCGTAGATGAGCGACATCACTTCCGCCCGGCTCGACACGTTGGCGCGAAACACGCCCCGCATCGCCGAGGTGACGCAGACGCTGCCGGGCTTCCGCACGCCCCGCACGGTCATGCACGTGTGGGTGGCCTCGACGACAACCGCCACGCCCTTGGCCCCGAGATCGTCCTCGAGGTAGTCGGCGATCTGCTCGGTCATCCGCTCCTGCACCTGCGGCCGGTGCGCGACGGCCTCGACCAGCCGGGCGAGCTTCGAGAGTCCCAACACGCGGCCGTCGGGCAGGTAGCCGATGTGCGCCCGCCCCATGAACGGCATGAGATGGTGCTCGCAGACGCTGTTGAACTCGATGTCCTTCACGAGCACGATTTCGTCGTACTTCTCCGTGAACGCCTTGTGCAGGTGGTCGCGGGGATCCTGCCGCAGCCCGGCGAACAGCTCGGCATACATCCTGGCCACGCGGGCCGGCGTCTCGACGAGCCCTTCGCGGTCTGGATCCTCGCCGACGGCGAGCAGGATCTCGCGGACGGCCTTCTCGATGCGGGGCTGATCGACGACGTGGTGCTGCGCCATGTGGTTACTGTATCACCCGATCCCGATTCCAGGCGGGTCGGTCAGTTGGCGGAGAAGTCCGGCGGAAATTTCCGTGGGGTCGCAGCCGGCGGAGCCGGCCGCGACGCGATCGCGTCGAGCAGCAGCCGCGTGCGCGTGACCACGTCGCACTCGGCGAGTAGCCGCATCTTCACGTCGAGGCCGAGGTCGATCGTGTAGGCCACGATGTCGGCGAGCATGCCCAGGGTGATCTGGCTGCCGAGCAACTGATCGAGCTGCTCGTACGCGTTGGGAATCTTCGGCATCGACTGCTTGAAGGCGGCGAGCAGTTCCTGCTGGAGCGCTGCGGCATCGGGACCCGCCCCGGCTGGTTCGATGTCGTCGAGGATCTCCGACTCGACCACCCGAAACAGTTTCTTTGGCGGGAGTTCCCGGAGCAGCCGGATCCGGCGGACGCCGAGCACCAGCACGTTGTACGTTCCCTGCTTCGTCTTTTGATGGGTCGCGATCCGGCACAGGCAGGCCGTCTGCCGCAGTGGGGGCCGCCCCTCGTAGTCCCCCTCCCAGCCCGCGGCGAGCACGCCGAGCGCCACCAGCCGGTCGCCTTCGATGGCCTCCTCGAACATCGCGCGGTAGCGGGGCTCGAAGATGTGGAGGGCCTGCATGACGTGGGGAAACATCACCAGGTTGGGCAGCGGGAAGACCCGCGCCTGGCCGCTGAACTGCTCGGGCGTGAAGGCGAGGGGTTCGTCGGACATGCACGGCTCGGCAGACGGTCAGGCCGGGGGCGGGTCGAGGTGAATCTCGGGGAGCAGGTCGGGATCGAGTTCGGCCTGGGGAAGTTCGGCAGAACTGCCGGCCACCTCGGCAAGGCAGGCGTCGAAAGCTCGCAGAAACCCGGTCACGTCGAGGCCGAGATGGGTGGGCGCATAGGGCTCGAGATAGCCGTGAACGCTGGCGTGGAGCTTGCGGGCCCCGCGGAGGTTGCCGTTCCCAAAATGGTACAGGGCCACTGCGGCCTGGATGAGGGCCTGATAAAACTTCCGCGACGGCCCGCGATAGTCGGTCCAGAGCTCCTCCCAGACCTCGTGGGCCTCGAAGTAGTCGCAGGCGTTGAACTTCTCGATGCCCTCGAGATACAGCGGATCGTAGGCGGCCTGCCCGGCCTCGGCGGCGTCCATGTGCATGCTCGTTCCGGTGATCGACCTCGTCCGCATCGAGTCCGGCCCGCAGCCGGACGACACCCATGAATCGTAGCACCCGGCCACCCCAGGCGAAGTCGGCCCAGCGCCGCGGCGGAACGAAGCCGGCTGTCGCACGGCGCGAGTCGGCTGCGAGCCGAAAGGCCCGGGCCGAGCGGATTGCGGGGCGGCTCGCGGTGGCCTACCCGACGGCCCGCTGCTCCCTCGACTTCGCCAGCCCGTTTCAACTGCTACTGGCCACCATCCTCTCGGCCCAATGCACCGACAAGCGGGTCAATGCGGTGACCGGGCCGTTGTTCCGCCGCTGGGCCGAGCCCGCTGATTTCGCGGCGGCCCGGCAGCGGGACGTGGAGGAGATGATCCGCACCACGGGCTTCTTTCGGGCGAAGGCCAAGAGCCTCATCGGCTGCTGCCGGGCGCTCGTGGAACGCCACGGGGGCGAGGTGCCGCGATCGCTGGCTGCACTCGTCACCCTGCCCGGCGTCGGACGCAAGACGGCCAACGTCGTGCTCGGCTCGGCCTTCGGCGAGGCGTCGGGCGTCGTGGTCGACACCCACGTGGGGCGGATTTCGCGGCGGCTGGGCCTCACCCGCCACGCCGACGCCGTGAAGGCGGAGCGGGATCTTGTCGCCGTGATCCCGCGTGACCAGTGGATCGCCTACAGCCACCGGCTGATCGAGCATGGCCGGACCATCTGTACGGCCCGCAAGCCCCGGTGCGAGACGTGCCCGCTCGCGGACCTGTGCCCGAAAGTCGGCGTGGTCTGACGACGCCCGTGGGCAGAACGTCTTCGGCGGCGTAGACTTCTCCCCGCGTCGCCCGTTCGAGCCGCCCGCCCCGGGGAACACCGCCATGATCCTCTCCGGCAACGAGATCAAGCAGCAGCTCGGCCGCAACATCGTCATCGACCCGTTCGACGACAGCCGCCTCAATCCGAACAGCTACAACCTCTCACTGCACGACGAACTGCTCGTCTACGAGGAGATCGTGCTCGACATGCGCAAGAGCAACCGCGTGCAGCGGATCCGCATCCCGGAGGATGGGCTCGTCCTCACGCCCAACCAACTCTACCTGGGACGGACGATCGAGCGGACCGAGACCCACAACCTCGTCCCGATGATCGAGGGCCGCAGTTCGATCGGCCGGCTCGGGCTGTTCGTGCACGTGACCGCCGGGTTCGGCGACGTCGGCTTCTGCGGCTACTGGACCCTGGAGATGTTCGCCGTGCAGCCGGTGAAGATTTATCCGGGAGTGTCCATCTGCCAGATCTTCTTCCACCAGATCCATGGCGACATCACCGAGTACGCGAGCGAGAAATACCAGCACAACCGCGACATCCAGCCCAGCCTGCTGTTTCGCGAACTGATCCGTCCCGGCGACGACGGGCAGTTGGAACTGGAGTTCGGCACCGAGGCCGAGGCCGCACGGGCGGGCCGTCTCGTGTCGCCGACGGCAGGATAGCCGGCGATGGTGACGAAGATTCTCGCGTGGTCGTCCTTCGGGACGATGCTCCTGTTCGCGATCCTGTCGCTCGTAAGCCTCTTTTTCTCGCGGGATCTGGCGGCCACCGGACCGAAGCTGGTCTGGTTCGTCGCCATTCCGCTGCTCGTCATCTCGATCCTGTCGGCCCTCGCGCTGCTCGTGTGGTCGGCCGTCGGATCCGACTCGTAGTCCCGGAAAGGCCTGGCGTGCTGCGTTCCCACACCTGCGGTGAACTCCGTTCCTCACACATCGGTTCGTCGGCCGACCTCTGCGGCTGGGTGGATCGCGTCCGCGATCACAAGGGCGTGATCTTCGTCGATCTCCGCGATCGCTGGGGCAAGACCCAGGTCGTGATCGGCCCGGAGAGTCCCCCCGAGGCTCTCGCGGCCGCGCGGGCCGTGCGGCCGGAGTGGGTGATCCGGGCCCGCGGCACGGTGGGTGCGCGGCCCGCGGGCACGACCAATCCCAAGCTCGCCACCGGCGAGATCGAGGTCGTGGCCCGCGCGGTGGAGGTGCTCAACGAGGCCGAGACGCCGGTCTTCCAGCCGGGGGCGACGGATCTGCCCGGCGAGGAAGTCCGCCTCGCTCACCGCTGGCTCGATCTTCGCCGCCCGCAGATGCAGGACAATCTCTTCCTGCGCAGCCGGATCGTGAAGATCATGCGCGACCACTTCGACGAACTCGGCTTCATCGACGTCGAGACGCCGATGCTCGGCAAGAGCACGCCCGAGGGCGCCCGCGACTATCTCGTGCCGAGCCGCCTCGACCACGGATCCTTCTTCGCCCTGCCCCAGTCGCCGCAGCTCTACAAGCAGCTCCTCATGATGGCCGGCTTCGACCGCTACGTGCAGGTGGCGAAGTGCTTCCGCGACGAGGATCTGCGGGCCGACCGCCAGCCGGAGTTCACGCAACTCGACGTGGAGATGTCATTCGTCGAGGCCGACGACGTGATGGGCGTGATCGAGGGGCTGGTGCAACGCACCGCCCGCGAGATCCTCGGGCTGGACGTGCCGCTCCCCCTGCCGCGGCTCTCCTGGGACGAATGCATGGAGCGATTCGGGCACGATGCCCCCGACCTCCGCTACGGCCTCGAGATCATCGACCTGACGGCGCTCGCGGCCGAAAGCGACTTCCGCGTGTTCCGCGCCGCGGCCGAGGGCGGCGGCCGGGTTCGCGGTATCCGCGTGCCGGGCGTGGCAGGAAAGTTCTCGCGCAAGGATCTCGACGAGCTCACGGCCGTGGCGACGGAAGCCGGCGCCAAGGGGCTCGTGTGGCTCAAGGTCGAGACCGACGGCGCCTGGACCGGGCCGGTGGCGAAGAACCTCGGGGCCATCGCCGACCGGCTGAAGGCGGCACTCGCCTGCGGGCCTGGCGACCTCGCGCTCATCGTGGCCGACTCGTTCGACGTGACCTGCAAGGCGCTCCACACGCTGCGGAAGCGGCTCGGGGCGCAGCTCGGCCTCTATGACCCGAACGCCATGCACTTCTCGTGGGTCGTCGACTTCCCGATGTTCGCCAAGGACGCCGAGAGCGGCGGCTGGGCCTCGATGCACCACCCGTTCACGGCGCCGCGGCCGGCAGACGTCGGCCGCCTCGAGAGCGACCCCGCGGCCTGCCGTGCGGTGGCCTACGACCTCGTGATCAACGGCTCCGAGGCCGGCGGCGGCACGATCCGGATCCACGACGGCGCCACGCAGGAGAAGGTGTTCGCGTTGCTCGGCATCACGGCCGAGGTGGCCCGCGAGCGCTTCGGGTTTCTGCTCGACGCCCTGCGGAGCGGAGCGCCGCCGCACGGCGGCATCGCGCTGGGCATCGACCGCTGGGTGATGCTGTTCGGCAAGCTCGACAGCATCCGGGACGTGATCGCGTTTCCAAAGACGCAGAAGGCGAGCGATCTCATGACGGGCGCCCCGGCTCCGGTGGAGACGAGACAGCTCGTCGAACTCGGCGTCCGCGTCGTCGCACCGCCGCCGAAACCGGTGGCGGGCGGGTAACGCGATCGGCCAGGCGATCGCAGAGGCTCGGCAGTCGTGGTACCATCCCGGGCGGCTGCGGGGA
Organism: uncultured Planctomycetaceae bacterium; assembly: GCA_903919035.1. GTDB lineage: Bacteria > Planctomycetota > Planctomycetia > Pirellulales > UBA1268 > QWPN01. The sequence continues at coordinate 1,995 of CAIXGY010000297.1, read as the reverse complement.
TGCACGATGAGCCAGACCTCCGACAAGCGCCGCGCGCTCGCCGCGTTCGTGGCGGAACGAAACCGTGAGGGTCGGGCGGGCCGCCGGCTGAAACGGATCCTGGCGACAGCCGTGATCCTGCTGCTGATCGCCTTGCCCGCGCTCTGGGCAGGCGGCTTCTTCGCGACACCGCGGGTGATCGCCGACATACGCGCTCTCGTCGACGACCAGGTCGCGGACTACGATCGAATCGCCCGCGGCGAGGCACCCTACGCGGCCGCCCCAGACCTCGACGCCATCTTCGCGCGGATGCGGCAGGTGCCCGACGCCCTTCGCGACCAGGCCGGACGAGAAATCGGCCGCCTGTGGGCGGCGCGGGAGAAGGCGGAGTTGGCCTCTTTTTTCGCGCTGCCGCCGCAGGCGCGGCAGGTGGAACTCGACCGCCGCATCACGGCAGAGCAGGAGCGTCGCGAACGCTCCCGAGCCGAATGGGAGAGGCGACAGCGGGATCGAACCTCGGCCAGCCGAGTCGCGCCGGGCGCGCAGCGATCGGCCGCCGGTGCTCCTGGAGGTGCACGGTTCGGCGAGGAAGCCCGGCAGGCCCGTGGCAAACGGCGAATCGACAGGACGTCGCCGGAAGAGCGCGCCTGGCGGGACGAGTACCGCCGGGTGCTGGACGCACGTCGCGCCCAACTGTACCCGGGCTCCAGCGGCGGCCGCCGGGGTGGGTGAGCGTGTCCCTGTCGCCGCGTGATGCCGAGATGAAACTGCATCGACTCGCGCGACTGCGTGACGACTGCCGCGCCGCCGTCGCAGGCTGGCGGCGACGAGCGTGTATCGCCGCGGCCGTGGCAGTGGCCGCTGGCGTCGGCAGCGCGTCCGAGGACCCGCCGCCGCACCGGGAGTTTCGCGCCGCCTGGATCGCCACCGTCGCCAATATCGACTGGCCCTCGAAACCAGGCCTCCCCTCCGGGCGCCAGCGAGACGAACTCGTTCACCTGCTGGATCGCGCGGTGGCGACCGGACTCAACGCCGTGATCCTGCAGATCCGCCCGTGTGCCGATGCCTTCTATCCGTCGGCCATCGAACCCTGGTCAGCCTACCTCACAGGCACGATGGGGCAGCCGCCCCACCCGCCCTACGACCCGCTCGCCTTCGCGATCGACGAAGCGCACGCCCGCGGCCTCGAACTCCACGTGTGGTTCAATCCCTACCGTGTCCGGCACGCCGATGCCGCCGGGCCCGCGGCGGAGACGCACGCGAGTGTGAACATGCCCGATGCGGTGCGCCGCTACGGAAGGCTGCTCTGGTTCGATCCTGGCGAGCCCGCTGCGGCCGATCGATTCCTCGATGTCGTCCGCGACGTGGTCGCCCGCTACGACATCGACGGCGTGCACATCGACGACTACTTCTATCCGTACCCGGTGCGGGAGCACGGTCGCGAGGTTCCCTTCCCCGACGACGAGAGCCACGCCCGCGACGTGGCTGCCGGCGGTATCGCCGACCGGGCGGCCTGGCGACGCGGCAATGTCGACCGGCTCGTGGAGCGGCTCTGGACGGAGGTGAAGCGGCAGAAGCCTCACGTGCTCGTGGGCGTGAGTCCGTTCGGCATCTGGCGGCCGGGCCATCCGCCGGGCATCAAGGGGCTCGACCAGGTGGCGGCGCTCAACGCCGATCCGAAGAGGTGGCTTCACGAGGGCTGGCTCGACTACATCGCCCCGCAGCTCTACTGGCGCATCGACGCCCCGGAGCAGGGATTCGAACAACTCCTCGGCTGGTGGGCCGGCGAAAACGTGCGGCAGCGTGGCCTCTGGCCGGGGCTCTACACGTCGCGGGTGCGGCAGGATCCGGCGGCGGCGATCACGAACACCGCGTGGGAGGCCGAGGAGATCGTGCGGCAGGTGCAGGCCACGCGGGCCAACGGCCGGGCCGGCGGCACGATCCACTTCAGCATGAAGGCGCTCGCCGACGACGTGGACGGAGTGGCCACGAAGCTCGCTGCCGGACCCTACGCCG
>CAIXGY010000296.1 GCA_903919035.1 uncultured Planctomycetaceae bacterium | reverse complement strand
GAAATCCGCATCACGTCGGTACTGATACGGATCCCACGTGATCCTCGCGCCTGTCCCGGCGTCGGGCATGCCCGTGCCGTCTCGCTCGGACGTTCGCGACGGGCGTCGTGCCCGTCGCTCACTCGATGCTGCCCTCGTTTCGCGATCCGTGCTGCGCTCGGCCAGCAACGCCGGCTCGACGGCACGAGCATCCCCGCCGCCTTACCCCACGGAAGCGAGGAAGGATCGGGTCTGCCCATCCCCTCGAGGCGGCGTAGACGGCAAGCGCAGGCAGGGATGCCGGAGCGCGGCCGTCTCCGAGCAAGCGAAGCTCAGGATGAGCGCAGCGCGCGTCCGGCGAGAGGGTGTGGGCAGACCGGAGCCGGTTGGGCGCAAAGGCCGGCTGCGGACGAGAAGCCGCCGTCCGGTGGGCCTGTTCGGCCATCACGACACCGTTCGGCTGGCCACCGGGCGCAGACCGTCAGGCTGGCCCTACACGCTCCGCGGAGGCGCCGCCCTGAGCGCCGCGAGCATGCCTTCCATGTCGGCCGGCAGCGGCGCCTCGAACTGCATCCGCGCGCCGGTCGCCGGATGGTCGAGCGCGAGCCGGGCGGCATGGAGCGCCTGCCGGGCGAGGAGCGGCGGCCCGGGGGGCAGGCCGAGGAAGCCCGGCTCGATCACCGTGCGGCCGCTGTACAGGCCGTCGCAGAGCACCGGGCAGCCGATGGCCGCGAGGTGGACGCGGATCTGGTGGGTCCGGCCGGTTCTCGGAGTCACCCTCACGAGCGCTCCCGCACGAAACCGCTCGATGACCTCGTACCGGGTGACGGCCTCGCGGCTCGTGGAGTGGTCGCGCCGGACGGCCATCTTCTCGCGTTGGTACGGATGGACGCCGATCGGCAGCGAGATCTCGTCGCGGTCGAGTTGCGGCTGACCCTGCGTGATCGCCAGATAAGTCTTCTCGACCGTGCGTCGCTCGAACTGCCGGGCCAATCGGTGGTGGGCCTCCTCCGTGCGGGCCACCACGATCACGCCGCTCGTGTCGCGATCGAGGCGATGGACGATGCCCGGCCGCGTCGGACCGCCGGCCGTCGACAGGCCGGCGCCGCCCCCCTCGAGGTGCCACTTGAGGGCGCCGGCGAGCGTGCCCTTCCAGTTGCCCTTCGCGGGATGCACGACCATGCCGGCCGGCTTGTCGACCGCGGCGAGCACGGCATCGACGTGGAGGAACGTCAGCGGAATCTCCTCCGCGGCCGGGCCGGACCGCGGCGGTTCGGGCACCGTCAGCCGCACGATCGAGCCGGCCCGGAGCAGAAACGAGGGGCGAGCCGCAACGCCGTCGACGCGGACGGTGCCGCGGCCGATCACGCGGGCAAGAAACGATCGGCTCTGTCCCGGAAGGGCGCGGGCCAGGAACACGTCGAGCCGCGATCCGGCGTCGGCGGACTCAACGGGGAGCGTCAGTTCCTGTCCCGGCAGCGGCTGGGACTGCGGACTCGGGGGAACCGGCTGGGGCGGTGGGTTCGCGGGATGCTGCATCTGCCTCTGCCTCCGCCTGTGTCGGCGCGGGCTTCTGCTGGAAGAACCAATCGTACCACTGCCGCGTCGACTCGCGGCCGAGGGCCGCGATCCTGGCCTCGGCCAGCGGCCGCACCGCACTGGCCGGATATTCGCGAACCACGGCCTCGTAGCCGCTGCGGGCCTCCTCCAGGCTGCCGAGGTTCTCACGCGCCCGGGCGAGGCCGAACGTGGCACGCTCGGCCACGAATTCGAGCGGGGTGCCGGCGAGCAGGCCGGCATACGTCGCCGCCGCGGCCTGCAGCCGCTGCTCGGCCTGCGCCCGATCCGAAGAGACGAGCCGCGCCCCTTGATCGAGCAGTCCGTCGGCGGTCACGAGCCGCGACCACTGGGCGACGGGCGTGCCCTGATAGCGGGCGGCGACGGCTTCCAACGCCGACACCTGGCCGGTGCCCATGGCCGCGAGGCAGGCGTCCCACCCCTCCTCGCGCTCGGCGACGCGTCGGGAATCGACGAGCGTCCACACAAGCATGCCGATCAGGAGCGCCGCCGCGGCGAGGCCCACCGGGAGCAGGTAGGGTTGGAAGCGGGCGACGAGCGCAGTGGCAGAATCAGCGAGGTCGTTGGTCTCGAGTTCGTGGCGGCGGTCCGACTGCATCACGGGCTCTCCGGGACTGCGGCAAAATAGAGAGTGTCGCCCGACGAGCGTCAAGGCGATCGCGACGCCGCCGCGCGCGGCGGCCCTCGTGCCGCCTGTGGTACAGTCCGCGGCGATGTCCGCCTCCTCGCCCACCGCCGATTCTCGTCGCCGCGGCGTGCCCGGTCTCAACGCCGCACAGGCGGAGGCCGTGCTCGCCCCACCGGGCCCACTCCTCGTGTTGGCCGGCGCCGGCACCGGCAAGACGCGGGTCGTGATCACCCGCATCGCCACGCTCGTGCGGCAGGGAGCGCGGCCGTCCCGGATCCTCGCCGTCACCTTCACGAACAAGGCGGCCCGCGAGATGCTCGCCCGGGCCAAGGCGCTCTGCGGCCGCGACGCCGCGGAGAAGCCCGAGATCTCCACGATCCACTCGCTGTGCGTGCGGATCCTGCGGCGCAACGCCGCGGCCGTGGGCCTGCCGGAACGGTTCGCGATCGTCGATCGGGGTGAGCAGGAGTCGACGGCGCGCACCGTGCTCAAGGAACTGAAGGTGCCCGACACGGTGCTCCGCCCCGCCGACCTGCTCGACCGCGTCAGCCGCTGGAAGAGTCGGGCGATCCGTGCGGCCGACGCCGACGACGCCATCGATGCCGACGCCGACGACTCGTGGACGCTCGCCGCCGCCGGCTACCGCCGCTACCAACAGGCCCTGCGAACGGCGGGAGCCGTGGACTTCGACGATCTGCTGCTGCTCGTCGACGAGTTGTTCATGGCGGACGAGCGGATCCGCCGCGCCGAAGCGGGCCGCTTCGACCATCTGCTCGTCGACGAATATCAGGACACGAGCGGCATCCAGGAGCGGATCCTCTCCGCCCTGGCCCGCGACCATCGGAGCCTGTGCGTGGTGGGCGACGATGACCAGTCGATCTACGCCTGGCGCGGCGCCGAGATCTCGCACATCCTCGACTTCCAGACCCGCTGGCCGGGGGCGAAGGTCGTCCGGCTCGAGGAGAATTATCGCTCGACGCCCGAGATCATCCGCGCGGCGAATCTGCTCATCGAGCGCAACTCCCGGCGCCACGGCAAAACGCTCTACACGTCTGCGCCGGCCGGCGTGCCGCCGGCGATCATCCAGGCCCAGGACGAGGTCGACGAGGCCCGCCGCGTGGTCGGCGACCTGGAAAGCCTCCTGCGGGAACGGCAGGTCGCCCCCTCCGAGGCCGTGATCCTCGTGCGCACCGGCGAGCAGACCCGCTGCTTCGAGCAGGAGTTGCGGCGGCGAAACATCCCCTATGAGCTCGTCGGCAGCCGATCGTTCTTCGACCGCCGTGAGGTGAAGGACGTGATGGCCTACCTGCGATTCCTCGTCGAGCCCGACGACGACCTGGCGTTGGCACGTATCGCCAACGTGCCGCCCCGCGGGATCTCGGCGCCGGCCCTCCAGGGGGCGCGGGCGGCGGCCACGGTGGCAGGCCGGAGCCTGTGGCAGCAGTTGCTCGACGCGCGTTCCGCCGGAAGGCTCTCGAACGCGGCCGCCGGGGGCATCGCGGCCCTCTCGGCCCTGCAGTCCACGCTGGCGGCCGCCCCCACCCCGACGGCTGGCCAGACCCGCGCTGCCCCCCTGCTCCGCGACGTGCTCGAACGGGTCGGCTACCGGACGTTCCTCCAGAAGGACTACGCCGACGACCCGGCCGAGGCCGAGACGCGGTGGAGTTGCGTGGAGGAGGTGGCGGCGGCGCTCGACCAGCACGAGCGGGCCAAGGCCGCCGAGGGGGGCATCGCCGACCTCGGCCACTTGGTCCGCGGCTTTCTCGACGACTTCGTGCTCCAGGTCGAGGAGGAGGATCGGTTCACCGAGGAGAAGCCGCAGAGCAACGTGGTGCGCCTGATGACGCTCCACGCCGCCAAGGGCCTGGAGTTCGACTGCGTGTGGATGGTGGGCCTGGAGGAGGGCCTGCTGCCTCATCACCGGTCTCTCGCCGACGGGCTGCTCGCCATCGACGAGGAGCGGCGGCTGTGTTACGTGGGCGTGACCCGCGCGAAGCGGCGATTGGTGCTCTCGCTCTGTCTGACCCGCACGAAGTGGGGCAAGAGCAAGCCCTGCAAGCCGAGCCGGTTTCTCTACGAACTCACGGGCCAGCCTGAGAAATTCGTCGACGGCCCCGCACAACCGCGCGACAAGGTTGCGGCCGCACCGCGCCGCCGCGGGACATGAGGCGGATCCCACAGGATCGGCACGCATCCGCGCCGGTCGGCGTCGCCCTCGATCAAACGGATGAGTCGCCAGGTGGGCGAAAGCCGGAGGAGCCTTGGAGGCATGGCTCCCATGGACGGGCCACCCCACACGACGTTCAGCCATGCATCCACAGCGACGGAGGCTTCCGCCCACCTGGCGGGAGCACGGCGAGGCGTGAATGCATGGCTCCCATGGACGGACCACCCCGCACGACGTGCAGCCATGCATCCGCGCCGGTCGGCATCGCCCCCGATCAAACGACTGAG
>CAIXGY010000295.1 GCA_903919035.1 uncultured Planctomycetaceae bacterium | reverse complement strand
GTACATGCCTGCCCGCATGCTCAACGAGTTCGTGTACTGCCCGCGGCTCTTCTTTTATGAGCACGTTGACGGTGTGTTTGCCCACAACCGAGAGACCGTCGAAGGATCCATTCGGCATGCCCGCGTCGATGGCGGCAAGGGTGAACTCCCCCCCGTCGAGGAACTAGCGCCTGATGACGTGCTCCACGCCAGAAGCGTGATGCTCGCCAGCGACCGCGTGGGGTTGATCGCCAAGATGGACCTGATCGAGGTTGCCGATGGCTCCGTCGTGCCCGTTGATTACAAGAGAGGAAGGCCACGCGTCGCGGACGACGGCACACTCGAGGCCTGGGATGCAGATCGGGCTCAGATGGCTGCTCAAGCCATCGTGTTGCGGGACAACGGCTACGCATGCACGGACGCCGTGCTTTATTACACGAGCACAAAACAGCGAGTCAGGATCGCTATCGACGATGCGACGGTTGCCTGGGCTATCGCCAATCTCGCTCGTGCCCGAGAAATCGCCTCCGGGTCGCTTGTGCCTGAGCCGCTCATCGACAGCCCGAAGTGCCCGCGATGCTCGCTCGTCGGTATCTGCCTTCCGGACGAGACTCGAACCATCGACCTTCTCGGTGATCATGACGCCGGCATTTCAGCAATCACGATCGCACCTTCCCTGCGAGCCCCTCCCGCCGATGCCTTGCCGCCGGCGGAGGTGCGCAAACTGGTGCCCGCACGGGACGAACTCAGGCCGCTCTATCTCAACACGCCGGGCTTGCGGGTCGGCAAGACCGGCAATGTGCTACGGATTTCAGACAAGGATCGAGTGGTCGAGGAGATTCGAATCGGCGAGATCTGCCAGCTCAACCTTTTCGGCAACATCCAACTCACCACGCAGGCTATTCAGACGCTGTGCGAAATGGATGTGCCTATCGCTTACTTCTCGATGGGCGGTTGGTTCTACGGACTGACTCGTGGAATGGGCCAGCGGAATGTGTCGCTGCGGCGTGCCCAGTTTCGACTGGCAGAAGACCGCGAGTTTTGCCTGCTGGTGGCGAGAGCCTTGACGGCCGGGAAGATCCGCAACCAGCGCACACTGCTTCAGCGCAACCACACGGACCCGCCAAGTACCGTCATGAACCAGCAACATGCACACCTGGCACGACAGCGACCTCACCCCGAATAAGTTGACTAGGGCGGCAGTCACGGCACTGGCCGGCGACTCCGTGGATGCTTGCGTTGATTGAATACGTCCACTCGCGATAGTCGTGGCGTGTGTTGCGAGATCCCGCGACCCGCGCTCACCAGCGATCGACGGGCCGATCGAGCACCTCGCGGACGATCACCATCTGCCGCAGCGTGGCGGGATCGCGGAGCATCTGCACGATGCCGCCCACCCGCGTCTCCGACCCGGCCGTCGTCGCCGCGGGCGTCGCCGACGCACCGAGGCCAGACGGCAGATGCTCCAGTTCGTGCGCGAAGGCGTCACGAACGTGCGTCGACACGTCGGTCGCATGACCGCCGAGCGTGCCGATGGCGCGGGACTGCGTTGGCGCGGCGGGAGTGGGTCGCCTCTCACGGACGACCGGCCGCGCGGTGGGAAGCGGCGGGGGATCGCTGCGACGCGGTTGCGGCCGGGCGTCCCGGCCGCCAGCCGGCGTCGCGGCGCCGCGGCGCGGATCGGCCTGCGGCACGCGCGGCGGCTCACCGTTCGCCCGCCTCAGAAACTCCTCGATCTGCCGCGTGAGTTCCTGCCGGGCATCGCCATCGGCGGGCGGTGGCACTGGCGCACGGCGCGGCACCACGGGCCGGCGCGGCTGCGCGGGTTCGCCGCCGCGAAACAGGTTCCGCACCTGCGACACGATCCACACGAGCAGGAACAGGACCGGCAGGATGCCCTCGATCCAGTCGAGGCCGGCGGCGAGCGGCAGCAAGGCGTCCATGGATTCCGGGCGTCAGGAGGAGGCGGCTGCGGCGGGCTGTCCGCTCCCGCCCGCGATCGATCGGCGCATCTCGGTGTCGGCCTGCAGGTTGCGAAGCTTGTAGTAGTCGAAGATCCCGAGCTGACCCGAGGTCAGGGAGTCGGCCACCGCCCGCGGCACCGCGGCCTCCGCCTCGACGAGGCCGGCGCGGCTCTCCTCGATGCTCGCGATCATCTCCTGCTCGCGGGCCACGGCCATGGCCCGCCGCCCCTCGGCGTTGGCCCGGGCCACGCGGGTGTCGGCCTCGGCCTGGTCCGCCTGCAGCCGGGCCCCGATGTTGGCCCCCACGTCGATGTCGGCGATGTCGATGGACACGATTTCGAAGGCGGTGTTGGCGTCGAGTCGCCGCGCGAGCACGGTCTTCGAGATCACGTCGGGATTTTCCAGGACGTCGGTGTGCCGCTCCGCCGAGCCGATCGCCGACACGATGCCCTCGCCCACGCGGGCGATGATCGTCTCCTCGGTGGCGCCGCCGATGAGCTGGTTGAGGTTCGTGCGCACGGTCACCCGCGCCTTCACCTTGAGCTGGATGCCATTCTTGGCGACGGCGTCGAGCGAATCGCGGCCGCTGTTCCTCCCCGGGCAGTCGATGACCTTCGGGTAGACGCTCGTCTGCACAGCCTCGCGGACATCGCGGCCGGCGAGGTCGATCGCCGCGGCGAGCTTGAAGTCGAGTTCCCGGATCTTCGCCTTGTTGGCGGCGATGAGCGCCTGCACGACGAGCGGCACGCGGCCGCCGGCCAGGTAGTGGGCCTCGAGCGCCTGGCGGGTGACGCCGCTTGAGTCACCGAGCCCGGCCTGCACGGCCATGATCTTGCTCCGCACGATCACCGTGGGGTTGATCTTCTTGAAGCTCATCGCCACGAGGTCGAACAGGCCGATGCCGGCGTTCGAGGCGTAGGACTGCACCCACAGCCGAAGGTAGCGGGCGAGCAGGGCGAACACGACGAGGACGGCGAACAGGCCCAGGCCGAGAAGGATCAGCGTCGGCATCGCGAGACTCCGGAGGCGCGCGCCGCGGCCGCCAGGACCGTGAACGCTGCATGCAACAGTGGTTCGTCCACCGCCGCCGGTCAAGCGGCCGGAGGCTCGAGCCCCTCGAAATCGAACTCCTCCAGCGTCCGTGATCGGACGTCGGCGTCCGTCTGGTGCGGCTGTTCCGGGCGTAACGGTCGGGCGGCCGGCGGATCCGGCCGCGTCGTGGCCGGCCGGACCACGACCGCGGCGGCATCGACCCCGGCCACGATCACGGCCGCGTCGGCGGCGATCGGACCGACCTCGCTCACCGCGTCGCAGACCACGCCCTCGATCTCGACCGTGCCCCAGGGCACGAGTTCACCGACCGCGCGGCCGCGGCGGCCGACGAGGCCCTCGAGGTGCCGGCGGCGGGCCGCGCGCGGCCGCACGTCGTCACCACCCGGCGGGGGCGGCAACACCCGCCGGCCCAACGGCGTCTCGGGAAAGACGCGAAACGCACCAGCGAGCACCGCGGGCACGGCGACGAACGCCACGCCAAGCACGGCCAGACCGAAGGCCGTACCCTGCTCGAGAAATGCCTCCACGATCGCGGCCACGATCGCGATCACGCTCAGGAACCCGAGCACACCCCCGGAGGGCACGAACACCTCCAGGACCAGCACGGCCAGCCCGACGAGGAACAGCGCGACGATCCAGACGAGCGGTGTCATGGGCCGACCGGTCGCACGGTGATGCGGCCGCCGCGAACCTCCGCCACCTGCACGGGTGTGCCCGGCTCGACGAGCCGGCCGTCGGTCGTCACGTCGCGGATCGCGCCGGCCACGAGCGCCTTGCCGAAGGGGGACAGCCGCGTGGTCGTCATGCCCTCGGCGCCCATGAGATCCGCATCGTCGTCGAGTTCGGTCGGAAGCGCCGGAGGCTCCAGGAGCACGTGCCGCAGCACCGGCGTCGCCGGCAGCCAGCGCCGCAGCAGCGCGGCCACCGCCGCCACGCCGAGGATCGCTCCGAGGATGCCCGTGAGGGACCACTGCATCTGCCGGATCTGATACTGGTTCGTCGGCAGGACGAACGACTGGCTGGCGAGCACGAGCGCGGCGATCACGAGCAGGCCGCCGCCCAGGCCGAGCACGCCGAACCCGGGCAGCACGAGGATCTCGGCCGCCACGCAGACGAGGCCGGCGAGGAAGAGCATCACCTCGAGCCAGCCGCTCGTGCCGTGCAGGTACTGGCTCCAGAAGTAGACGATGAAGGCCACCATCGCCACGAAGCCGCCGAAGCCGAAGCCGGGAGTCTTGAGTTCCACGTAGAGCCCCGCCCCGCCGATGAGCAGGAGCAGCCACGCGAGCCCCGGACTCGCGAGTGCGGCGAGCAACTCCTCGGCCCAGCCCGGCTGCGGCAGCGCCACCGCGGCATCGATGCCATACGCCTTCCGCAGGCCGTCGAGCCCATCCACCACGTGGGTGGCGATTCCGATCTCCTCCGCCCCGCGGGCCGCCAGCCGCAGCGGTGCCGTCCCGAGCGGGGCACCCAACTGCCAGGCGTCGTGATCCGGCCGCGCCGCGAGTTCCTCAGGGCAGAGCCACTCGCGGCGTCCGCTGGCCGGTTGTGCGGCATGGTGCACGACGATGCCCGGCAGCGCGAGGGCGAGCGGCAGCGACCAGGTCCGGCCGCGCGGCCGCGCCACGCCCGCCTTCCAGGCGGCGGCCACGCTCTCGGCCTGGCGGTCGCCGAGCGTCGCAGCACCCTCGCCGCCGAGGACGGCATCCGGCTGCATCACGATCTCGTCGCAGGCCGCGGCCACGAGCGCCGCGTCGCCGCGGGCCTCGCGCGGCACCCACGCGACCGAGCGCACGCGCTCGGGATCGAGGGCCGCCAGCCACGAGGCGAGCACGAGGCTCTGTTCGGGCGTGCCGCCCGCCGAGTCGATCCGCAGGATGAGCAGATTCGCACCGTCGGCGACGGCCTGATCGAGCCGCGAGCGCACGCGACTCACCGCATCGGCCGTGATCGCCCCGTCGAGCGTCGCCAGCGCCGGTCGCCAGCCGCCGTCGCGCGAGGGATCGGCGGCGAGCGCCTCCGGCGGCAGGTCGAGCCCCCGGGCAAGTTCGTCCACGGTCCCGGCGAGCAGCCGCACGAACCCGAGTTCGCGGCCGCGGCGGCCGGTGAGTTCCAGTGGCACGGGCTCGAGAGCCTCGACGCCGATCACGGCCACCGACTCGCGGATCTGCGGCACGTCCGCCGCCGCCGCGAACCGCTCGCCCGATTCGGTGGCGACCCGGACCACGCGGGCGGCCGGATCGACCAGCGCCACCGCGACGGCGGGAGGAATCGTCCGGCGCCGGTTCGCGATCTGTGCGTAGGCCGCCCGCACCGCGTCGTCGATCGTCGTCTCAGCCACGCCCGCGGGCCCGAGCGTGGCGTCGGCGGGCATCACGATCTCCTCGCAGGCGAGCGCCGCCAAGACGGCGTGGCCCGAGGCGCCCTCCGGCAGGAATGCCACGGTCTTCACTCCCGCAAGCCGCTCGCCGGAGAGGAACCGCGCGAGCTCGAGCGATCGGCCAAAGTCGCTCGCCGTGACGGCGTCGTCACCGGCGGCGGTGAACTCGAGCACGAGCACGCCCCGGCGGGCCGGATCGGCCGTCAGCCGGTCGAGTTGCCGCAGCACCGCGGCCTCGACCTGGGTATCGCGGGTGCCGGTGATCGGCAGGCGGACCGGCACGAGTACCGCGGGCGTTCCGGCCGCGCGGCCCGTGGCGCAGGCGAACGCGGCGACGATCGCCACCGCCCAGGTCATCCGGCGCGATACGCACGACCCCGCATCTCGCCACATGGCCTGACTCCATCGACGCGGATCCGGGCGACGTTGTCGCGGAACCACGTCCTCTTCCCGGGGAGGCGCGAAGGCTCGATCCCGTGTCTTCCCGGAAATCTTACGGCCCACCGTATCCCGGTCAAAAAACCCGGCCGTGCATCCTTTCTATACTGCCGCACGTCCTCACGCCCTTTCGCGAGCCTGCCATGAGCGTTTCCGCCTCGCCCATCGTTCGTGAACTCGTCGACCTGATCTCGACGCGGGCGCTCAAGCGGGGCACCTTCCGGCTGGCCTCGGGCCGGGAGGCGAGTTTCTACCTGGATGCGAAGCAGGTCGTGCTCGAGGCCCGTGGCTCGATGCTCGTGGGTCGGGCGATCCTGGAATTGCTCCAGTCGCTCGGGCCGCTGCCCGACGCGGTCGGCGGCATGTCGATCGGGGCCGACCCGATCACCAGCGCCGTCGTCACGATGGCCGGTGTCGCGAATCTGCCGCTCCGCGGATTTCTCGTCCGCAAGGAGCCGAAGGATCACGGGACGAAGCGCTACGTCGAGGGTCCGGTCGAGCCGGGGCAGCGGGTGGTGATCGTCGAGGACGTCGTGACCACCGCCGGCTCGTCGCTGGTGGCGATCGACCGGGCCCGCGATTTCGGTCTCGTGGTGGAGCGGGTCGTCGTCGTCATCGATCGGCTCGCCGGCGGCCGTGAGGCGCTGGCCGCCCGGGGCATCCCGCTCGAGGCGCTCGTCACGATCCGCGACCTTGGCATCGAGCCCGACGCGTGATGGCATCCTCGATCCATCGCATCGGGGTCGGCGACACGGTGCTGGCTGTCCGCACGGCCGGCAGCGGCCTGCCGCTGCTCCTGCTGCACGCCTTCCCGCTCGACCACGCCATGTGGTGTGAGCAGGAACCGCTCGCCGACCATCTGCGACTCGTCGTCCCGGATCAACGCGGCTTCGGGGCGAGCGGTGGCACGGAGCCCACGAGCATCGAGCAGCTCGCCGACGACGCGGCGGCGCTCCTGGCGGCCCTCCACTGCGGGCCTGCCGTCGTCTGCGGCCTGTCGATGGGGGGCTACGTCGCCCAGCATCTCGCCGTGCGGCATCCCGACCGCGTCGCCGCCCTCGTGCTCGCCGACACGAGACTGGAGGCCGACACCGCCGAAGCCCGCGCGGCCCGCGTCGATCTCGCGACGAAGGTGGGCCGGGTGGGCCAGCGGATCCTGGCCGACGCGATGGTGCCGCGGCTCCTCGCGGGCTCGCCCGGGGCCGCGGCCGCGGCCGGTCGGGCGGCGCTCGAGGCCGCGCTCCGCGTCGCCATCGAGCGGCAGCCGGTGGCGACGATCCAGGCGGCGCTCGCGGCGCTCGGCGCGCGGCCCGACATGACCGAGCCGCTCCGCCGCGTCGCCGTGCCCACGCTCCTCGTCGTGGGCGCCGAAGACGCGATCACGCCGCCGGCCTGCATGGAGGCGGCGCTCGCCGTGATGCCCCGCGCGCGGCTGCTCGTGGTGCCGCACGCGGGTCACATGACGCCGCTGGAGGCACCTGCCGTCTTCAACCGGGCGGTGCTCGAGTTTCTGGCGGAGGCGGCGCTGCATCCGGCGTGACCGCGCGGGGCGGACCCTG
>CAIXGY010000294.1 GCA_903919035.1 uncultured Planctomycetaceae bacterium | reverse complement strand
GGATCTCGCCGACGAACTCGTCGCGCTCTATGACGTGAGTCACGCCACCGCCCTCGCCGACGCGACCATCTTCCTCGCCGATCTGGAGCGGGAACGCCTCGTCGTGGATGGTGCCGGAGCGGCGGCGGCAGCCGGCTCGCCGACCGCGACGGACCGCGCCGCCTACGTCGCTCCGCGACTCGATGCCTACCGCGAACTGCAGGATCTCCTGCTGCTCGACCCCGTCCACGAGGTGGACCCGGCCGTGGGCTGGCCACAGGCGGCCGGACACGCGGCCGAGCCGGGCGGCGCGGCGGTGCGGCTCTCCGGGGCCGATGTCGTGGCGGCCGGAGTTGACTCGACCGTCGTCGTCGTGAACCGGGATCGGGGCATCTACTGTCGCCTCGATGGGGAGGCGGCACGGGCCTGGCGGTCGATCGAATCCGGCCCCACATGCCTCCATGGTGAGACGGTCGTGCGGCACCTGCTCGAGGGCGGCTTCGTGGAGCGCGTCGACGATGGTCACGTGCCGGCCACGACATCGGAGGCGACGGGAGACGTCACGATCCACGACGAATTGCACGAGCAAATTCGGCCGTGGGGCAATCGCCGCCGACCGCCGCGGCTTGCGACACCACCGACCGCCGTGGCGATCCTCGACCGGCTCGACGGCTGGTTCGAGGCCACCGCCGCATCCGTGACCACGACGCGCCACTCGGTGGCCGGCCATCGGATCATGGTGTCGGCCCCGGCCGACACGGATACGGCCGCCCTCGTCTCCGCGATCCCATCCGCTGCGCCGGACGACACCTCGGAGCCTGCACTGCGCGTGCAGATGTGGCGGGGGACCCCGGCCGCAGCGGCGCCGTTCGTCGCCAACCTCGCCGAGTCGCTCGCGTCGAACTGGAGCACGCTGTGCGGGCCGCGGGGCGAAGTCGTCGACCTGCACACCGAAACCATCACCGCGATCTTCGACCCGGGCGGCAACGTGCTGAGCGTCGTCGACCGGCCGCGCGGCCGGGCCTGGGCCATCAAGATCGACGACCGGCCCTATCCGTTCTGGGAGGTCGGCGCGCCCTTGCGGTTCATCCTGCACGACTACTTTTCCCGCCACGGACTGCAGATGGTGCACGGCGCGGCTGTCGGGGACGACCGCGGGGGCCTGCTCGTCGTCGGCAAGGGCGGCTCAGGAAAGTCGAGCACGGCGCTCGCGGCGGCCGCCCATGGCCTGCGCTACGTGGGCGATGATTATTGTCTCGTCGATCCCACGGGCCTGACCGTCCACGCGCTCTACGGCACGGGCAAACTCGTCGGCCGTGCTGACGTGGAGCGACTCCCGGCGTATCGCGGGCGTTCGATCAACGCCGACTCGTTCGAACGCGGCGGGAGCGGCAAGGGGGTGTTTCTCGTCGACGAGGTGTGCGCCGGATCGTTGACGGCACGCCAGCCCCTCCGCGCGATCGTGCTGCCACGCATCGTCCCTGGCCCTCGAACGCGAGGCCAGGGAGGCTCGCGGGGTGACGCACTGGCGGCGATCTTCCCGAGCACCGTGGGCCAACTTCCCGGGGCGGGACCCGACGACGCGCAGAACGTCGAGCGTCTGGTCTCGAGCCTGTCGACCTTCGAACTGCACGTGGGAAGCGATCCACGCGGCGCCGCCGAGGCGATTCGGGAGATTCTCGAGACATGCTCCGCGTGAGCCTGATCATTCCGCTCTACCAGGGCGAGCGGTTCATCGCCGAGGCCGTGGCGTCGGTGCTCGGGCAGGAGGAGCGTCCCGCCGAGATCATCGTGGTCGACGATGGATCGACGGACGGCGGGCCCGCGATCGCCCGCGGGATCCCCGGCGTGCTCTGCCTCACGCAGTCGAACCGCGGACCCGCCGCCGCGCGGAACGCGGGCGTGGCGGCCGCGAGCGGAGACCTGATCGCGTTCCTCGACCAGGACGACCTGCTGCGGCCCGCGGCGCTGCGTCGCCATCGCGAGGCGCTCGCCACGACGCCGGAGGCCCGGCTGTCGGTCTGCAAGCAACGGATCGGTCTGATGCCCGGGGAAACGCTGCCTTCGTGGCAGCGGGCCGAGCATGTCGACACCGACGTGCTCGCCTGGACACCGAGCTGTGTCTGCTGCAGACGCCAGGTGTTTCTGGAGCTCGGTCGCTTCGACGAGGATCTCAAGGCCACGAGCGACATGGAATGGTTTCGGGCGTTTCGCGGCCGGCAGCTGCCGTTCGTCGAGGTCCCCGACACCTTGGTCGATCGGCGGGTGCATGCCGGCGCGCAGTCGGGCGATGCCGCCACCACCCGCCGCGAGTTGCTCGAGCTCGCGCGGCGTGCGGCGCTCGCGAACCGCACCGGGGTGCGGCGATGACACCGGCGCCGGCGGCCACCGGCCGGCCGCTGACGGTGAGCGTCGTGATCCCGGCGCTCAATGCAGCCCGATTCGTCTGCCAGGCCGTGGAAAGCGTCCACGACCAGCGGAACCTGCCCGCGGACTGCCTCCTGGAGGTCATCGTCGTCGACGACGGATCGACCGACGGCACTCCCGACCTCGTGCGCACGACGTTTGGCGACCGGGTGCGGATCGTGTCGGATGCATCCGGCCGCGGCGCGGCGGCGGCCCGCAATGCCGGAATCGCCGTGGCCGCCGGCGGACTGATCGCGACGCTCGACGCCGACGATACCTGGATGCCGGAGAAGCTGGCGCTGCAACTGGCTCTCCTCGAGGCACGGCCGGACGTCTCCTTCGTCTACTGCCACGGCTCGGAGTTCGCCGATCCGGCCGGATGCGCGCCGTGCAGGCAGGAGCCGGCGCCGTTTCCTTCGGCCTCCGCCCTGCTCGGCCGCCGCGAGGCCTTCGCCGTCGCCGGCCCGTTTCCGCCCTTCCGCACGGGAGAATTCATCGCCTGGTATGGATGGACGCAGGCGCTGGGCCTCGTGTCGCACGTGCTGCCGCAGACACTCGTCCGGCGCCGGGTCCACGCCGCGAACTCCACCCGTGACCGCGCGGCGCTCGCGGACTATCCGCTGGCGATCCGTTGGCAGATGGAGAAGCGCCGAGCACTCCAGGCCGGGAGGTCGGGGCGCTCATGACCGACCCGCTGCTCGCGTGCGTGACGGCAGGATCTGACGCGGAAGCCGCCGTGGCGTGGTCCCGGTGGCGATCTGGGACCGACATCGATTCCATCCCGTGGCGAGACAAGTTGCTGCTGCCGTTGATCCCGGCGGCGCGACGCGGCCTCCTGCAGGCGGGCGACCCGGCCGCGCCGCTCCTGACGGGATTTGCCCGCCGTGCCTGGACGCAGGGGGCGGTCTTCGCGGCCCGGGCCCGCGGCATCGTCGGCGTGCTCAATGCCGGCGGCGTCGCCCCCGTGATGATCGGCGGGTCGACCGCGGCATTCCTCCAGGTTCGGGAAGACGGTGCCGTGCGGCCGGCGACGGACATCACCGTGCTCCTGCCGCGGCGGCACGTCGATGGGGCCGTGGAGATCCTGCGCCAGGACCGATGGCAACCGCGGATGCCCGTGCCTCCGCGGCCCGTCCGCAGTTGGGCACACGGTCTGATGCTCGATCGAGAGGAGGAATCGCTCCGCGTCGCGTGGCGGCACGTCGTGCCGCCGCCCTGGCGATCCGGGATGGCGGAAAGGATGCTCTTCGCGGAGCCGGCTGAATCGCTGTCCGCCGAAGCCCTGCTGCTCTCGCGACTGGCACCCGAGGGCGGCTGGAACGACGTCATCCCCTGGCAGGCCGACGTGGCCTTCCTGGCCGCGCTGCCGCTCGACTGGGAGAGCGTGTTCCAGATGGCCTCCGCCCTGGTGCCGGTGGTCGCCGACCGCCTGCGGGAAGCGCACGGCGTGATTCCGGGAGTGCCGCGACCGTCGCGCTTTCCGAGTCCGACGATCCGGCTCGAAGACGCCGTGAGTTCCGGGATCCGCAGGACTGTTCGCTGCGCACGTCGGATCGCGGGTCGCCCATGAGACCGGTCACCCTCATGCTGACGCCGGTGCTTCCGAGCCCGACGGGCGGCGGCAGCCATATGCGCGCCGCAGCGCTGCTCGACTGCCTTCGCTCCCGGGGGCCCGTCATCGTCGTGCACGCCGAATGCTGGGGACCGACGCCCGACGTCGCCGACCGGTCGTGGGTCCGCGAGCGGGCGGCCGCGATGATCGTGATCCAGCCGGATCGGCTCTCCGCACTGCCGGCCATCGTCGGGGACGCGCTGCGAGCCGCCGGGCTGGGGCAGTCGATCGACGCGGTGTTCGTGTTCCGTCAGGTGGTAGCCCCGATCGGCCTCCGGTGCGGCGCGTCGTTCCGTCCCCGGGTGATGCTGCTCGACCTCGACGACGACGAGAACGATCTCGCCCCGATGCTGGCTGCCCTGCGCAGGACCCGAGGCGAGACCGACGTGGCCGAAGCGATCGCGGCCATGACACGGCGACACACCGTGGCCCGCGCGATGATCATGCCCCGGTTCGACCGGGTGTTTCTCTCGAACCCGCACGACGTGCGCGCGCTCCGCGAACGGTATCCACAGGCATCCATCACGCTCCTGCCGAACGTCCTGCCGCCGGTGACGCGGGCGGCGGGCGTGGCCCGAGATCCGCTGACGATCCTGTTTCTCGGCACGCTGAACTACCTCCCGAACGAGGACGGCGTCGGGCATTTCATCCGCGACATTCTCCCGCTCATTCGCTCTCGCTCACCGCACGTGAGGCTCCGCGTGGTCGGCTCGGGCCTGCCCGAGCGGCCGGCGCTGCTCGTCGCGGACGGCGTCGATGTCGTTGGAGCGGTGCCCGACGTCGGGCCCGAGTTTGCCAGGGCCGGGCAACTCGTCGTGCCCTTGCGCGCCGGCAGCGGCACACGGATCAAGATCCTCGAGGCCTTCCGCCATGGCACGCCCGTCGTGTCCACCACGATCGGCGTCGCTGGTCTCGGCGTGAGCGACGGGGATCAGGCGCTCGTCGCCGATGCACCCGAAGCCTTTGCGGAACGCTGCCTGCGGCTCGTGACCCACGAGCATGAGCGTGACCGATTGAGCGCTCGGGCAGCGGAGTGGGTGGAGCAGCACCACTCGATCGGGACGATGCTCGAGCGTGTGGAGGCGGCCCTGGACCACGCGGAGGGCCGATCCGATGGCCGTGCATGAGGGCAGCGCCGCCCGAGCGAGGGCGACGGCGGAGCCGGCGTCGCCCTGGGCCGCCACGAGCGTGCTGCGATGGCTGGCAGGCGTGGCCCCGCTCGCCCCGGCGCCGGCGAGCCCCTCCGACTGGCGGCGGCTCGTCGACCGGTGTGCGACGCTTCGCGTCTTGCCGCAGATGTTTCTACGCCTGAACGACTCGCCTGGATGGATCCCGCCCGCGGACGCGGCGGAGTATTCGCAGCGGCGGTTGGAGAGCCTCGTCCGCACGACCCGCGGGATTCAGGGCGGGTGTCGCGCGCTCCAGGTCCTCCGCGCCGCGGGCATTCCGGCCGTCGGCTTCAAGGGCATCGCGGCCGTCGGCTGGCTCCACGGCGGCCAGCCCCAACGGGGTGTCGGCGACACGGACATCGCCGTGCCGCCCGAGCGCGCCGACGCGGCGCTCGACGCGCTCGTCGCTGCCGGATACGCGCCCAAGGTGGAAGGGGTCCGCCGGGAAGACATCGTGAGATTCTCCCGAACGTCACCCGGCAGCGCGGGAAACGAATCCCTGAGCCTCCGGGGCGGCGACGGCGGCGAAATCGACGTGCACTGGCGCCTGGGCGGCTTCGACGTGGCGGCCATGATCGCCGATGCCAGGATGATCCGCGTGCTGACCGACGAGGTGCCCCTCGTGCGGCCCGGACTGGGGCTGCTCTTGGCGGCCCATCACTCGTTGCGGAACGACTTCGTGCCCGACGAGTGCCTTCGCGACCTGCTCGACGCCTCGGGCTGGCTGCGGCTGCTGGCGACCGACGCCGGCGAAGCGACGTGGACCGATCGAGAGGCCCGGCGGATCGGGCTCGATGCGGCCCTCGGAGCGTTCGAGATCATCCTCGCCGAAAACGGCCTGCAGCCGCTGCGGGCGCGGCCCCCGATCGATGCTTCTTCAGCGCTGCTCGCGGAACTGTTTCGTGCGCAATGCGAATCCGGGCCGCTCAACACGGACCTCGTCTACCTGTGCAGCCTCGGGCCGGGCTGGCGGCTGGTGAAGGGCCTGCTCACCGGCGGAGCAGGCTACGTCCGCGCCATGCGGGCCATGGAGGCGGCGAACCGCGAGCATCAGCCGGGCATCACCGGGCGGCTGGTCCGGCTGGCCTCCGACGCGTGGCGCGTGCGGTGGTCCCGGTGGCGCTCCCTGCGGGCCCTCGCCCGCTGCAAGGATCGGGCCTGTTGATCGAGTCTGCGGCTATCACCCCGCCATCGATTGCGAGCATCCGGGCCTCGGGATACCGTCGGACACACCCGCCATGACGACACCCCGCCACACCATCCCGCTCATCCTCGTGGGCACCCATCACAAGACCGGCACGAAATGGATGCTGGAACTCTTCGAGGGGTTTTGCACCGCCCTCGGCGAGCATTTGTATGGCGGCCCCCAAGGCCACATGCCGCCGACGACGCGGGTGTTTTTCCAGGATCACAGCCGGTTCGATTTCGCCACCCTCGGCCGACCGTACCGCGGCCTGCATCTCATCCGGGATCCGCGGGACGTCTTGATCTCCGGCGCCCGCTACCATGCGCGGGCTTCGGAGCCGTGGCTGCACGAGCGCCGCCTTCGGTTCTGGGGATTGACCTACCAGGAGGCGATCCGCCGGCGACGCTCCCTCGGCGACGCGGTGCTCTTCGAGATGGACCACGCCGGAGCGCACACGATCCGGGACATGCTCGCGTGGGACCGGAGCCGCCCCGAGTTCTTCGAGGCGAAGTACGAGGATCTTGTCGAAGACCGGGATCTCAGCCTGTTCCGGCGAATCCTCCTCTTCCTGGGCTACGATGCACAGGTGCTGCCGACCCTGGAGGGGATCATTCGGGAACGGAGCCTGTTCGGGGGGCGGGTGGCCGACCCCGCGCACGTCTCCGACGGGCGGCCTGCGCAGTGGCGGGAGGTGTTCGACGAGCGGTTGCGTCGCCGCTTTCACGAGCGATTCGGGGACGCCCTGGAACGGCTCGGCTACGAACCCGGAGACCAATGGCGACTCTGATGACGCGCACCAGCCCGACAGCACCGACGTGCGGCGGCGGACCTGGATCAGCCTTCCACCCGAGCAGGCGATCATGAGTCGCAAGTTCGATGGCCCGCGGCTGATCGTCTTCGGAGGCACCGGCTACATCGGCCGGGCCCTGGTCGCGGCCGCACCCGATTGCCTGCCGATCGGCGGCACGCTGGCGCGATCCGCCGTGGGGCTGCGGGATTGCCTGCGTGGGGTGGCGCCCGACGCGGTCGTCGTCCATGCCGCCGGCTCCGTGGCTCATGCCGGCGAGCCGCCGGATCCGCGGGCGTATGTCGATTCCACCAGGCTCCTCTTCGAGGCGATCGCCTCGTCGGGCGCCTCCGCCAGGGTCCTGACGCTCGGTTCCGTGGCGGAGCGGCTGCCGGGGACGGGGGCCTATGCCTGCGTGAAACGCGAACAGCGGGCCGTCGCGCAGGAGGCGTCGGATCGCTTCGGGATTCCGTGGCGACATCTTCACGTCCACAATGTCATCGGCCCGGACCTTCCGGCGACGCTCGCCCCGGGGGCGATCGTGCGGCGGCTCCGGCAGGTGATCGCCACGGGTGGCCACACCCTGCCCGTCATCAATGGAGCCGCCGAGCGGGATTATCTCGACGTGCGCGATGTGGCAGCGATCGTCGTCGCGGTCGGCGAGCGATTCGACGTGCTCGACCGTCGTCAGCCGCTCGAGATCTGCTCCGGGATCGGGAGATCGATCCACGCGATGGCCGCAGCCCTCGTGGCCGCCAGCGGGATGCCGATCAAGATCATGGATTCGCCCGACTCCGTCGACCAGAGCCGCGTGGTCGGCGACCCGGCGCCGCTGCGGGCGGTGCTCGGGCCGACTGCGGGCGCGACGTTCGATTTCGGCGTTTCGATCGCGGACTTGTGGGAGTCGTCTGCCCGGTTTCCCCTGCGAGCCTCATCATGACCAGCGCATCTCCACCGCCCGGTCGCCATCTCGTCACGGGTGCCGCCGGATTCATCGGCAGCCATCTCGTCGAGAGCCTCGTGCGACAGGGAGTGCAGGTGCGGGCCTTCGTCCACTACAGCTCCCGTCCCGGCCACGGCAACCTGGACCTGCTGCCCGCCGACGTGCACGCGTCGATCGAGGTGGTCGCCGGCGACATCACCGACGCGTCGTGCGTCGACGAGGCTGTGGCGGGCTGCGACGTGGTTCTGCACCTGGCGGCGATCATCTCGATTCCGCACTCCTATCGGGCGGCGGAGCAGTGCCTGGCGACGAATGCCACGGGGACCCTGCGGGTGCTCGAGGCCTGCCGCCGCCACGGCGTGCGGCGGCTCGTGCACACCTCGACCAGCGAGGTGTATGGCTCGGCCCGCGTCGTACCGATGTCGGAGACCCACCCCATCACCCCGCAATCGCCGTACGCCGCCACGAAGGTTGCCGCGGATGCCTTGGTGATGGCGCTGCACCACAGCGTCGGCGTGCCGGCCGTCATCGTCCGGCCGTTCAACACCTACGGACCCCGACAGTCCACCCGTGCCGTGCTCTCGTCGATCGTCGCGCAACTCCTGTCGGGCGCGGACGAGATCCACCTCGGTGATCTCCGCCCGACTCGCGACTTCGTGCATGTCGACGACACGGTGGCCGGGTTTCTGGCCGCCGCACGGGCCGAGGGCGCCGTCGGCAGAGTGTTCAATCTGGCCACGGGTCGCGAGATCTCGATCGGCGATGCCGCGCGGCTCGCCATGCGGGTGGTGGGCCGCGAGATCCCGATTCGCCAGGTCGTGGCCCGCGAGCGACCGGCGACGAGTGAGGTGGTACGCTTGTGCGGGGATGCGTCGGCGGCCCGTGCGACGCTCGGCTGGCAGCCGAGCGTCACCCTGGAGGCCGGCCTCGCGACGATCGCGGAATTCGTGCGCCGGCATCCGGAACGATGCCGGCCCCTGGAGCAGTTCGCATGAGCGACGTCGGCGTGGTGGTGCGAACCATGAACTCCGCCCGCTACCTTGCGGCATCGATCGAGAGTGTGCTCTCGCAATCCGTGCCGCCCGGGGAAGTCGTCGTGATCGACGGCGGATCGACCGACGGCACGCTCGGCATTCTCGCGTCGTTCGGCGATCGGGTGCGGGTGGTGGGGCAACGCCGCAGCGGCCTCGCCGGCGCCGCCCAGGATGGTGTCGATGCCATCACGCTGCCGATCGTCGCCTTCCAGGACTCGGACGACCTCTGGCCGCACGAGCGACTGCACGACATGCTGACGGCCCTCGAGCGGCATCCGGAGTGGGACGGCGTGATGGGCCAGGTGGAGCACTTCGTCTCGCCGGACCTCGCCCCCGATGATGCGGCCCGCTTCGACGTCCCGCAGGGACCGCAGCCCGGGGTGGGGCTGCCTTCGATGGTGGTGAGACGGTCCGCGTTGGGGCGCGTCGGCGAGTTTCTCGACGGGCTGTCGGCGGGGGAATACCTCGAATGGTCCGATCGGGCGATCCGCGCGGGGGTCCGCATCGAGCCGGTCGCGACGCTCTGCGTGCGGCGGCGAGTGCATCTCCACAACTTCACCCGCCGTCCCGAGTCGAAGCGGGATTACCTCCGCGCGGTGCGGGAGGTGATGGCACGACGGCGCGGGTCGAGCGGTGAGTCGCGCTCGTGAGAGCCGGTGGTCGTGGTCCGGGGGCACGTCGGCACCCAGCCGTCCGCTGCCTTCAATCCCGCTGCCTGGTGGCCGCACGGGAACCGCCGCCCGGTGGAACCGGCAACGCGGGGATCTCGTCGGCATCGACGTCGTGCGTGGCGAACCAGCCCCGGACGGCCGCGACGATTCCCGGCGGAGACGGCGGGGCGGGCTCCGCGAAGGCCACGCGCTCGACGACAGCGCGGCCGGCCACGATGCTCCGGCGTTCCTCGAGCCGCCAGCGCGGCCCGAAATGGTGGACCGCGTAATACATCGTCTTCGCAAGCACGTCGCCCACGCCGCCACAGCGGCAGGCTTCGTAGAACATCCGGTGCGTGGCCTGCCAGGTGCGGGTGCGGGCATCGCAGGCGACGTCGTGGACGACCGACGCGTCTCGGAAGCGGCCCTCGAAGGGTCCGCCGATGAGCGACCAGAAGGCTTGCGGAATGCTCGCGCCGTTCACGACCGCGCCCGCGGGCGCGTCCCACCGCTCCGCGCGGGGATCGACGTAGGCGAAGGGCTCGACGAGCGTCATCGAGCGACCATCGTCGAGCCAGCGGGCCACGACGTCGCCGCTGAACCGCCCCCAGTCCTCCGCGCCGCCCCGCCCTGCCTCGCCGGTGGCCCGGAGCCCGGCCGGCGGTCCCGGCTGGCTGCGGGCCGCGAGATACGCCACGAGTGGCCGTGCCGCGACCGGCAGGCACTGGTCATCACAGCAGACGCGAACGCTGCCGCCGTCGCGGTCGATCTCGATCTCGTACTGCTTCACGTCGCGGGCCATCGCAGCGAACCGCTCCCACGACTCGGTGAGCCCGCTTTCGCGCACGAGAGCCTCGACTTCCCGCCGTTCGTCGGCGTTCAGGGCCGTCGCATCGAGGCGGCAGTGTCGAAAGAGCCCGGCGAACCCGCCCGACTGTGTGAAGGTGATGCGCATCGACGGTGCCTCAAGGCTCCACCACGATCTTGCCGTCGAGTCGTCCGGTGCGGCCGATCGTGCCCTCCTCCTGGAGGCGCTGGGCTGCGGCCGTCTCGGCGAGCGGCAGGACGGCACCGATCGGCGCCCGGAGCCCGCCTGCCATCCAGCGATGGAGGTCGGCCGCGCACGCCGCCTGCTCCTGCCACGACGCCTTGAACATGACGAATCCCATGAGCACGGCCTCCTTCACGTAGAACGGGCCGACCGGCAGCGTGGGCCGCGCCTCGCGGCCGGCCATGAGCACGATCCGGCCGCGATCGGCGAGCAGGGACACGATCTGGTCGAAGTCGGGCTCGCGGAGTGCCTCCCACCACACATTCGCCCCTCCGGGCATCGCGGCCCGCACGGCCGCCGCGAAGCCGTCGCGGTCGCCGCATTGCCGCCGATCGATCACGGCATCGACTCCGTAGCCCGCGAGCCGCGTTATCCCGGCGTCGTGCGATGCCGTCGCCA
Source organism: uncultured Planctomycetaceae bacterium (assembly GCA_903919035.1). Lineage (GTDB taxonomy): Bacteria > Planctomycetota > Planctomycetia > Pirellulales > UBA1268 > QWPN01. The sequence goes on along the minus strand of CAIXGY010000294.1, from coordinate 5,632 downwards.
CCACGCGGGCGCCGAGCCGCTTTGCGATCTGCACGACCATCGAGCCCACGCCGCCGGAGCCGCCGTTCACGAAGATCGTCTCGCCGGCGGCGAGCCGAGCGTGCGTCACGAGCCCGAGGTGGGCCGTGATGCCCACGAGCGCTCCGGCCGCGGCGTCGCGATCCGACACGCCCGCCGGCGTGCGATACAGCCACGTCGCATCGACCGCCGCCAGTTCGGAGAAGCATCCCTGCCGGCCGAGGAGACCCTGATTCGATCCCCACACGCGATCACCGGGCTTCAGGCCATCGACGCCCGGCCCGACGGCGACCACCTCACCGGCGAGGTCGCAGCCGACCACGAACGGGAACGTGAGCGGCATGGCCACGATGCCCGCACGAACGTAGGTGTCGATGGGGTTGACGGCGCAGGCCCGCACCCGCACGAGGACCTGGCCGCGGCCGACCACGGGATCGGGCAGGTCGCCATACCGGATCATGTCCGGCGCCCCGGTCGTCTCGATGAACGCGGCCTTCATGTGGCGATCCCCCGATGGTGCGTGGCGTGCGCGGAAGGCTTCGTCGCGGTGGCATAGAGAAAGATGGCCCGTTCGTCGGGCCGGCGGCTGCTCGCCTCGAGCACCGGCTCGATGGCGATGTCCACGAAGCCCGCCGCGGCGATCACGCCGCGGAGTTCCGCCTCCGAGAAGTGGTGTGTGGCATAGAGCACCCGGCCGGCATCGTCACGCGAGAAATACGTGAACGCCTCGCCGGTCAGGGCCGCGTCCTCCGCATAAAGCCGGGCGTAGTCCGCATTGACCTCGGCCGACACGCCCGAGGCCGAGATGAACAGCCTGCCGCCGGCTCCGAGCAGGGCCGCGCAGTTCCGCAGCAGGCGGTCACGATCGGCCGGGCCACCCACGATCGACACGACCAGCTGGCAGACGACGACGTCGAAAGGCTCGCCCAGTCCGCACGGAATGTCGCCGGCGGCCGCGTCGGCGACCGCGAACCGGGGCGGGTGATCGAGGTGGCCGCGATCCGCCGCCAGCTGCCGCGCCGCCTCCACCGCCCGGTCGCTCACATCGATGCCCGTCACGTCGAAGCCGCGGTCGTGCATCCGCAGTGCCAGCCGGCCGTCGCCGCAGCCCACGTCGAGCAGCGTCGGCCGCCCGCCGCGATCACCGGCAGGCACACTCCCGTCAAGAAACGCATCGAGGCGGGGTGTGGACGTCTTCGAAGGGATGGCGGCGGCAGCGAACTGCCGCCAGTCCTGACGCGCATCACGACCGCTCACGGCTCCAGCCTCCACGTGTTCGAAGTATCGGCCGAAGCCGGCCGGAGCATGATCCTCGGCCACATCGATCGTCCGCGTCACGTCACCCGTTCACCTGCCCAGCCGCACCGTCATCGAGCCGATCTCACCGTCGAACTCAAACGGCCGACGGTCGTACCAGTCGCGCGACACCGTAGACCCGAGATCGGCACCGACGTCGAGCGACTCGCTGGCGGTAAACGCGGCCGGCACGGTGCGTTTCAGATCGACGTGGAAGGCCGCGGCGCCATCCACGATCACCGTGACCGTACCCGGCCCGCCCGCGTGCTCGATAGTGGTGGTCACCGTGATCCGATGCTTGCCCGCGGGCAACGGGTCCGCGGTACGGCCCTCGTACTGCTCGATGATCATCATGTTGTAGAGGTAGGCGAGTGTTCCCTCGTCCATGAAGAGACAAAGCCCGCCGCCGGAACCGCCGAGGGCGTAGAGCACGCCGCTCGACTTCTCCTGTGTCTGCACGTCGATCTCCACGACGTTGCTCTCGCGACCGAGTCCCGGCGCGGTGAACTCGGGCATCCGCCGCGTCCGCCGCGTGAACGTCCACGAGTCGTAGGGCGTCTTCACGCGATCCTCCGGATGCAGCCTGAGCCAGTTGCCGGCGCCGATCGGAAAATCCTGGTTCTCCTCTGCGAGCCGCAGGAACTCGGCCTTCAGCGCCGCGAGCTTCTCCGGGTGAGTCGAAGCGAGGTTCTCGGCCTGCGAGAAGTCCTCGGCGACGTGATACAGTTCCCACTCGTCGGTCGCGGAATCCCAGTTCGCGATCCGCGGCAGCGAGGCGGGCGTGTTCCAGGGATAGAGCGGCCCGAACGCGCAGGCGAACCACCCGTCCTTCCAGATGCCACGGCTGCCGTTGTTGTCGAAGAACTGCGGCGGCTTCCGGTCGGGGGCCCGCGGGTCGGCGAACGTCGCCGCGAAGCTCACGCCGTCGAACGTCATCTGCGTCTGGCCGTTGACGACCTCCGGCGGCGTGATGCCCACCACCTCGTAGATCGTCGGCACCACGTCCACGACGTGGTGAAACTGCGACCGGACCGCCGCGTCGGGCTTGATCTTCGCCGGCCACGAGACCACGAGCGGGTTTCGCGTGCCCCCGAAGTGAGCCGCCACGAGCTTCGTGCTCCGGAACGGCGTGGAGCCCGCCCAGGCCCAGCCGGCGTGATACATGTTGTCGGTGGCCGGTGTGCCGAGTGCCGGCAGCCCGCCGAGACGGTCGAGCGCGGCGAGCTGCTGCTCGACCGTGGCCGGAATGTTGTTCTGGGCGAGCAGTTCACTGATCGAGCCCTGTTGCCCCTCGGCGCTCGAGCCGTTGTCGCCCCAGATGCAGAGGATGAGCGTGTTGTCCCGCAGCCCGCGGGCCTCGAGTCCGTCCACCAGCCGGCCGAGGCAGGCGTCGGTGTGCTCGACGAACCCGGCGAAGATCTCCATGCCCCGGGCTTGGAAGGCCCGCTCGGCGTCGGGAATGTCGGCCCAGGCCTGCATCGTGGGGTCGCGCGGGGTCAATTTCGTGCCGGGCGGGATGATCCCCCGCTCCAGCTGCCGGCGGTGCGTCCGCTCGCGGTAGGCGTCCCACCCGTCAGCGAATTTTCCCTTGTATGTGTCGGCCCACTCCGCCGTGACGTGATGGGGCCCGTGGACCGCGCCCGGTGCCCAATACATGAAGAACGGCGCCGCGGGATCATAGGCGGCCCGGTCGTCGAGCCAGGCGAGGGCCTTCGCCACCATGTCATCGGTGAGGTGGTATTTCTCGTCGTGCGGCGGCTCCAGCGTGTCGAGATTCTCCACCAGTCGCGGCTCCCACTGCGACGTCTCACCCGCAAGGAAGCCGTAAAAATAGTCGAATCCGTAACCGTTCGGCCAGCGATCCTTGGGACCGATCGCCGTCGTCTCGGTGGCAGGAGTATTGTGCCACTTGCCGAAGGCCGACGTCCGGTAGCCATAGTGCCGGAGCACCTCGGCCACCGTCGCGGCAGACTTCGGAATCACCCCGGTGTAGCCGTCGAAGGCCACTGCCCGCTCGGCGATCGTGCCGGCGCCCACGCGGGTGTGGTTGCGGCCGGTAAGCAGCGCGGCCCGCGTGGGGGAGCAGATGCTGGTCGTGTGGAAACACGTGTAGCGGATGCCTGTCTTCGCCAACCGCGACAACGTGGGCGTGTGGACTTCGCCGCCGAACGTCTCAGCCACGCCGAAGCCCACGTCGTCGAGGAGCACGACAAGAATGTTCGGTGCGTCGGCCGCGAGCCGCCGCGGCCGCTCTGGCCAGACCGGCTTCGAGTCCTGGAGCCGCGGTTTCGCCGCGCTCTCGAGCGGCGGGTCGGGAAACGGCAGCACCTGCTGCGCGACCGCAAGGGCCGGCGCGAGCAGGACCGCGACGATGCCCGCCGAGCGCGACGCGGCGATCATGCTCACCGGGCACCCGCCGCGGCCTCGAGTTGCTTCTGGATCTTGGCGAGGTTGAAGGATCCCGGCGCCTGGCTCGGCGGGTACTCCTTCATCGACATCAGGAACCGGCCGGCGATCTGCTGCAGCGGCACCGCCACGAAAGCGTGGTCGAGGAACCAGTCGTTGTAGACCGTGGCGTTGTGCTGGGCCCGCTCGAAGGGGTCGCGGCGGAGGTTGAAGAGCAGCGGCACCCGCAGTTCGGTGAACGGCTCCCGCCAGACCTCGAAGGCCTCGCCGCGGTTCTCCAGAAACACCGTCTTCCAGTCGCCGTAGCGGATGGCCACGATCTGGCCGTCGTCGTTGACGTAGAAGAATTCGCTCCGCGGCGACTGCGCGGCCTTCCCCGAGAGGTACGCGATCTGGTCGTAGCCGTCGATGCAGTTGCGGTACTTCCGGTCGCCGATCGTCACGCCCTCGGCGAGCTTCTGCTTGATGGCGGGCTCGCCGGCCGCGGCGGCGAACGTCGGTAGCCAGTCCTCGTGGGCCACGATGCCGTTGAGCGTCGTGCCGGCCGGGAACTTCCCGGGCCAGCGGACGAAGGCGGGCACCCGGTAGGCCCCCTCCCAGTTCGAGTTCTTCTCGCTGCGGAAGGGCGTCGTGCCGGCGTCGGGCCAGGTGTTGTAGTGGGGCCCGTTGTCGGTGGAATACAGCACGATCGTGTTGTCCGCGATGCCGAGGTCGTCGAGCGCCGCGAGCAGTTCGCCCACGTGCCGGTCGTGCTCGACCATGCCGTCGGAATACTCGTCCTGTCCGCTCTTCCCGAGGCTCTCCGCCTTCACGTGGGTGCGGAAGTGCATCCGCGTGGCGTTCCACCAGCAGAAGAAGGGCTTGCCCGCCTTCGCCTGCCGCTGGATGTAGTCCTTGGCCGCGGCGAGCGTCTCCTCGTCGATCGTCTCCATCCGCTTCTTCGTGAGCGGGCCGGTGTTCTCGATCGTCTGGCCCCCCTTGCCGTCGGCCTTGCACACGAGCACGCCGCGGGGACCGTAGGTCTCGCGGAACGTCTTGCCATTCGCGAGCTTCATGTCGCCCGGATAGTCGCGGTGCTCGGGCTCTTCCTCGGCGTTCAGGTGGTAGAGGTTGCCGAAGAACTCGTCGAAGCCGTGCATCGTCGGCAGGTGCTCGTCGCGGTCGCCTTGGTGGTTCTTGCCGAACTGCCCCGTCGCGTAGCCCTGGCCCTTGAGCACGGTGGCGATCGTGACGTCGGTCTTCTGCCAGCCCTCCTTCGCGCCGGGCAGGCCGACCTTCGTCATGCCGGTGCGCACCGGGCAGTTGCCGCCGAGGAAGGCGGCGCGGCCGGCCGTGCAGCTCTGCTGGCCGTAGTAGTCGGTGAACGACACGCCCTCGCGGGCGATGCGATCGATGTTGGGCGTGCGGTAGCCCATCATGCCGCGGCTGGTGTGGCTCACGTTCCACGTGCCGATGTCGTCGCCCCAGATCACGAGGATGTTGGGACGGTCAGCCGCCGTCGCGACGGCGGAGACGAAGAGGCAGCAGGCGATCAAAAAAGCACAGCGGGTCATGGCGGCACGAGGTTCCGGGGTGACGATGCAGGCCTCACCTTACCCTCCAGACGTGGACCGCACTACATTCATGCGGATCCCACTTGATCCTCGTGCGGAGGGCGGCATCTCGTCGGCAGCCGGCCCGTGAGCCCAATCGGCTCGGGTCTGCCCACACCCTCTCGTCGGACGCCCGCTGCGCTCATCCTGAGCTGCGCGTGCTCGGAGACGGCTGCGCTCCGGCTTCGTGCGTACGCTTGCCGGTCTACGCCGTCTCGAGGGGATGGGCAGACCCGATCCTTCCTCGCTTCTATGGGGCAAGTCGTCGGGGATGCCCGTGCCGTCGAGCCGGCGTTGCTGGCCGAGCGCAGCAAGGATTG
>CAIXGY010000293.1 GCA_903919035.1 uncultured Planctomycetaceae bacterium | reverse complement strand
GTCAAGTCGTGGTCGCCTCCCCGGATCGCGGCCGATGTCGATCCGTCGGGAAAGTCAAGCTTTCCGGACCTGCTCGTCACCGTCGGGGGGAATGTGTTCTTCACGGCCGACGACGGCGTACACGGCACGGAACTGTGGAAGAGCGACGGCACCGCCGGCGGAACGGTGCTCGTGAAGGACATTCGACAGTTCTCGTATTACGGTGTTCCATCGTCGTTCCCGTCTTCACTCGTCGCGGCCGGAGACACGCTCTATTTCGTCGCCCAAGACGACCTCAACGGACGCGAGTTGTGGAAGTCGGACGGCACCGCCGCCGGCACCGTGCTCGTCAAAGACATCCGGCCCGGCTCCGCGAACGCCTACCTGTCTTCGCTCGTCGCGATCGGCAGCGAGGTTTACTTCTCGGCCGACGACGGCGTGAACGGGCAGGAACTCTGGAAGTCGGATGGCACCGCGGCTGGAACGGTGATGGTGAAGGACATCAACGCGCCTGTGCCTCTACCCGGGGTCATCGGCGACCCGGCGGTGCCGGCGATCGGCGCCGAGACCGAGCCCAATGACAGCATCGCGACGGCGAACGACATGAGCGGCAGTTTCGTCATCGCATCGCCCGAAGCGCGCGCCCAGGCGATGGTTACGGGCGAGGTCGGTGCATCCGGCGATCGCGACTACTTCCGCCTCAAGGTCAGGCCCGGAGAGACGCTGCTCATCGAACTGCAAGGACTCGGAGAATCACAGGGAACGCTGTCCGACGCGTTCGTCGAGGTCCGCAGTGTCTCCGACGTGGTGCTGGCTTCCGACGACGATGGCGGGCCTGGAAGCGACTCCCGTCTGACCTACGAAGCGCCGAAAGACGGAAGCATCGCAGAGATTTTCATCGTGGCCCGCGGCTATGGGTCGTCCACGGGGACCTACCGGTTGGTGGTGGGCGAATCCGCACCAACCGGCTTGTCTTCATTTCCGAACGAGCTCTTCGCCGTGGGCTCGATTCTGTATTTCAGGGCCAACGACGGCATTCACGGCGATGAGTTGTGGAAGACCGACGGCACCGCCGCCGGCACCATGCTCGTGAGCGATATCGCGACGGGCTCCTCGGGCGGGTATCCCACGCCGCTGGCCGCGGTGGGCACCACGCTCTATTTCACGGCCAACGACGGTACGAACGGGAGCGAACTCTGGAAGACCGACGGCACGGCCGAGGGCACCGTGCTCGTCAAGGATATCCGTTCCGGCTCCGCCGGCGCGTCTCTGGGGCAAGGGGTCGCGGTGGGCGGCACGCTCTTCTTCGCCGCCGACGATGGCGTGTATGGCCGGGAGCTCTGGAAGAGCGACGGCACGGCCTCCGGCACCGTGCTGGTGAAGGATATCGCCGTCGGCACGACGACCGGCTACTACGGCACGTATCCCGCCTCGTCGTCTCCCTCGTACCTCACGGCGGCTGGTGGCGTGTTGTTTTTCACCACCTTTGACGCGGCGGCCGGAGGCGGGTTGTGGAAAACCGACGGCACCGAGGCGGGCACGGTGCTCGTCAAGGGTTTTACGTTCGGTGGCGGGTCGGGCCAGAACTCGCTGAAGCCGACGGTCGTGGGGGACACGGTGTATGCCGCGTTCAACGACGGTGTGGCCGGAACCGAACTCTGGAAGACCGACGGCACGACCGACGGCACGGTCCTCGTCAAGGACATCAGGGTCGGCGGTGCGGGTTCCTACCCGTCGTCCCTCGCTGCGGTGGGCGGAGGCTTGTTCTTCAGGGCGTCCGACGGCACTGGCGGCTTCGAGCTCTGGAAGACCGATGGCAGCCTGTCCGGCACGGTCGCGGTCAAGGACATCCGGTCGGGCGGGGTCGGTTCGTCTCCGTCGTCCCTCGCAGCATGGGGCGACACGGTGTATTTCCGGGCCAGCGACGGGTTGAGCGGTGCGGAACTCTGGAAGAGTGACGGGACTGCGGCGGGCACGGGACTTGTGCTGGATATCGGCTCCGGGCCCTTCGACGGCTTGCCTGAAATTGATGCGCCGTTGGTGGCCGTCGGAGGCAATCTCTATTTCACGGCCCGGGATTACGGGCCGACCGGCGCCGAACTCTGGAAAACCGACGGCACGACCGCCGGCACCGTGCTCGTCAACGACATCATTCCGGGCTCTCAGGGTTCATACCCTGACTCGCTCACCGCGGCGGGCAGCACGCTCTACTTCACCGCGTCCTCCGGCACTTCGGGCAAGGAGTTGTGGAAGACGGATGGCACGGCCGCCGGCACCATGCTCGTCAGCGATATCCGGCCGGGCTCCTCGAGCTCGTCTCCGCAATCGCTCACCGCCGTGGGAAACTCGCTCTACTTCGCCGCCTCCGATGGCGTGAACGGGCTGGAACTCTGGAAGACTGATGGCACGATTGCCGGCACGCAGCTCGTGCACGACATCTTCCCGGGATCGACCGGTGGATATCCGTCGCAGCTGATTGCGGTGGGCAGCACGCTCTACTTCACCGCGTCCTCCGGCACTTCGGGCAAGGAGTTGTGGAAGACTGATGGCACGGCCGCCGGCACCGTGGTCGTCAAGGACATCGTGCCCGGCTACGGGGCCGGTTCGTGGCCGCAGTCGCTCACCGCGGTGGGCAGCACGCTGTACTTCACGGCTCAAGATGGCTTCAACGGCTATGAGCTGTGGAAGACGGACGGCACGGCCGCCGGCACCGTGCTCGTCAGCGATATCAATCCAGGGTCATCCAGCGCCTTCCCCTCCGCGCTCGTCGCCGTGGGGAGCACGCTCTATTTCTCGGCGGACGACGGTGTGAATGGCCGGGAACTGTGGAAGAGCGATGGCACATCGTCCGGCACCGTGTTGGTCAAGGACATTGCGGCCGGCGCAGACCCCTACTGGGGTCTGCCTGCGTCGTCGAGGCCCGAGTCGCTCACCGCCGTCGCGGGAACGCTGTTCTTCACGGCGGACGACGGCGTGCATGGCGTTGAACTGTGGAGAAGCGACGGCACGGCAGCCGGGACGGTTCTGGCCAAAGACATCGCCTCCGGCTCGGCCGGATCCGCCCCGGCGTGGCTGACGGCGGTCGGCAATCGCCTGTTCTTCACGGCCGACGACGGGGTGACGGGCGCCGAAATCTGGATCGTCGAGCCGGCCACGTCGACGGGGGGCGATGCGTCGGTCGGGTTTACAGGCGGGCTCGCGGGCATGTCCACGACCTACGGCGCCGTCTCCGGCACGTCCTCGATCGCGATCACGGGCTCGAACCTCGTGGCCGACATCACGGCGACCGCCCCGAGCGGCTTCGAGGTGTCGAGTGACAACCTGACCTTCGCCGCGACCGTCACCTTCACGCCGACGGGCGGCTCGGTCAGCGGCACGCTCTACGTCCGCCTGACGGCGACGGCCGCGGCCGGCACGTACTCGGGTGACGTCACGCTCTCCTCGGCGGGGGCGACCGACGTCAATGCGGCGATCCCGTCGAGCACGGTGGCGAAGAAGACGCTCACGGTGACGGCCGGCAACGCGAGTCGCCTCATCGATGAGGCCGACCCGACTTTCACGTCCACGATCTCGGGCTTCGTCAATGGCGAGACGGCGAGCGTGCTGTCCGGGGCGGCATTGCTTTCGACCGCGGCGACGGGGTCGAGCCCGGCGGGCACCTACGCGATCACGGCGGCGCAGGGCACGCTGGCGGCGGCGAACTACGACTTCTCCTTCACCCCGGGCACGTTGACCGTCACCGACGAACTCGTCTTCGACGTCGCCTCCGGCCAGAGCGTGACCCACTCGACCAGCCGCTCAGGCGCGCTCAAGCTCGTGAAGCGGGGCACCGGCACGCTCGTCATCG
>CAIXGY010000292.1 GCA_903919035.1 uncultured Planctomycetaceae bacterium | reverse complement strand
GTCGCCGGCGCCCGTGACGTCGAAGACGCGCCGCGCCTGCGTGGGAATCAGAGAGACGTCACCTTCGGCGACCACCACCATGCCCTGCTCGCCGAGCGTGACGATCACGGCGCCGATCGCGAAGCGGTCGGCGATCCTCCGCGCCGCACGGATGGCGTCGTCGGGATCACGGATCGGAAACTGCACCACCGCGGCCGCCTCGCCGCGGTTGGGCGTGATCACGCTCGCCCCGGCATACTTGGTGAAGTCGGCATCCTTGGGATCCACGATCACGGTGGCGCCCGCGCGGCGACCCGTCTCGATCACGGTCCGGCAGACTTCCGCGTCGCACACGCCCTTGGCATAGTCGGAGAGGATCGCCACGCGGGCGTCGCCGACGAGCCGGCGGGCGCGATCCAGCAACGTCCGCCGGGCGGCCTGATCGACGAGGGACTGCTCCTCGTCGAAGCGGGCGATCTGATGGTGGCCGGCGAGGAGTCGGGTCTTCGTGGTCGTGGGCACGGTCGCCGTCGCCGCGAGGGCTTCGTCCGCGACGCCTTCCTCGGCGAGGGCAACGCGGAGGTGTTCCGCTGCCGCATCCTCCCCGACCGCCCCGACGAGCCAGGGCGTGCCGCCGAGGGCGGCCACGTTCACGGCCACGTTGGCCGCCCCGCCCGGCCGGACCGTGGAAGTCCGGACATGGAGAACCGGCACCGGCGCCTCCGGCGAAATCCGCTCGGTCGTCCCATGCAGGTAGCGGTCGAGCATCACGTCGCCGACCACGAGCACGTGAGGCGGAGAAGCTGTCGGTGCCGGCATCGATGAATCCAGGATCGCGCCGGGGCGTCGTCGTGCCACCGCCGTCGGTCGCGATTGTTCATGGGGCCCGGCGCGACTGTCAACGCGACCCTCGGCGCATGCGTGGGGAGCGCAAGCGGCGGGCGGCCCGGCAGTTGCGCCCCGCGAGCGGCGGCCTGCTTGCCCGCGACCGGGGAGCCGGCGAAGGGTAGGCCGTGGTCGGAACGGTGTCGTGGGGTTCACCCCGTCGACGCCTGTCCGGCACGTTCTCGGTAGACGAGTTGCTGGGCTCCGCGGCTCTTTCCGCGGCCCCGGCGCAGCGTAGGCCGACGCGGACACCTCGCGCGAGCGACTGACCGCGACGCCCCTCATCGTTGCGCCGCCACACACGACGGCGCGTCGTGGTGCAGGCATGCCTCGTGACCAAGACTTCGAGGAATCTTTCGATGCGCCGCTCCATTCTCCCGGCGAGCCTCGTGTTCGCCTGCGTTCTGACGGCCGCCGCCGTGTGCCGGGCGAACGTGAACTTTCCGTTCAACGCAAGTGCCGAGGATTGGACCTTCGGCACCATCCCTCCGGCATCGGGCACGGCCACGCCCGCGTGGGACTGGTATCCGGCCCCGAGCAGTTACGCCGGTGCGTTGCAGGCCCGGCTCACCGCATCGGGATCCGCCGCGGGCGCGTGGGCCATGAGCCCGTGTCTCGAGGTCGTCCAGAACAGCCAGCAGGAATACATCCACGTCGATATCGAGCACTTCACCCTGTTCCCGGCGGGAATCCTCGGGCAGGTGCAGTTCCGGTTCGACCTCACGGGAACCTCGGGCTGGGGAAGTTGGCAGGGCATACCAGGCGGGTATTGGTTCACCACCAACCACGTGCCTCCCACGGAGGCGAACGTATTTCCGCCGCTGCTCACGTCCTCCACGGTGCCGCCCAACGACTGGCTGGCGTTCTCGGGCACGAACAACGCCTCCACCGATCCTGATGCCTCCGCTCCCGGTTCCGGGCCGCACGTCCGCAGCGCCTTCGACCTGCCCTGGGCGCCCTACGGAATCGCGAACGGATCGGAGATCCAGTTCCGGTTCCTCATTGGCGTCAACGATGTGGTTCCGACCCAATCGGAAACGATCCTCTGGGAGGTCAACCAGGTGCAGATCGACGGGGTGAAGGTCTGCGCGGTGCCCGAGCCGAGCGCGCTGGCCCTCGCCGGGATCGGTTGCCTCGTCCTCATCGGGGCCGCGCGGCGAATCAGGCGGCGGTTCGCCGGGTCCACGGCCGCGGCGGCGGTCTTCGTCGTGATCGCGCTCGGTTGCGCGCTGGCCGTGACCCCGGCCAAGGCCGACGCGACGTGGGATTTCCTGCTGTCCAACGGCAACTGGACGAGCGAGGGCAACGGATTCCTGACCAACGGCAACAGGTGGAAATGGTCCGGCACCACGGCGTTGCCTCTGACCGGCGGCACGAGCCCCCACTGGCACGTGCGTTCGCAGGGCATGACCCCGGGAACCCAGTCGGCCGCGCTGCTCACGAGCCCCGTCTTCAGCGGCCTGGTCGGTCCCACGCCCGCGCAGAACGCGCGGATCAGCATCTCCCACGACTTTCTGTTCGCGCTGGGCACCAACGGGCTGCCGATCACGACCGGCCAGCTTCAATATCAACTCAACGGCAGCGGCACGTGGGTCGGCCTGCCGCTGGCCGCGTTCACGACGGGCTCGGTCTCGGGGACCAACGTCGTCTTCGGTCCCTCGCCGCTTGCCCCCTACGTGGATCAGGACACCTTCGTGGTGCCCACCTACCTGACCCCCAGCGGCACGGCGCTCAAGCACGCCGCCCCGAACTCGGCGGCGTTCGTCCAGGGCTCGCCGGGATGGCCCACCGCCTACGTGCCCACAGAGGCCTTTCTCAACGCCAACACCGGACTGCCGGCCGCGGGCATCTCCACGCTGCAACTCCGCTTCGCCAATCTCAACATCGGCAGCAACTGTGACAACAACGAAGGCTGGAACGTGCGGTTCGTGCAGGTCGATTTCGATACCGCGATCCCGCCGGTGCCGGAGCCCGGGGCCCTCGCGATCGGCGCGACGGGCCTCGCCGGGCTCATGGCGACCGGAATCCTTCGCGGCCGTTACCAGCGGCCTTCGAGGCCGAGCGACAGGCCCTGAACGACCACGCTGCCCGCGGTGTCCGTGGCCCCCCGGATCGGGTTGTTCGGACACAGGTCGTTGACCTTGTACTGGGCGGGGGCGAGCGCGAGGCCGCCGAGCCAGAAGATCGCGTAACCCGCCCGAATCGAGATCCGCTCCGTGACGTCGTAGACGCCCGTCACGCCGAGTTCTCCGACGAACGCCGCCCGGCCCACGGCCGTGCTCACGGCGAGGCTCTCGCCGGTTTCGCCGGTCAGGAACCGCGACGACTGCCGCGCGTCGTTGTAGAAGATGCCGGCCTTGCCGATGCCCTCCACACGGATGGATCGTCCGAGCCCGTAGAGGATGGAGTCGGCTCCGACCTGCATGCCATAGAGGTCGTTTCGGGTCTGGGTGAGGTACGAGTTGGTGTAGGGCGTCTCGAGGTCGTAGGTCGTCAACGACGCCAGCCCCAGCGCGTCGTTCCACTCGACCCACCGGAAGCCCATCAGCCATCCGAGCCGGCCGTCGGTGGGAAACCGACGGTTCACCTCGGCGCTCTGCAGCGAACTCGTGAGCAGGCCGGTGGCGCCGGCCCGCGGGTAGACCGTGTCGCAGCAATACAGACCATGGGGTGTGGTGTCGTAGTAGCCGAGCCCGTCTTCGACGGCGGGCAGCGACTGCGACGCCCGGAACGACTGCACCCGCAGAAAGTTGAACTCGACCGCGCCCATGTCGCCGGTGTGACGGAAGAGCGCGAATCGGGGCCCGGCGGCCATGCCGCTCTGGAAATCCGCCGCATTGAGCGCAACTCCGGCGGGATCGAGGGTCTCGGGATCGATGGCGTCGAACAATGGGGCCGACTGCGGAGCGTCGCGCCACAGCAGCAGGGCGTCGGTGCGGCCGGTCCACACCGGATCCTGACCGAGCGGGTCGAGCAGCCGACAGGGAATCTCGCAACAGGAGAATGCATCCTCGGCCCGTCCGCCCGGCGCCGACACCACGGCGGCCACGGCCGCCATCAGCCATGCGCAGCCAGTCCAGATCATCGAACGCATGTCGCACCATCCTCCCTGATTCGTGCTTCCGAATACCACCGCGAGGAAACCCCGCCCTGGTGGGGATTCATCGTCCCCCACTAGGTGGGGTATGATGGTTTTGGGTTGTGGCGGCACAACCGCGCAACTCGGTGCCTCACCGAGGCTTAAGTTTTCCCAGCTTACCCAGTTTGACTCGTATGCCCGACACGCGAACGATGTTTTCGTAGGAACAGCACGGTCCTACCGGGTGGGCCCGCACGACGGCGGGCCACGAGCGTGAGGCAGGGAGGCCAACACCCATGGACAGGGTTCATCGCCGACGGCAGGGACTCGCGGCACCGGAGTGTCTCGAAGCGCGGATCGCTCTCTCGGTCGTGCCCAACGATCCGAGTTTCGCGTCACAGTGGGCGCTCGGTGGGGCCGGAACCTCGGGGCCCGGCCTGCACGCCGCGGACGCCTGGGGCCTGACGACGGGCTCGCGGCAGGTCGTGGTGGCAGTCATCGACTCCGGCATCGACTTCAACCATCCGGACCTTGCGGCGAACATCTGGACCAATCCGCTCGAGATCGCCGGCAACGGCCGGGATGACGACGGCAACGGCTACGTCGACGACGTCCATGGCTGGGACTTTGTGGACAACGACAACACCCCCCAGGACGGCTTCTATCACGGCACGTTCGTGTCGGGGATCATCGGTGCCGTCGGCAACAACGCCCTCGGTGTGAGTGGCATCAACTGGCAGGTCTCCATCCTGCCAGTGCGTTTTCAAGGCAACAGCGGCATGGGATACACGGGCGCCGCGATCTACGCGCTCAACTACGTCACCCAACTGAAGCGGCAAGGCATCCCGATCGTGGCCACGAACATCAGCTGGGGGGGTATCGCCTCGCTCTCAGCCACGGTCGACACCGCGATCCGGGCCCAGGTGGCCGCCGGCATCACGGTCGTCGTGGCCGCCGGAAACGAGGGCGTCGACACCGACCTCGCACCCCGGTATCCGTCGAGTTTCACCTCCGACGGAATGATCACGGTGGCGGCGACCGACTCCGCCGACCGACTCGCCGGCTTCTCCAACTACGGTGCCACGAGCATCGACGTGGGCGCGCCCGGCGTGGGCATCCTCTCCACGCTCCCGGGCGGCGGGTATGGATCGATTTCCGGCACGTCGTTCGCGGCACCACAGGTGACGGGAACGGTCGCGCTCCTGGCCGCGGCACGTCCCAGCGCCACCGGGGCCCAGATCCGTTCGGCGATCCTCGGCTCGGTCGACGTGGTGCCGAACCTCGCCGGCAAGGTGGCCACCGGCGGTCGGGTGAACGCGTTTGCGGCCCTGCAGCGACTCACCACGACGGTGGCGGCGGCTCCGCCCGCGCCTGTCCCGACGCCGACGTCGACGCCTGTCCCGACGCCGACGCCCGCGCCTGCTCCAGTGGCCACTCCGGCTCCGATCGTCTTCGCCCGCGCCTTCGCCGACGAGTTCAATCGTGCCGACACGGCGTCGCTGCGGGCCCCGTGGGTGACGAAGTCCGGACTCATCTCGGTCACGAGCAACCGGGCCGTCTCCCGGAGCACGGGCACATCACTCGCCGTGGTCTCCGGTATTTCGTTCGCGGATGGATCGGTTCGGGCGAC
>CAIXGY010000291.1 GCA_903919035.1 uncultured Planctomycetaceae bacterium | reverse complement strand
CGGGAAGATCGCCTTGGCGCCCGGCACCCAGGCCCGCACGGTCGTGCCGTCGAACCAGGTGTTGCCCGTGGTCGTCCATGTGCCCGCGCCGCCTGGGTTCACCCCGTCGCCGTACCACGTGAGCGTGGTCGGGGTCGGCGCCGCGCCCGGCGTGAACACCACGTTGAGATCGTTGCCCGACTGCACGAGGCTGAACGTGCCGCCGGACAGCGAGTTCGTGAACCCGCCCGTGCCATTGGTGGCCGAGACGTTGATCGTGAACTTGTCCGCCGCGAAGTTCGTGATCCCGCCGGCCGCACTGGCGATCCGCCAGGTGCCGCTGGTGGCCGCGCTGAAGTTCAGGGCGCTGCCGTTCACGTCGGGCCCGACGCCCGAGAGACTCCAGAGGTTGAGGTTGAACCGGTCGGCCGAAGTCGAGGCGACGTCAAGCACGCCGCCGACGCTCACGAGATCCCAGCCGGTCGCACTGCCGGCCGTGCCCGCCGCGTTGTAGACCTGCCAGTTGTAGTTGCCGCCGGAGGCGAACGACGCATTGCCCGTGATCGAGAGCGTGCCTGGGCTCGCCCCCGGCGCGAGCGTCGCCCCGCTGCCGACGGCCACGGCACCCGCCACCGACCCGTTGCCGGCGAGCGTCTGCCCGGTCGGCACGGTGTAGCCGCCCGCCTTGCTCGTCACGTCGAACGTGGCGCCGAACTCGATCTTCACCAGCGGCGACGCCACGATCGAGCCGCCCGCCGCGAGCGCCAAGGTGCCGGCAGCCACGTTCGTCGGGCCGGCATACGTGTTCACCCCGCCGAGCGATTGCACGCCGGCGCCGGTCTTCGTGAGGCCGCCCGCGCCGGAGATCACCCCCGAGTGCGTCGCGCCCGAGCCGCCGTTGATCGTGAGGCGATTCGCGCCGACCGCCACGTTCGCCGCCCCGGCGAGCGAACCGATCGTCTCGTCGCCGCCGAGCGCCAGGGCGGCCCCGGCCGAGCCGCTCACCGCCGCCGCGGCGTTGAGCCGGCCCCCGCTCGCGAGCGTGAGCGCGCCGGCATCGAGATTGACCGCGGTCGCCCCGGCCGTGCCCGCCAGCCGGGCATTGCCCGTCACGCGCAGCACGCCGCCGCCCAGGTTCGCGGCCGTCGTGCCGCCGGCGAGCGTGTAGGTGGAGGCGGTGAGCGTGCCGCCGCCGAACACCGAGCCGCTCGACACCGTGAGGCTCGCGACGGTGTCGCTGAAGCCGCCCAGGTTCAGCCCGCCGCCGGCCACCGTCACGGCGGTCGCATCGGCGAGCCGATTGGCGGCCCCCAGCGCGAGCACCCCGCCGCTCACCGTCGTGGCGCCCGTGTAGGTGTTCGCGCCCGAGAGCGTCACCGTGCCCAGGCCGGTCTTGGTGATGCCGCCTCCGTTCGCGTTGGCGCCGCCCGAGCCGAGCTGTGCCGAGACCGAGAGCACGTCGCCGACGAGCGGCGTGGCGAGCGTCACCGTCCCATCGATGCCCACCCGGCCGTTGCCACTGATCACGTTGCCCGCCCCGTTGGCCGTGATCGTCTTGCCGTTGAAGTAGAACGCTCCGTAGTTGGCCGGGGCGCCGCCCGTGCTGTCGATCGTGCCGCTGGTGAGCGCGACGTTGGCGACCACCGTGTTGGGCTGGGCGGTCGTCGCCCGCAGCGTGCCGGCGATCGACCACGTGCCCGACTGCTGCGTGGCTCCGAAGGCGTTGTACGCGTTTTGCGAGAAGTTCACCGTCGCACCGCGGG
>CAIXGY010000290.1 GCA_903919035.1 uncultured Planctomycetaceae bacterium | reverse complement strand
CGCCATGCAGGGCGCGCGCCGGGCCGACGTCGACCGCGAGCTCGCGCGGACAGCCGAGGCGGCGCGAGCCGCGGCCGCGGCGCTGCGGCTCGCCGCAGAGGCGGTCACCGCGACCGATCGGGCCGTCGCCGAACTGGCCACGACGGAGGCCGACATCGCGGCCCGACTCGAAGCCTGCGAGCGATCGGCCCGCGGCACCCACAGCGACGCGGCCGGCCAGCGACAACGATTTGCGACCGCAAGCGCCGCGCTCGATACCCATCGTCAGCACCACTCCAAACTCGAGGCGGCCGCGGAGGCGGCGGTGGCCCGGGTTGCCGAGTTGCGCCGCGACGCCGCGGCGGCGCGGGAGGCGCTCGACCAGGCGCGGCTGCACGCCGCACGGCTCGCCGAGTCGCACGCGGCCTGGGAGGGCAACGTCCACGGCCTCGAATCCCGGGTGGCAGAGACGATCCGCCATCTCGAGGGCCTCGAGGCGACGGAACGGGAGCAGACGCAGGCCCTCGAGGCCGCCTGGCGAGACCTGGCAGGGTGGACCGCGAAGGTGGAGGCGTGCGGCGAACGGTGCGATGTGCTCCGCGAACTCGTCGCCCGCCACGACGGCCTCTCCGACGCCACCCGTCGTCTGCTCGACACGGATTCGGCGGGCGTGCCGGGATCGGTCGGCCCGCTGGCCGACCGGATCATCGCCCCCGTCGAATGGGCACCGCTGGTCGACATCGCGCTGGGAAGGCTCGCCCAGAGCCTGGTCGTCGAGTCGCTGCCTGACGTCATTGGCTGGCAGGTGGAGTGGGCGGCGACCCCGGCGGGTCGTGCGATTCTCGATGCCGGTGGGCGGATCGGCTTCGTCGGCATGGGCGGGACGCCACCGCGCGACGACGCCCCGGTAGCCGCTCCTGGCGTCGTGGGACGGCTCGATCGCCTGATCGCGGCCGTGGGTGATCCGCCGACGCCCGACGTGGCGGGACTGCTCGAGCGACTGCTCGGCCGGGTCTGGGTCGTGGATCGAATCGAGCAGGCACTGCCGCTCTTGGCGGACGCTCCTGCGGACGCGCTGTTCGTGTCGCGGACCGGGGCGGCCCTCGCGGCGGACGGCTCGTTCGAGATCGGCGTGCCGGCCGCTGCGACGGGACTCGTCGCCCGCCGTGCCGAACTGCGGGCACTCGACCAGCGCCGCGAGGAGCTGACCGTCACCGCGGCGACCGCGACCGCACTCGTCGAACGACTCCAGGCCTCGATCCTCGAGACGCGGGCCGAGATCGAGCGGGCCGCGGAGCGGAGGCGGCAGGCCGCGGAGAGCAGTGCCGCATCGCGGGCCGAACTCGACCGGGTGCATCGGGAGCGGCACGCCGCCGAGGTTGCCGTCACCGCCGCAGACCGCGCCCTCCGGGCGGCCGAGGAGCGGGCTGCCGCCGCGGCATCGGATCGACAGGCCGCCGAGCAGGCACTGCTGGCCGCGGAACCGGCCTTCGAGGCCGCCCGCGACGAGGTCGCCGCCGCCCAGGCACAGATCGACGCCTGCGAACGGAGCCGCGACGAGCTCGCCGACGAAATCCAGCGGCTGAGAATCGCGGCCGCCACCGCGGCGGACCGACTGGCCCGCTGCCGCGAGGAGGCCGCGGGCGCCACGGCGGCCCTCGTCGGCCGCACCCGCGACGTTGCGGCGGCCCGCGCGACCATGGCCGACGCCGACGCGCGGCGCGACACCCACGAACTCGACCTGCTGGCCGCCGGTGCCGCCCGCGCCGAGGCGGTCGCCGCGCTCGAACGCTCCGCGGCCACCCTCGCCGCCGTGGACGCGGAGATGATGTCGCTCGAGGGACGGCGCGACACCGCGACACAGATCCTCGACGACTGCCGGACCGCGGCCGCACTCCTCGCCGAAACCATTCACGCCCGCGAATTGGAGGCCGGCGAGGCCCGCCATCGACGGCTGCGGATCGTGGAGCGGATCCGCGACGAGTACGACATCGACGTCGAGGTCGTCCTGACCGCGGATCCGGCGCCCCCCGTGGCGGAGGCAGGCGGAGAGCCAGGGGCCGAGATCCCGTCCGACCGCGGCACGCTCGACCGCGAGATCGAGGATCTGCGGCGCAAGTTGGCCTCGATGACCACCGTCAACCTCGAGGCGCTCGCCGAGTCGGAGGAACTCGCCACGCGGCTGGCCGGCCTCGAGACCCAGCTCTCAGACATCACCACCGCGAAGGAGTCGATCGCGGTGCTGATCGCGCGCATCGACGACGAAAGCCGTCGCCTGCTCGGCGAGACGATCGAGACCGTCCGCGGCCACTTTCGCGACCTGTTCGAGCGGCTGTTCGGCGGCGGCCAGGCGGACATCGTGCTCGAGGAGGGCGTCGATGTCCTCGAGACGTCGGTCGAGATCGTCGCCCGCCCGCCGGGCAAGGAGCCCCGCTCGATCTCGCTGCTCTCGGGCGGTGAGAAAACGATGACGTGCGTGGCGCTGCTGCTCGCGATCTTCAAGTCGCGGCCCAGTCCGTTCTGCGTGCTCGACGAGGTCGACGCCGCGCTCGACGAGGCGAACGTCGACCGCTTCGTGGGAGTGATCCGCGACTTCCTCTCCTCCACCCAGTTCATCGTGGTGACGCATTCGAAAAAGACGATGGCGGCGGCTGACACGCTCTACGGGGTGACGCAGGAGGAGTCGGGGGTCTCCAAGCGGGTGTCGGTGCGGTTCGAGACGGCCGCCGCGGCCGCGGCGCCGGCGCCCGCCCGCGCGGCCTGAAGCCCGGACATTTCGCGGTTTCAGGCCCGCCGGCCCGCGGCGGCGCAGGCCCGTCGTCCCCTGCCACCGTCGTTTCCGCGCAGAACGGTTCAAGTCGCACGACGCGATCTTTCGATCTATCCCCCTGGACGGTCATGCCGCGCGGCCCGCCGGGAAATCCCGGTGTCCGCTCGGCGTGGAGCAGGGGGGGAATCCTGCAAGCCGCCGCCGACGAGCGTGTCGCCCTTCCGGGGCGACCTGCCGCCGCCGTGGCTTTCTCGCCCCCGCCGCGCTCCCAGGCCGGCCCGCTCGGGGCACGACGACGCGGTCGTCCCCGCCGGCGTGCGATCCGCGTCACAGGGGGGCTCTGTCGCGTCGCCCGCGAGGGGGGCGGACTGGCCATGTCGTTTCCGGACACGAAAGATCCACACGGAGTGCACGCGATGAAGGTTTTCACGACTGGTCAGGTCGCCAAGATCTGTAAGGTTGCTCCCCGCACGGTGAGCAAATGGTTCGACTCCGGCCGGCTCAAGGGCTACCGCATTCCGGGCAGCCAGGACCGCCGCATCCCGCGGGAGTACCTCATCAAGTTCCTCAAGGAGCACGGCATGCCGCTGGGCGACCTCGAGGACGAGGCGATGGCGAAGGTGCTGCTCGTCGGACAGGATCAAGTCCTGATCGAGAATCTCAAGAAGCACCTGCCGCTCGAGCGGTCGTTCAAGATCCAGGTCGCGGCCAGTGGGTTCGAGGCCGGCATCCAGGCGGAGAGTTTCCATCCCGACTGCATCGTGGTGGACTACTCGATCGGACGGATCGACGCCCAGCAGATCTGCCAGAACCTGCGACGCAACGCGGAGTATGCCGACACCATCGTGATCGCGCTGCTGCCCGACGACGGCTCGCAGATCACGGTCGATCGGGCCCACGTCAACGAAAGCTTCAAGAAGCCCTTCGACGTGGCCCTGCTCGCCGCGCGGCTGCGGACGCTCATCGGCGCCCGAAAGGAACTCGTGTGACCGGAACCATTCCGGGCCTTCCACACAACCGTGGGCCGGCGCGTCGCCCAAGCGCGCCGGCCCGCGGCATGTTCCGGCCGTGGTGCCCGCCTCCCGGTCGGTGATCGTCGCATCCTGCTCCGGCAGACTTGTTCCAGAGTCTGCTAGGATGCCGCCCATGAGCGACGCGTTGCACCCGATCCGCATGATCGACGTCGGCACGAAGCCGGTGACGCTCCGCACCGCACGGGCTTCGGCCCGGCTGCGGGCCGCCCCAGAGACGATCCGGCGCATTCACGCCGGCGCTCTGGAGAAGGGTGACGCGATCGCGGTCGCCCGGCTGGCCGCGATCACGGCGGCCAAGCGAACGAGCGATGTCGTGCCGCTCTGCCATCCCCTGCCCCTCGACGCCGTCGAGGCGACGGTCGGGTTCGCCGGCCCGGATGCCGTCGTCATCGAGACGGTCGTCCGGGCGACGGCCCGCACCGGCGTGGAGATGGAGGCCCTGGTCGCCGCCAGCGCGGCCGCTTTGGCGATCTACGACATGTGCAAGTCGATCGACCCCGGCATGACCATCGAACAGGTCCGCCTGGAGGCAAAGTCCGGAGGAACTCGCGGAGATTTTTCGAGGGCCGGAAGCCCGGGTCACACCTGATCGTCGCGGGTCAACGCGCCTGACCGGCGACTGGGTTGCCCGTGCCATCGAGCCGGCGCTGGCAGCCAGCGGAGGCAGGATGCCGGAGTGCAGCTGCCATCGAGTGAACGGAGCCCCGGGCGAGACGGCGCGGGAGACCCACGCTGGTCAGGCTCGCAGGCGCGATGCTCGCGGCTTCCGCGACACGTCACCCGCGACGCGTCATCCCTGCTCCCGCTCCGCCTCAGCCAGGATCGGCTCGAGTTCCTCGACGAAGTCGCGGACATCCTTGAATTCGCGGTAGACGCTCGCGAAGCGGACGTAGGCCACCTGGTCGAGCTCCCGGAGCAGCTCCATGAGTCGCTCGCCGATGACGGGGCTCGGCACTTCCCCCTCGTATTCGCCATACAGCGCGGCCTCGAGATCCGACACCACGGACTCGATGTCCTCCGCGGCGACCGGCCGCTTCCAGCAGGCCCGCGCCAGGCCCCGCTTGATCTTGTCGCGGTCGAAGGGCTCGCGGCCGCCCTCCTTTTTGAGCACGATCAGCGCCTGCCGCTCGATCCGCTCGTAGGTCGTGTAGCGTCGCTTGCAGGCCAGACACTCGCGCCGCCGGCGGATCGACGCGCCGTCGTCACCGGCACGGGAGTCGACCACCTTGTCGTCTTCGGCTCGGCAGAACGGGCAGCGCATCGGTGTGAAATCCTCGCGGGAAGCGGTCATTGTGCCGCCCCCCGCGGGAAACCGACAAGACCGGATCGACCGCCGTTCAGTTCGCGTCGTATTCGCCGTCGTCGTGCTCGTTGCTGTCGGGGAGCTCGTCGCCGGCGTGGTGGCCGTTCGAGCCGTTTGCCCCGGCGTCCACCACCGCGGACTTCACCAGCTTCCAGTCGCGACGCTGCCGCGAGCTGGGGATTCGCATCGCCTTGCGATACTTCGTCACCGTTCGCCGGGCGACCGTGATGCCGCGCTTGGCGAGTTCGTCCACGAGCTCGTCGTCGCTGTAGGGGGCGTCCTTCGGCTCCGCGTCGACGATTTCCTGAAGCTTCATCCGCACGGCGTCCCAGGCCACCTCCTCGCCGTCGGCGCTCTTCGTGCCCCCCACGAAGAACCGCCGGAGCGGATAGAGGCCGCGCGGGGTCTGCAGCCACTTGTCGTCAACCGCCCGGCTCACCGTCGTGACGTGCATGCCGATGCGGTCGGCGATCTGCTGCATCTTGAGCGGCTCGATCGCCTCCGGGCCCTCGACGAGAAACCGCTGCTGGTGGTCGACGATGGCCTGGGCCGTCTTGAGGAGCGTGCTCCGCCGCTGCTCGATCGCCTCGATCAGCCACTGGGCGGCATTGATCTTGCGCTTGATGTAGTCGCGGGTGGCGGAATCCGTATCGGAATCCATGAGCATCTGCCGATAGGTCGGGCTGATGCGCAGGTTGGGCATGTCGAAGTCTTCCAGCCTCACCTTCCAGCCCTCGGCCCCCTGCTCCACGAACACGTCCGGCTTCACGGCCGGCACGACCGGCACCACGAAAATCGCGCCGGGCTTCGGACGGAGCACGTGGAGCGACTCGCGGAGCCGCTCGATCTCCGGAATCGACAGCCCCATCTTCCGTTCGATGAGCGGCAGGCGGTTCGCGGCCAGATCCTCGAGGTGATCCGCCACGAGCCGGCGCAATTGTCGCCAGTTGGGCATCTCCGGCCGGATCTGCAGGAGCAGGCACTCCTTGAGATCCCGGGCGCCGACGCCCGGTGGATCCATCGCCTGCACCGCCCGCAGCGCCGCCTCGAGCGATGCCACCTGGCCGGGAGGACCATCCGGATCGACGAGCTCCTCGAGCGGCAGCGTCAGGTACCCGTTGGCGTCGAGGTTGTAGATGATCTTCTCCGCCGCGCGGCGCTCCGCGGCGCCGAGATCCTCGTTCGCCAGTTGTTCGGCGAGGTGCTGCGACAGCGTCTCGGGCCGCTCCACCATGTTCGCCATGGCGTCGAGATACCGATCGCCGGCCTGTTCGATCTGCGCGGCGGAAGGCCGGCTGCGGTCATCGTCGCTGTCGGGATATTCGTTGGCCCAGTCGTAGGTCCGCTCGAAGTCGGCCTGGTTCGCGTGATCCTGATCGACGATCAACGGCTGCTCGTCCACGGTCCGCTCGGGCACCGACTGCTCGGGCTCGGCGGCAACCTGAGTGGCTTCCGCCGTTCCGTCACCGCCCGACTCCTCGACCTCGAGCGTCTCGTTGTTCTGGATCTCCTGCTCGATCCGCTCCTCGAGTGCCATCACCGGAAGTTGCAGGATCTCCATCGACTGGATCATGCGCGGCGCAAGCACCTGCTTTTGCGCCATCCGCATTTCCTGGCCGAACGACATCCGCATCTGCATCACCTCGGGCGTCCCGTGGCCGCGTGCTGGCGGCCCTGAAGGACCCTGTTAGAATACCGTCCAGGTGGGGCGTTCGCACCGCTTCGGCGAACGTGTGGATCGCGCAAAGATTTCCGGCTCTCGTCGCCGCGGATCAAACCGGCGCGCGTCGCCGAAGGCACGCGCGCTCGGGCTTCATGGAAACGCCTGGCGGCTCGAAAGGGCGTCGGCGAGCATCTCGCGATTCGCCTGTTCGAGCGTGGCGCCCACCGTGAGCCCACGGGCCAGCCGCGTGAGGGTCACCTTCACGCCCTCGAGCCGCTGCGCCACGACGAGAGCCGTGGCGTCACCCTCCACGTTGGGTGTGGTCCCCATGATCACCTCGCGAACCGCGCCCGATTTCACGCGTCGTTCGAGGGCGTCGAGCGTGAGTGACTCGGGTCCTTGGCCCTCCAGGGGCGCGACCCTGCCCTGGAGCACGTGATACACGCCCCGGTAGTTGCCCGCCTTCTCCAGAGCGAGCAGGTCGCGGACCTGTTCGACCACGCACAACAACCCGCGGTCACGCCGCGGATCGCGACAGATGTCGCAGAGTTCCTGCTCGGCGAGATTGAAACACGCCCGACAGGGCCGCAGGCTCTCCTTCACGGCGCGGATGGCGTCGGCGAAGGCCAGCGCCTCGGCCGGCGACATCCGCAGCACGTGATGCGCGAGCCGTTCGGCCGTCTTGCGGCCCACGCCCGGCAGTTCCGCAAACGAGTCCACCAACCGCTCGATGGCGCCGCGCGTCTCACCCATCGGCTTGATCCTCCGGGCCTTCGGCGGCGAGCGCCGCCGCGCTCGTCACCATCTCGTCCTCGTCGCCGCTTGGCTCGTCCGGGACCGCCGCCGCCGCGGTCGAGCGCTCCCGAGGGGGGTCGACGCGGCGGATGGCGGCATCGAACACCTGCCGGGCCCGGGCCACGAGCGGGTGATCCGCCGCCTCCCGCAGCAGGGCGGCCTGAGAGACCGCGGCCGTCGGGCGGCGACCACTTGTGGAGGCTCGCGCAGGGTCGGCTGCCCCGTCCACCGCCAACGTGCCGGCCACGAGACGGATCGCCAGCGGGCGGCCCGCGACCTCCGCGAGAGCCCGGGAGATGCCGGCCGCCACCTCGGCGCGATTCAGGAATGAGAACGCCTGCGGCGTGGGAATCGTGACCTCGATCACGTCGTCGCGCCACGCCGCCCCGGTCGCGGTGGCGGCAAAATCCGCGGCGATGCCGCCTGCCTGGGCCGCGGCCTCGACCCAGGCCGCCAGCGCGTCGGCCGGACGCGGCCGCGGCTGGCCGACATCGGGCGGGGCGGGTTGCACCGGCGGCTCGTGATCGGTCGTCCGCGTGCCACCGTCTGCGGCCGCATCCTGCACCGCCTCACCGACCTCCGCACCGACCAGTTCGGTGGTCCGCACCGGCGCGGTCAGGTCAGCCGTTTTTTTTTCGCGCAGCGGAGCCGAAGCGGCCCGGCTCGCGACGACGTTCGGCACACCCGTCGTTCCCGACGCCGCACTCACGCGGTCGACGGCGCCGGCCAGGCTGTCGAGGTCCTCGAGCGTCGCCAGCCTCACGATCGCCATCTCCGCGAGCACTCCCGCGTGGCCGCTGACCGCCATCCGGGCCAGCGCGTGGTCGAGGATCTGGAGCATGGCGAGGATGGTGGCGGTGCCGAGCCGGCCGCCGAGGGCGGCCACGTCAACGCCCAATCCGCCCTGGTCGGCGAGCAGCTCGCGGCCGCAGCCGACGCTCGCGAGCAGGCAGTCGCGGAGCGCCGCCACGAGTTGATCGAGCACGCCGCCCGGGTCGGCCCCCCCCTGCACCGCCGCATCGAGCGCGGCCATTGCCGTCGGCGCGTCGCGGTCGGCGAGCGCCGCCAGGATCGCCCCCACCCGCTCCTCGCGGCCGGTGCCGATCATCGCGTGCACCTCGTCGGCGCCGATCGGTCCGGACGCCGCCCCGAGCAGTTGCTCGAGCAGCGATTGGCTGTCTCGCATGCTGCCCGCCGCCCTCCGGGCGATGAGGTGGATCGCCTCGGCCGACACGTCGGCCCCCTCCGCCTCCACGATCTGCGCCAGCCGCCGGGCGATGGCGGCCGGATTGACCGTCGTGAAGTCGAAGCGCTGGCAGCGCGAAAGGATCGTGATCGGCAGTTTCTCGGGCTCGGTCGTGCAGAGCACGAACTTCACGTGGGACGGAGGCTCCTCGAGCGTCTTGAGAAGGGCGTTGAAGGCCTCCCGCGTCAGCATGTGAACTTCGTCGATGATGTAGATCTTGAAGCGGCCGCGGGCCGGACGGACGGCGACGTTCTGCCGCAGCTGCCTGATCTCGTCGATGCCGCGGTTGCTGGCCGCGTCGATCTCGACGACGTCCACGTCCTGCCCCGTGGCGATCGCCCGGCAGGCGTCACAGGCATTGCAGGGCTCGGCCGCCGGCCCCGCGGCGCACTGCAGGGCCTTGGCAAAGATCCGGGCCGCGCTTGTCTTGCCCGTGCCGCGGGCGCCGCAGAAGAGATAGGCGTGGCCGATGCGGCCCGACTGGATCGCCCCGGACAAGCCTCGGGCGACGTGCTCCTGCCCCACCAGCTCGTCGAACCGCTGCGGACGGTAGCGGCGGGCGACGACCTGGTAGGCGGCGGTATCCGTCATGGCCACGTGTCCATCGCCGGGTGTCGGGGCTGGCCTGCCGTCGGCCGCCGATGAGAGGCCCACCGCACAAAGGAACGACTGCTTATGGCTGCTGCGGTTAGGCCCTGACCAGGTTCACAGGTCCCCATCGCAGGGGCCTCTCATCGGCGGCCGACCCGTGGATTTTTACGTGCCCGGGGGCGGGCGGTCAAAGGCTGCTACATTCCCGGCCATGGCGAACACATCGTCGCCGATGATGCAGCAGTTCGAGGCGGCGAAGGCCCGCTGCCCGGGCGCGCTCGTGTTGTTCCGGATGGGCGACTTCTACGAGCTGTTCGGCGACGACGCCCGGGAGGCGGCGACGCTGCTCGACCTCACGCTCACCAGCCGCGACAAGGGTCCCGACGCCCTGCCGATGGCGGGCTTTCCGCACCATCAGCTCGACGCCCAACTCGTGAAGCTGGTGGCCGCGGGCCGCCGGACCGCGATCTGCGAGCAGATCGACGAGCCGGCTCCGGAGGGTGGAAAGCCCGCGAAGGGATTGCTGCGCCGCGAAGTCACGCGGATCGTGACGCCCGGCATCGCCGCCGACGAATCGCTTCTCGACCCGGCCCGCCGCAACTGGCTCGCGGCCATCCTGCCTGCCGACCGGAAGCCGCGGCAGGCGGACGCCGACACTGCGGTCGGCCTCGCCTGGATCGACGTGGCGGCGGGCCGCTTCGAGGCGGCGGTCGTGGACCGCGACGACGTGGCCGATCACCTGCTGCGGCTCGAGCCCTCCGAAGTGCTCTGCGCCGATCGCGATCGCGACGCCGTCGCCGACATGGTGCGATCGGGCGGCCGCGGCTGCGCGATCACCCCGCGGCCAGCCTGGTGGTTCGAGCCTGCGGCGGCCGCCGCCGCGCTCGCCCGCGCGCTCGGCGGTCGCCGGGTGGAGGGGCTCGGGTTCGAGCCCGCGGCCGACGCCGCCGCGCTGGCGGCCGCGGGGGCCGTGATCGCCTACCTGGAGGAGAACGAGCCTGCCGCCGTGGCCCGGATCGAGTCGCTCGCCGCCTGGCGCGCCGGCCACAGAATGGAGATCGACGAGGCGTCGCGGCGGAGCCTCGAACTCGTCCGCGCCGCGGGCACGAACCGGCGCGAAGGCTCGCTCGCGGGGGTTCTCGACACCACGAAGACGCCGCCTGGAGCGCGGCTGCTCGCCGAATGGCTCGCCGCGCCACTCGTCGAGCAGGCCGCGATCGACGATCGGCTCGACGCCGTGGCGGCGCTTGTCGAGGATCCGGCCCTCGCGGAGCGGCTCGCCGGCTGCCTGGCCGGCATCGGCGATCTGGAGCGGCTCATCGGCCGCGTCGTCACCGGCCGCGCCGGCCCCCGCGACCTCGAACGGATCGGCCGTGCGGCCGCGACGCTTCCCGAGGTGATCGCGGTCCTCGGCCCGTGCGGAGGCCTCCTCGCCGACCTCCGCGACGGCCTCGATCCCTGCACCGACGTGTCGGCACGAATCCTCACGGCGCTCCGCGAGGGCTGCCCCGTGTTCTCCCGCGAGGGAGGCTTCATCCGCCCGGGATTCGACGCCATCCTCGACGACCTCGTCGAACTCGCCAGCGGCGGCAAAGCCTGGATCACCAGGTATCAGGCGGAGCAGATCGAGGCCACTGGCATCCACTCGCTGAAGGTCGGCTACAACCGCGTGTTCGGCTTCTTCCTGGAGGTGGGCCGGACGCACGCAGACAAGGTGCCGGCCCACTTCGTCCGCAAACAGACGGTCAAGAACGCCGAGCGCTACACCACCGTCGAGCTCGACGAGCGGCAGCGACAGGTGCTCGGCGCCGAGGAGGAAGCCGTGCGGCGCGAGTTGGCGCTGCTCGACGAATTGCGGTCGAGCGTCGCCGCCGAGCGGGGCCGGCTCGACCGCGCGGCCGAGGTGCTCGCGATGCTCGACGTGCTCAACGCCTTCGCGGCCGTGGCCCGCGGCCGTGGCTGGGTGCGGCCCCACGTGACCCCGGGTGGAGGGCTCTTCATCGAGGGCGGTCGACATCCGATCCTCGAGGAACTCCTGCCGCCCGGCGCGCTCGTGGCCAACGACCTCGCACTCGCGGCCCGAGGGTCCGAGCCGGGGGCAGACACTCCGGCGATCCTCCTCGTGACGGGGCCCAACATGGGCGGCAAGAGCACGTTCATCCGCCAGGCGGCGCTCGTCGCCGTGCTCGCGCAGGCCGGCAGCTTCGTGCCGGCGAAGCGGGCGACCGTCGGCATCGTCGACCGCCTCTTCGCCCGGATCGGCGCGGGCGACGACCTGGCCCGGGGGGCGAGCACGTTTCTCGTGGAGATGTCGCAGACGGCGCGGATCCTCAATCGGGCGACTCCCCGCAGCCTCGTGATCCTCGACGAGGTGGGCCGCGGCACGAGCACGTTCGACGGCCTGGCGATCGCGCAGGCGGTCGTCGAACACCTGCAGTCCGGCGTCGGCTGCCGCACGCTCTTCGCCACGCACTATCTGCAACTCGCCGAGTTGTCACGGCTGCCGGGTGTGGCCAATGCGCAGGTGCTCGTCCGGCAGCACGGCGAGGAACTCGTGTTTCTCCACCAGGTGGCCCCGGGCGCCGCCGACAAGAGCTGGGGCGTCCACGTCGCCAGGCTCGCCGGCGTGCCGGCGGCGGTCATCGACCGGGCCCGCGACCTGCTCCTCGGCTTCGAGGCCGACGCCGCCGCGCCGGTGAAGCCGCGCCGGCGGGCCGCGGCATCCGAGCAGAAGTCTCTCTTCGACTGACGCGGAGGGGCCGCTCCCCGTCCAGACGTGTCCCACCGACTGTCCGGCGGCCTCGCTGCGGCTTCGCGCCGATATTTCGACCGCGCGGCTGCGGTTCCTATGATTCGGCGACGCAGACGAAGTCCGCGCGTTCTCCGACGTGCGGTCGGCGCAGGCTCCGGGCACCGCGGGTTGCGCGATCCGGAAGCCGTCGGCAGGAAGGCCTCCTCAGGGTGGCCGCCATGCCCGACCCCGACCTCAATCGGATCGCCTTCGTCGGGACCTACGTGCCGCGGCGGTGCGGGATCGCCACGTTCACCCGCGATCTGCGTGCGGCCGTGGCCGCCCATCAGCCCGAGACCGATTGTCTCGTCGTGCCGATCACCGACGCGGGCGCAGCCCACGCCTATCCACCCGAGGCCATCTTCGAATGCGTGGAGGCCGACGCCGCGGCATTCGCCCGGGCGGCCGATTTCCTCGACCTCGCCAACGTCGACGTCGTCTCGCTGCAGCACGAGTACGGCATCTTCGGCGGCGAGGCGGGCGGTCACGTGCTCACGCTGCTCCGCGACGTGCGGGCGCCCGTTCACACCACGCTCCATACCGTGCTCGCCCGGCCGACCGCGGCGCAACGCCGCGTGATGGACGACGTCATCCATCTCTCGGCACGGCTGGCCGTGATGACGGAGCGGGGCCGCACGCTGCTCCGCGAGGTGCATGGCGTGCCGCCGGAGCGGGTCGACGTCATCCCCCACGGCATCCCGGACATGGGCGGCGTCGATGCCGCGGCACACAAGGCCCGCCTCGGCCTGACGGGCACCGACATGCTGCTCACGTTCGGCCTGTTGTCGCCCGGCAAGGGCATCGAGCACGTGATCGCGGCCTTGCCCGAGATCGTCGCGCGACACCCCCGGACGGTCTACGTCGTGCTCGGGGCCACCCATCCGCATCTCCTCCGCACGCAGGGCGAGGCCTATCGTCGGCATCTCGGGGGCATGGCCCGGCAACTCGGCGTCGAGCGACACGTGGTGTTTCACGACCGCTACGTGGAGCTGCCCGAACTGCTCGGCTTTCTCGCCGCGGCCGACATCTACGTCACGCCGTATCTGGGCGAGGATCAGATCACCTCGGGCACGCTGGCCTACGCCTTCGGCTGCGGCAAGCCGGTGGTGTCGACGCCCTACTGGCACGCCCAGGAACTGCTCGCCGACGGCCGGGGCGTGCTCGTGCCGTTCCGCGATCCGACAGCGATCGCCGCCGCGATCGCCGGTCTGCTCGACGACACGGCGACCCGCGACACGCTCCGCACGCGGGCCTGGGCCCTGGGGCGGGAGATGGTGTGGGATCGGGTCGCCGCCCGCTACGCCGAGTCCTATCGCAGGACGCGGCTGGCAACCGCGGTGAAGCCCCGCCACACGATGCCCGAGCGACCGCCGCGGCGCAGCCTGCCGCCGCTCGTGCTCGACCATTTGTGGCGGCTGACCGACGACACGGGCATCGTGCAGCACGCCACGTTCGACGTGCCAAACCGGAACGAGGGCTATTGCACCGACGACGCGGCCCGGGCGCTCGCGCTCGTCGTGCGGATGGAGGCCCTCGGCATCGACGCCCCGCCGGCATCCCGCGCCACGGCGACCTACGCCGCCTTCCTCGCCCACGCCTTCACGCCCGAGACGGGCCGATTCCGCAATTTTCTCTCATTCGACCGCCGCTGGCTCGACGACGCCGGGTCGGACGACTGCCTCGGCCGAGCCCTCGTGGCGCTCGGCACATGCATCGGTCGATCGCGGCGCCAGGGCCTGCGGCGCTGGGCGACGCCCCTGTTCGGCCCGGCGCTCGAGGCGGTGACCGCCACCCGAAGCCCCCGCGCCTGGGCGTTGGCGATCGTGGCGGTGCACGACTACATGCGACGGCTGCACGGTGATCGGCGGGCGGCCGCGATCCGCCAGGATCTCGCATCGCGGCTGCTCGCGCTGCGGGCGGCAGCGGCCAACGCCGAATGGCCCTGGTTCGAGGACGTCGTGGCCTACGAGAACGCCCGCCCCTGCCAGGCGCTCATCCTCGCGGGCCGCTGGACGGGCGATCGCCCGGCGCTCGAGGCGGGCCTGGAGATGCTCGCCTGGCTCTGCGACATCCAGCGTTCGCCCCACGGCCGCTTCGCGCCGATCGGCTGCCGCGGCTTCCTGCGCCGCGGCGGCGAGCCGGCCGCCTTCGACCAGCAGCCGATCGAGGCGGAGGCCACGGTGGCCGCGTGCGTCGAGGCCTACCACGCGACGGGGGGTTCCGTCTGGCTCGACCGCGCGTGGTCCGCGTTCGACTGGTTTCTGGGGCACAACGTGCTCGGGCTGGCCGTCTGCGACCCCGGCACCGGCGGCTGCCGCGACGGACTCCTGGAGGATCGCGTGAACGAAAACCGCGGCGCCGAGTCAACGATCGCGTGGCTGGCCGCGCTCGTGGAGATGCGACTCCTGCTGCGGTCGGCCGGGGCGGAAGACGGGGTCGATCCGGATTCGGCCGGCGTCCGCCGCGCCGCACGCGCCTGACGGAGCCGCCTCACTCACGATGCAGGTCACACGCACCAGGGTGTTGCTCCGGCCCAACAATGCCCGGGTGCTGTTCCGCCCGTTCGAGCCCACCCAGCAGCAGCGGCCGCTCAAGATCATCGGCCGGGTCATGGAACTTGCCGACGATGCGGTCGAGGCGCTGCTCGGCCAGGTGCTGGCGGAGTTCCACGGCCGGCACCAGCGCCTGCTCCACTTCTTCGAGGAGCGCTTCGAGGCCGTCCGCCATCACGTGCTCACCGACCGGCCGCTGTCGGAGGCCCGCCGGCTGCTCATCGGCTCCTACTTCACCCAGGAGTACGCCCTCGAGAGCGCGGCCCTCTTCAATCCCTCGCTCGTCTGGCATCCCGATCAGTCGGGACTGCCCGCCGGCGTCCGCCGCTTCATCGTCAGCCTGCGGGCGACCGGCGAGGGCCACGTATCGAGCGTGGGCTTCCGAACCGGCACGATCGACGGCACGGGGGCCATCACGCTCGCCACGCCCACGGGCTTCGTCACGGCCCCCCGCGTCGTCGCCAGCAGTCACTACGACAAGCCGCTGTTTCTGCGGAAGCTTGCCGAACTCGGCATCGTCGACGGCTTCGTCGACACGGTGTTCGCGGAGATCGGCGACCGCTTCACGCTTGGCGAGTTGGAGGGCGCCCTCGCGCGAACGTCGCGGCAGCAGCGGGCCCGGCGGCGGGAGTGGGAGCCGCTCGCCGCCGCCATCGTCGCGCTGGCCCGGGCCAACTACGAGATCGAGTGCGATCCTGCCTCCGACATCTCGGAGCGGGTGATCTTTCCCTATTCGCCGGCCGAGACGAACGGCATCGAGGACGCCCGGTTCGTGCGCTTCGTCGAGGACGACGGCAGCGTCCACTACTGCGCCACCTACACGGCCTTCGATGGCAGCGTCTGCCTGCCGCAATTCCTGGAGACCGACGATTTCGTCCGCTTCCGCGTGAGCACGCTGAACGGGCCCGCGATCGCCAACAAGGGCATGGCCCTGTTTCCGCGGCGGATCCACGGCGCCTACGTGATGCTCTCGCGGCAGGACGGCGAAAATGTCCACGTCATGGAGTCGGACATGCTTCACTTCTGGCACACGAGGCGTCTCGTGTGCCGCCCCACGCAGCCCTGGGAGTTCGTGCAGATCGGCAACTGCGGGTCGCCCATCGAGACTCCCGTGGGCTGGCTCGTGCTCACCCACGGCGTGGGGCCGATGCGCAAGTATTCGATCGGGGCCGTGCTGCTCGACCTCGACGATCCCGCCCTGGTCGTCGGCCGGCTGCGGGAACCACTGCTGACGCCCGACGAGAACGAGCGTGTCGGCTACGTGCCGAACGTCGTCTACAGCTGCGGCTCGGCCGTGCATGACGGCCGATTGGTGATCCCCTACTCGATGAGCGACTACGCGACGTCGTTCGCCACCGTCCCCCTGGCCGACGTGCTCGCGGCCCTCACCGCGGGGTGAAGCCGCGTTTCCGCATCAGGGCGTCGATCGAGGGATCGCGACCCCGGAAGGCCCGATAGCCGTCGGCCGGATCGACCGTGTTCCCCGCGGCGAACACGCGTTCCCGCAGGCGTCCGGCCAGCGCCTCGTCCCACGGGCCGCCCGCCTCCTCGAAGGCCTCCCAGGCGTCGGCCGTGATCACGTCGGCCCACAGGTAGCTGTAGTAGCCCGCCGAGTACCCGTCGTCGCCGAACACGTGGGTGAAGTGGGGGATGCGGTGCCGCATCGCGATCTCCGGCGGCATCCCCAGGGCCGCGAGCGTCTCCCGCTCGAAGGCCCGCGGATCGATCGGTGCGGCGCCGGCGAGGTGGAGCCGCATGTCGACCAGGGCGCTGGCGAGGAACTCGACGGTGCGGAAGCCCTCGTTGAACCGCTTGGCCCGCTCGATCTTGGCGACCAGGGCCGCGGGGATGGGCTGTCCCGTCTGGTGGTGCACGGCGAACCGCTCGAGCACATCGGGCACGGACAGCCAGTGCTCGAGCAATTGCGACGGAAACTCCACGTAGTCGCGGGCGACGTTCGTGCCGCCGAGCGCAGGATACGTGACTGCCGAGCACAGGCCATGCAGGGCGTGGCCGAACTCATGAAACAGGGTGACGGCATCGTCCCAGGAGATGAGGACCACGGCGCCCGGCGCCGGCTTCGCGAAGTTGCAGTTGTTCGAGACGATCGGGAGCACCGGGCCGTCGAGCCGCTCCTGGCCGCGGTAGTCGCTCATCCACGCCCCCGAACGCTTGCCCGGGCGGGCGAAGGGGTCGAAGTACCAGAGGCCCACGACCGCGCCGTCACGGCCCACCACCTCCCAGACGCGGACATCGCCATGATGCACCGGCGCCGCGCCCGGCGCGAGCTCGCGAAACGCCAGGCCGAAGAGCCGCGCGGCAACGGAGAACATCCCCTCGCGGAGCCGGTCGAGCTGCAGATAGGGCGTGATCTCCGCCTCGTCGAGGTCGTAGGTCGCGCGGCGGACCTGCTCCGCGTAGAAGCGGTAGTCCCAGGGCTCGATGCGGATGCCGGCTCCGGCGGCGTCGGCCAGTGCCTGCATCTCGGCCACCTCCTCCCGCACCCGGGCGACGGCCGGGGTCCACACGGCCTGCATGAGCTCGACGGCCCGGGTGGGCGACTTCGCCATCGAGTCCTCGAGCCGCCAGTGGGCGTGGGTGGGGAAGCCGAGCAGCCCGGCCCGCCTCGCCCGCAGGGCGAGGATCCGCGCGACCGTGGCGTTGGTATCGGTCGCCCCGCCGCCGTCGCCACGGCCGACGAACATCCGCCACACCTTCTCGCGAAGATCGCGCCGTGCCGCATGCGTAAGGAAGGGCTCGACGGTCGATCGGGTGTTGGGAATCGCCCACGATCCCGGCCGGCCCCGCGACGCGGCCGCCTCCGCGGCCGCGTCGCGCACGGCCTCGGGCAGACCGGCGAGATCGGACTCGGCCTCGATGAAGACGGCCTGCGACTCTTCGTCGGCGAGCACGTGCTGGGTGAAGGTCGTGAACAGTTCGGCCAACTCCCGATTGATCGCGGCGAGCTCGCGTTTGGCGGTGTCGGCGGCAGCCGCCCCGTGGCGGGCCATGGTCGTGTGGTGCAGCCAGGCCAGCCGCCGCTGCTCCGCATCGAGTGGCTCGCCCGCGCGGTTCTCGTGGACGGCCTTCACCCGCGCGAACAGCCTGCCATCGGTGAGGATCCGATCGCGGTGGGCCGCGAGCCGCGGCTCGATCAGTCGCTCGACCGCCTGCATCGCCTCGTCGTTTCTCGTCGACGTGAACACGCCGTAGACGGCCATCACGCGGTCGAGCGTGCGGCCCGACCGTTCGAGGGCGGCAAGGGTGTTGGCGAACGTGGCAGGCGCAGGGTCGGCCGCGATCGCCTCCACGGCCCGCACCTGCTCGGCGAGCGCCGCCTCGAAGGCGGGCTCGAAGTGTCCCGGCGCCGCGATGTCGAAGGGCGGCACGCCTCCCGCCGGCCCGGTCCACGGGTCGAGGAGCGGATTGGCGAGCGCCATGGTGGACGAGGAGGACATGACGACTCCGATGAGCAGGGCGGAGATGGAAGCCAGCACACGAGTCCGCCCGCGACCGCCCCGGGTTCGATCGTGGAGTGGTGGCATTCGACGGCGGTCTCCTGCGCGGCTGTTATACGGATCCCACGTGATCCCCGCGCGTCGACGCGCCTGTCCCGGCGTCGGGGATGCCGGAGCGCAGCCGTCTCCGAGCAAGCGAAGCTCAGGATGAGCGCCGCGAGCGTCCGGCGAGAGGGTGTGGGCAGACCCGAGCCGGTTGGGCTCCAAAGGCCGGCTGCCGACGAGATGCCTCCCTCCGCGCGAGGCTCATGTTGGATCCGGATTACTTCTGCCGCTCGAAGCGGAGCGGCTTGGCACCCGGCGGGCCGTCGGCGAGCGTGAACTCGAAGGCGTCGGGCCCTTGGGACACGACCTTCGCGGTCATGGTGCCGGCCTTCTCGCTCACCAGCGCGACGGCGTCGCGGGCGGTCTCGATCGTGCCCGTGATCTCCACCGGATCCCGGCCTTTCGGCGTGGCCTTCCACGAGAAGGTCGAGTCTTCCTTGATCGTGAGCAGCACGGTGTCGTCGCCGGCCGCAGCCTTCCACACCCCCACGAGATCGGTCTCCGGCGTGGCCGCCGCGGTGCCGACCACGTCGGCCGAGGGCGCGGGCGGCGCGGGGGTCGGCTGCGGCTCGAGCGCCGCGAGAAGTTGCTTGGCGACCGCGTCGCCGGGCTGTTTGGCCACGACCACCCGCAGAGCCTCGACGGCCATCTCGGTGTGGCCGCCCACGAGATAGTGGTAGGCGAGCACGAACCAGGCGGCCGCGTCGTCGGGGTGTCCCTTGCAGAACTCCTCGAGTTTGCGGAACTGACCGGTGTAGGCATCGACCGAGCCGTAGAGGCCACTCATCGTCGTCCAATCCATGCCGGGAGCGGTGGCGAGGATCGCGTTGAGCGTGGCCGCGGCCTCGGGATACCTGGCCAGGGCGAACAGCGCGAGCGCCCGCACCTCGTGGACGATCGGATCCTTGGGCGAGAGCCGCACCGTCTTGTCGCACGCGGCGAGCGCGGCCGAATAGTCACCGGCCTTGAAGCGGGCGAGCGCCTCGTCGAACGTCCGTTCGGCCTCGGTGACCTCGTCCACGGGGGCCGTCGGCGCCGGCACGTTGGCCACGACGCCGGTATCGACCGGCTGTGCGTAATTCGTCACCGCGATGGGCTGGGCGTAGTCGTACGGCGAGGCGGAAACGACGGCCGCCGGCACGGCCGAGTAGTAGGGGTTGACGTACGCGTTGCTGTAGCCCCACGCGCCGTAGCCGAGACCCCAGTTGGCCACCGTGGAGGCGAGCCCCCACGTGGCGGCGCCGACGGCGAACGGTGCCCACCATCCACCGCTCCAGCAGCCGTTGTACCAGCCGTAGTGCGGGTTCACGCAGCCGCCGTTCCAGGTGTTCGCCCAGCCACCGTAATTGGGATACCCCCAGCCACCGCCGTAGCCCCAGCCACCGCCGTAGCCGGGATAGCCCCAGCCACCGCCCCAGGGGCGATTCACGTTGATGTTGGTCAGCGTGTTGTTCCAGTTGCCGCTGTTGATGTTCCCGGTGTTGATGTTGCCGGTGTTCACGATGTTGTTGCCGCCGCCGATCTGACCCGGCCGATTCCCTCCGATGCCGGGTCGATTGCCGCCTGGCCCCGGACGGTCGCCCCCGAATCCCGGGCGGTTGCCGCCAAAACCGGGACGGTTGCCGCCACCGGGACGATTGGGGCCGAGCGT
>CAIXGY010000289.1 GCA_903919035.1 uncultured Planctomycetaceae bacterium | reverse complement strand
TCCCGGGCACTTCGTGCCAGCCGGAGAGATCGCGGCCGGTGAACAGCGGCGCGGTGCGGAGCGGCTTCAGCCGGACGTCGCGGAAGGCGACGCGGCCGTCCTTGCACTGCAGGCCGATGACGCCGCGGAACCTGGCCTCGGGACGGTCGTCGGTGACGTCGAGCACAGGCCGTCCGTCGAGCCACGCCCGGATCGAGCGGCCCTCGCACCGCACGCGGCACTCGAGCCAGCGGCCATCGCCGGCCGTGGCCACCGCCGGCCTCGCGATTCCCACGAGGCTTCCCGTCGGGAACGTCGGATGGGTGTCACACACGTTGAACTCGTAGCAGTCGCGGGTCGGATCCTGCGGTGCGGCCGTCGACCGGAGGAACAGACCGCTGTTGCCCCCCGCCTCGACCCGCACCGTGCAGCGGAGTTCGAAATCGGCGAATTCGCTCGTCGTGAACAGGAATCCTGGCGCTCCGCCATCGGCCACGATGCAGCCGCCGTCTACCCCCCACGCGGTCTCGGCGGCGGTCGGCCGCCAGCCGAAGAGCGTGTCGCCGTCGAACAGCGTGATCCAACCGGCGGCGATCTCAGCTGCATCGATCCGGTTCGCCTGCCGCCCGTCGGCCCGGGTCGCGGCCGCCGCCAGAGCGACCGCTCCAACCATGCACAGCGAACGAGCGGTCATGACGTCCTGCATCGCGAGGAGGCCCCTTCCGCGCCCGCCACGGCAGGCCGGCCGCAGTCCCCTCGACCCTTATTCGAGTTCCGGCAGCAGTGCCTCGGCGGCGGCGGCCTCGCGGAGCTTCTCCAGGGCCTTCGCCTCGATCTGCCGCACCCGCTCCTTCGTCACACCCAGCGCGGAGCCCACTTCCTTGAGCGTCTGCGGCTCGTGCTCGTGGTCGAGGCCGTACCTCCGGATGATGATCGTCTGCTCCCGCGGATCGAGACGGTCGAGGAATTTTCCCACCTGCGCGAGCCGGTCGCTGGCCGCCAGCCGCTGCTGGTATTCGTCGGCCCGCAGGTCGGCCGCCGCCTGGAGCATCTCCGAGTCGGCCGCGCGGAACCGATCACGACGCTTGTGCTCGTCGGGGATCGTGCGGGCGTAGTTCTTCATGATGGCCCACGAGGCGTAGGTGCTGAACTTGTTGCCCCGGGCGTAGTCGAACTTTTCCGCCGCGCGGATCAGCGACATGTTCCCGTCGCTGACGAGATCGAAGAAGCCGTCGCCGGGCGACACGCGTCGCTTGGCGATCGAGACCACCAGCCGCAGGTTGGCCCGCACGATCCGATTCTTGATCTCGACCGCCTCGTCCGCGAGCCGCTCGACCTGATCCATCAGCTTGGCGCTGGGCCGTTCCGGATCGAGTTGTTCGCGGAGCTTCGCGGCCTTGAACTTGAGATAGTTGAACTTCCGGAACAGCCACACTTCCTGCTCACGGGTGAGCAGCGGCACCTCGTAGAGGCTGGCCAGATACGCGGGGAGACCGCCGGGCCGGCGCACCCGCTTGGCGTCGGTCTCGCCCGGGTAGGGCTGATTGACGACCTTTTCGGCGCTTGTCCGGGCGAACAGCGCGTTGGGGATGTGGTCGAGGGGCAACTGGAGCACGTGCTCCGCCCGCTGCGCGAGAATGATCCGGTAGATGCTCGCCTTCGAGCGATGGTACCGGCGGGCGATCGAATCCACCGGCTCGCCCCGCAGGTGATGCTGGTAGATGCGGGCGCAGCTTTCGGGACGGAGCCGACCATCGGCGGCCGGGAAGACCGCCGCGTCGGGATGCTCCTGGTCGTGCCGCTTGATCGTGTAGCGCACCGTCTCCACCGACCGGCCGAGCCGCGCGGCGATCCGGCGATGCACGTCGGCCGGGCACGCACCAGCCAGGGCCAGCCTGCGGGCCCACGCGATGATCTGGCCGTGCTCGTCGTCGGACAGTTGGCTGAACTTGCTGCCGCGCTCGATGCGGAGCGGATTCGAACGGACGAACGCATCGACGGCGCTCGTCAGGAAGCCGACCCGCCTGCGGCCGCCCACGACGAAGCGCTGCGCGACGAGCCCGTGATCCCGCCACCGCGAGATCGTCTTCGTCGAGACGTTGAACCGACGGGCGAGGTCCTCGATCGACAGCACCTCGTCCCCGGGGGGCGGCTCGAGGCCGATCGGATCGTGGGCGGCGACTGTCGCGGTCGCCCCCTGGGAATCGCCATCGCGACCGTTCGGCGTCGCCGCGTCCGAAGGGAGGAGGTGAACCAGCGGTCCGGTAGGATTCGAACGCATGACGTGTCTCCTGATCCGGCGGTTCCGTGCCGGTTGCATGGTCGAAGGACTGACGACGCGGAAACCCTGTCTCCCCGCCGCCCGCACCCTTCGATGATTGGATCGATCACCCCGCCGGACCGCCAGGCCCGACGACGTTCTCCGGGGTCTTCCGTAACCCCGCGTCTCGTCCGAGGACGCGACAGTTATACGACGCAAGGCCAGGGTTGGTTCGTCCGTCTCGTTCCAGTCCTGGCTCGCGGCGGCCTCCAGTCGGCGGTCGCCGGCGGCCGGAAGCTGGACGGCCGCGGATTTGGGCCGTTATTTCGCGATTTTTCGCCGGCGAGGCGACGCGGACAGCTGGCCAAGTGGCGTTGAAAATGGGCAATGTGCGCGGCCGGACACCTGGTATGCGGCGTTCGGGCACCCGCCCTACGGCCGGCGGCCGGGCGTGACCGCGTCCCGCCGGTCAACCGGCGGCGTCGGAAACCACCCGTGCCTTGACGGTGCCCGCACACGCGGGGATCATCTGGGACTTCGCCGGGCTCGGCGGGGCGAGCGATCGCCGTGTGGTTCCGCCGGGTTCCGCTACGTTCCGCCCGCTCCAGTGAAGGGCGCGAGGGTTTCGTCTGGGTTCGCCAGGGCGTCGCCCCGCTGCCGTGCACGTCGCGGGCGGGCAGTGCTCGCGCGACCCCGGCGCGGATCGGCTTCAGGAGGCGGTAGTCATCGAGAAACAGCATCGCATCAACGAGCAGATCCGGATCACGCCCATCCGCGTGATCGGCGCCGATGGCGGGCAACTCGGAATCATTTCGACCGACGAGGCGCTTGGCATTGCCCGCGAGGCGGGGCTCGACCTGGTGGAGGTGGCGCCGAATGAGAAGCCGCCCGTCTGCCGGATCATGGACTTCGGGAAGTTCAAGTACCAACAAAAGAAGAAACACCATAAAACCCACGTCCACCACGCCAAGATCAAGGAGATCCGGCTCCGGCCCAAGACGGGCGAGCATGACATCGAGTTCAAGGTGAACCAGGCCCGCGGGTTCCTCCAGCACAAGGACAAGGTCATCGTCTCGGTCGTGTTCCGCGGCCGTGAGATGGCCCACATCGACGAGGGGCAGCGAGTCATGAAGAACATTCTCGAGCAGCTCGAGGCCGTGGCCAAGGTCGAGGGTTCACCGCAGCAGATGGGCCGCAGGCTCGTCTGCACACTGGCTCCGAAATAAAGCACGGCCGACGAACACCCATCCATCCATTCATCACAACTTCCGAGGAGCGATCGAACATGCCGAAGCAGAAGACCCACAAAGGCGTGAAGAAGCGGTTTCGCATCACCGCCAAAGGCAAGGTGAAGCACCGCCGCGCCGGCACGAGCCACCTGCAGGTGAGGCTCACGAGCAAGCGGAAGCGCAACCTGCGCGGAACCGGCGTGCTCGCCAAGGCCGAGACGGCCAAGATCCACGAAGCCCTCGGCAAGTACAGCTACTGACGCCCGCGAACGGGCTGGTTCCAGCAGCGTCCGGCCAAATTCGGCCGCGGGTTGCATTTTCGTCCCCACAAGCGACATTTTGACGGTCGACATCGAGAGCGAGGCAGGTCATGCGTACGAAGAGCGTCGTCCCCCGGCTGCGGGCCAAGAAGCGGTTGTTCAAGCGGGT
This sequence comes from uncultured Planctomycetaceae bacterium, assembly GCA_903919035.1. GTDB lineage: Bacteria > Planctomycetota > Planctomycetia > Pirellulales > UBA1268 > QWPN01. Next base: position 7,846 of record CAIXGY010000289.1, on the reverse strand, counting down.
GAAGGGGTCCGTCGGCGGCCGCCGCCGGCTGCTGCGCACGGCGAAGGAGTCGCTCATCCGTGCGGGCGTCTACGCCCGGCGCGATCGGCGGCGCAAGAAGCGCGATTTCCGCCGCCTCTGGATCGTGCGAATCAACGCGGCCTGCCGGGAGCGCGGGCTGCGCTACAGCCAACTCATCGCCGGCCTGGAAAAGATTTCATGCGAACTCGACCGGCGGACGCTGGCCGAGATGGCCGTGCTCGATCCGACCGGCTTCGACGCGGTCGCGGCCGCGGTCCGCGAGGCACTCGGCATTCCCGAGCCGGCCGCCGTCGCGTGACGCCGTGAGCGCCGCCACGCTCGAGTCGTTCCTCGCCGAACTCGATCGGCTGCGTGCCGATTCGGAGGCTGCGGTCGCGGCAGCCCGTGATGCTGCCGCGGTGGAGGCGGCCCGCGTTGAGTTCGCCGGCGCGAAAAGCGGCCGGCTCAAGGCCATCCAGAAGGCACTGGGCGGATTGGCCGCGGCCGACAAGCCGGCCGGTGGCCGGCACTTCAACGAGGCGAAGGCCGCCGTCACGGAACTCCTCGCGGCAGCCCAGGCCCGACTCGCGGTCGCGGCGGCCGCCGGTCCGCCGATCGACGTCACGCTGCCGGGCTCCGCCGTGCCGCTCGGTCATCTGCATCCGATCACGCAGACGATCCGCCGGGTCCAGGAGATCATGGGGCGCCTCGGCTTCGAGAGCGTCGACGGGCCGGAGGTCGAGGATCAGTGGCACAACTTCGAGGCCCTGGCCATCCCGGCCGAGCATCCGGCCCGGGATCCGCTCGACAACTTCTATCTGGCCGTGGCCCGCGGGGCCGATCCCCTGCTCCTCCGCAGCCAGACGAGCACGGTGCAGATCCGCGTGATGGAGGCGCGGCGGCCGCCCCTGCGGATCGTGTCGCTCGGCCGCGTGTATCGGCCCGACACCGCCGACGCCACGCACTACCCGATGTTCCACCAGGTCGAGGGCCTGCTCGTCGAGCCAGGCACGACGATGGCTCACCTCAAGAGCGTGCTGCGGCTGTTCGCATCGAGTTTCCTCGGCGGCGACGTGCACGTCCGCTTCCGACCCTCGTTCTTTCCATTCACGGAGCCGAGCGTCGAGGTCGACATGGAGTGGGGCGGCCGCTGGGTCGAGATGGGGGGCGCCGGCATGGTCGATCCCGCCGTGCTGGCGGCCGTGGGCTACGACCCGGCCGAGGTGTCGGGCTTCGCCTTCGGGCTCGGCGTCGAGCGGATCGCGGCCCGGCGGTACGGGGTGGCCGACATCCGCGACTTCTACCGCAACGACGTGCGGTTCCTCCGGCAGTTCTGAAGGTCTGGCGATGATCCTCTCGAAGCAGTGGCTCGCGGACTACGTGGATCTCCCGGCATCGACGGCCGAATTGGCCGAGCGTCTCGCGCTCGCGGGCCTCAACCACGAGTCGACCGCCGAGACCGGCGCCGACGCGGCGATCGAGATCGAGGTCACGAGCAACCGGCCCGACTGCCTCGGGCACATCGGCGTGGCCCGCGAGGTGGGCGTGCTCTACGGCCGGCCGCTGCGAATCCCCGATCCGCGTCCCGTCGAGACCGCGGCCGAGCCGCGACGGCGGCTCACGGTGGACATCGCGGCCGGCGACATCTGCCCGTTCTACTCGGCCCGGGTCCTCCGGGGCGTGAGGATCGGCCCGAGTCCTCCCTGGCTCGTGGAGCGGTTGCGGACCGTGGGCATGGCGAGCGTCAACAACGTGGTGGACGTCACGAACTACGTGATGCTCGAGACGGGCCAGCCCCTCCACGCCTTCGACCTCGCGAAGATCCGCGGTGCCAGGATCGTGGTCCGGCGCGCCGTCGCGGGTGAGCCTTTCGAGGCGATCAACCACAAGACCTACGCGCTGGACGAGCGGATGTGCGTGATCGCCGACGGCGAGCGGCCAGTGGCCCTCGCGGGCGTGATGGGGGGGGCAGACACGGAGATCTCGGCGGCCACCACCGACGTGTTGCTCGAGTCGGCCCAGTTTGCGCCGCTGCCGGTGCGGGCGGCGGCCCGCGGGCTCGTGCTGGCGAGCGGATCGAGTTACCGATTCGAGCGTGGCCCCGATCCCGCGATGGTCGACTGGGCGAGCCGCCGCGCCGCGGCCCTCATCCTGGAGGTGGCCGGCGGTGCGCTCGAGCGGGGCCCGGTGGAGGCGGGCCGGCTGGCCTGCGCCCCCGCGGAGATCCCGCTGCGAAGCGGGCGGGTGGCCGACGTGCTCGGCTGCGACGTGCCGCAAGCCCGGCAGCGGGAGATCCTCGTGGGCCTCGGGTTCGTCGACACCGCCACGTCGCCTGACTCGACGACGTGGCGGGCACCGTCCTGGCGCCGCGACTGCTGGCGGGAGATCGACCTCGTCGAGGAGATCGCCCGGATCGAGGGCTACGACCGCGTGCCCGAGGACGTGGCGATCGCGGCCCGGCCCGTCGAGTGGTCGGCCCGCGAAATGGCCGTCCGCCGCGCGGGCGAGGTGTTCATCGGCGCAGGGTTATGCGAGGCGCTGACGCGGAGCGTGGTGAGTGAGGCGCTGGAGTCCGTCGCCAGCCCCTGGGGCGACGCGCCTCCGCTCACCATCCGGCCGGCGCTCGTTCGCGGCGCCGACCGGCTGCGGCGGACCCTGCTGCCGAGCCTGCTCGAGGCTCGGGGAGGCAACGCCGCGGTCGGCACCGACGATGCCGATCTCTTCGAGATCGCACGGGCCTACGTCGCCAGGCCGGCAGGGTCATCCGACGCTGCCTCGTCGCCCGTCGAGGAGCCGCTCCTGGCATCCTGCGTGGTGGGCGGCGACTACTTCCGCGCCAAGGGTCTCGCGGAGGCGATCCTCGGGCGACTCGGCGTCGACGCCCACGCGACCGTCGAATGGCGGCCGGTTGCGTGCGCCCTTCTGACGCAGGGTCGGGCGGCGGAGATCGTGCTCCACCGTGATGGAGCGGCCGAGAGGGTGGGCATCGTGGGCGAGGTGGCGGCGGCGACGCTCGAGGCGGCGGCGCTCACCGGCCCGGTCGCGGCGGCGGAACTGCGGCTCGATCGTCTCGACGGCGTGATCGCCCGCGAGCGCGCACTCGAGCGGCCGAGCGATTTTCCGGCGGTCGAGCGGGACGTGAATCTCGTCGTGGCCGAGTCGGTCCCCTGGTCCGAGGTCGCCGCGGCGATCCGGGGTGGGGCCGGCGGCTTGCTGGAACGACTCCGGCTCGTTCAGGTGTGGCAGGATGCGGAACGGCTCGGCGTCGGCAGCAAGAGCCTCGTCGTGTCGCTCCGACTGCGGAGTGATTCCGGCACGCTCTCCGGCGATGCTGCCGCCGCGGCTGTGGACAACATCGTGGCCGAGTGCAGCCGCCGTACCGGCGCGACATTGCGGGCGTGATTGGTCGTGGGACCGATCCTGCGATCGCCGGGCCGTGAGCCCGGTGCCTCTCCCGACCGAAGCGGGAGACGATGCATTACCGGTCGGCGTACACCCGCGTGGTCTCTTCCTTCGTAATCGGCGCGGGATGGTCCTCGCTCGTGATCTGCACCTGCACCCGCTGGTCACCCGCGGTGCGGCCCTTGGCGCGGACGCGATACACCGCCTCCTCCGCCGGGGCGAGCTTGGCAAGCGGCTCGAACGAGACGGTCAGGTTCTCGACGCGATGTCCCGCCGGGCCCTGGGCCTCGACCGGCTCCAGGTCGCCGAGCAGTGTCGCCGTGAGCCGCACGCCCGTGGCTGCCTTGGTGCCCTGGTTGCCCACGCGGACGACATAGTCGGTCACGCCCTCGATCTCGATCGGATCCTCGCTGTCGGCGACCTCGAAGACGAGCGCCGCCAACCCCTCGACGTCGCACACGTGGGCGACCTGATCGGCCAGGCCGTCCGCGCTTCGCGCCGCCGCGGTGATCTTCTGGGGCCCCAGTTCCACGGGCATCACCACCACCTCGACCGTGCCGGTCTCGCCCGGCGGCAGTTCCTCGAGATTCCAGAGCACGCGGTGCGTGCGGTCGTCGTGCCAGCCGGCATTGTTGGCCCGCACGAACTTCATGCCCGGCGGCAACTGCGCCGCGAGCTCGACCGATCGCGCCGGCGCGGTGCCGGCGTTGACCATCGCGATGGCGCAGGTCGCCGGACGCTGGAGGAAGCGCCGCACCGGCATGTCGACCTCGAGCTCGAGCGTGGGCGCCGTCACCTCCAGCCGCACCGCCTGCTGCACCTCGATGCCGCCGTCGGCTCGGGCCGCGAGCCGGGCCGTGTGGACACCGGGCCCGCGGGTGCCGAGCACGAGCTCGATTGTCCGCGACTCACCGGGCTTCAACTGGCCCACGTCGAATTCCAGTTCGCTGCCCGAGCGATGCGACACGTTCTCGGGGAGGAAGCCCTCGAGCACCACGCCCGTGGCGATGCCGCTGCCCGGATTGGTGATCGTGATCGTGACCCCGGCATCGCGGCCGATGAGCACCGGCGCGGGATCGGAGCAGGCGATCTCCAGGGCCGGCTTCGTGGCCCGCGAGCGCACCGACGCATCGGCCCGAAAACTCACGCTCGCCACGCTGCCGATCTCGCCTTCCGACTGCGGCATGAGTTCGACCACGACCCGCGCCTGGCCGCCGGGCTGGACGTCGCCGAGGTGCCAGACCAGTTCGTCGCTCGGCACCCCGGGCGCCGCGTGGCCCGGTGCGGCCGGGGGCGTGGTCGTCACGAGCGCGGTGCCGAAGGGCACGGCGTCGCGCAGCGTGACGTCGCGGGCGATCGCCGCCCCGACGTTGCGGACGAGGACCTCGTAGCGGACCGGCTTGCCGACCTGCACCTCGCGTGGGCCGCGCTTCTCGACGGTGAGTTGCGGCGATTGCACGCCTTCGAGTTGCACCGGACCCGGACGGCCCTGGCCGGCGACTTCCGGCGCCGCCGCGTGGGGACCAACGGCGGCGAACGGCGCGGCCGAGGCCTCGGGCCGGCCGTCGGGCACGAGCGTCGGAGCGGAAGCGAAGGGCACGGTCGCCGCGACGGGCAGTGCCGACGCTGTCGCGGCTTCGGGCGGCAGATCGGGCTGGGGCGGGTCGAAACGAGCCTGGCTCGGCGCCGTGGGTGGAGGCGACGGTTCCGCGACCGATGCCCCGGGCGGTGATCCGCTCCGCGACTCGTCGGGGGGAGCCTGGGGAATCATCTCCTCCGACCCGGGCCCTGCATCCTCGAGTCCGGTGGCGAGCGCGTCGGCGGGTGGGGACGCTTCGCTCCCGGCCGTCGGGTCGAGCGGTTCGGCATCGCCCAGCGGTGCCTCGACAGCCGCCGGCGCCGAGGCGTCGGACGGCATGTCGATGGCCGGCGACAATTCTTCTACGGGAGGCAGCGACAGCCTGCCCGGCGGTTCGGCTCCTGAGGCATCCGGCTCGGCAGTGACGGCATCCTGCGAGAATCGCGACAGGGGACGGGTTTCTCCCAGCGCATCGGGGGTCGCGGCATCGAGCGACGCGGGCGCGACGGCGGGATCCGTGACCGGCGGCCGCGCTGCTCGCGTCGCCTCGTCCGTCTCACCGTCCTCGCGATCGCGGGGCTGCCACTGGTCGGCGGCGGCCGTCACGGCCTCGGCCGCGACCGGAGCCGGAGCCGGCGGGCCGGCGCGGCCCACGCCGAGCGCCCACACCATGCCAAAGCCGATGCAGCCACAGACTGCCGCGCCGCACAGCATGGGCAGATGACTCTGACGCGGCGCAACCACGAGCTGCTGGCGCGAGGGACGCTCCGGAGCCGACATGACGGATCTCCCGCACTACTGAGAGGGCCGATGGGCCGCGCGTGCCGGCGCGGCAGGCCGCGCGAACCCCGACCGACGGGTTCGCCGACCGGGGTGGGAGGTACCAGACGGCGGGACACCGGAGAAGCCCAGCAGGGGCGGACACCACGCTTCAGGCAGTTCCGAGAAGCTCGTGAAGATGGAAGTGATGCTTGCCCAGTTTGCCACCGTAGTGGCCGGCGGAGATAGCCGGGATGCCCTCGCCCGCAGCCGCCCGGATGCCGGCCACCATCGCCACGGCCACGGCCTGCGGATCGACTCCATCGATCACGATCTCCACGGCACAGGCCGCATCCGGCACGAGCTGCGTTTCCACCCGGCCGACGAGGGCGGGACAAAATGCGTCGTTCGTGCTCGCCCGCAGGGCCTGATAGCGGGAGCCCACTTTGCTCCCCGACCGCACGACTCCCCCGGGAAAGGGCGTGATCGTGCCCGGCACGTCGGCGATGGCGGCCACGGCCCGCCTGGCGGCGGCGAGCGTGTCGTCGAGCGTCCCGCCTTGGACGATGAAATTCCCACCCCCGACCCCCTTGGCGACGCCGGTGGAGTCCTCGACGATCAGTTCCCCATCCATCACGGGAATCCGCCATATTCGCCGGCCCCCGACGACGTTGACCTTCTCGAACCCGTCGCCAAAGAACCTCACGTGGCCGCCGAGCGGCACGCGATCCGCCGACTCCGGCAGGCCGTCGAACACCGCCGTCGTCGGGCAGGTGAGCAGGCACTGGGCGGTCCGATTGGCCACGGCCTTGCCGACGGCTTCGGCAGAGAACGCGAAGGCCAGCAGCGCGACTCCTGGGCGGCCATCCGGAGTCTCGTCAGGGTCGAGGTGCCGCTCGACGCCCGACTCGGCGTCGCAGCCGATCACGCTCGTGCCGTAGCCGCAAAACGCCGCAGCCGCGGCCGCGAGCCAATGCCGGTCGTGGGCCGTCACGACGAGCCGGCAGAAGCGCAGCGTAAACGCTTCGGCGAACGTGGCGACGATGTCGGTGGTGCCGAGACGCATGGACCGTCCTCCGGATGATTTCCAACATGCCACCGGTTCGCGCCGGGTGTGATTTGCGTATGCTACCGACGGCGATGTTCGTGGCGATATCCGCCCTCGTTCCCGGTCAGCCAAGGATTCCCCCATGCGTGCCATTTCCGCCCGCGGCCCACTGGTCCGACTCGCGACCTTCGTCGTCGTGATCAGCGCTCTCTCGACCCGGGTTCGGGCGGCGGAAGTGCCCGCCGCGCTCGCCGGCAGCGGGGCGACGCTCGTGCCCGCCGATGCCGCCTTCTTCTCGGCCACGCTCCGCGCTCGAGAGCAATTCGACCGATTCATCGAGAGCAACGCCTACGCCGCCCTGCGGTCGCTGCCGGCCGTGCAGCGGGCGCTCGACTCGCTGGAGGAGCAGCGGGCGATGCCTGGCAATCCCCTGTCGATGGCCGATGCCTTCCTGCAGTTGCCGGAGAACGCCCAGGCAGCCGACCTGCTCGCGGACATGGTCGCCACCGACACGTTCGTCTACGGGGAGCCGTCGTGTGCGGCCTTCGCTCGACTCATTCGCAAGGTGTCGGCCGTCGCCCAGACGGTGGGAGCGATGGGCACCGGTGGCGACGACATGCCCGCGGACGAGATGCTGCTCGAGGACGATGCAGCCAACGAGGCAGCCGCCCGCGGCGCCGCCCGGACCATCCGCTGCCAGCTCGACCTGGCCGACCAACCGACGGAGGTCATGCAGAAGCGCCTCGTCGTCCAGACGCTCGTCGACAACATCGATCTCATCGTCGTCCCCGACGTCGTCTGGGGGTTCAAGACGACGAAGGCCGAGGCTGCCCGCGCCCAACTCGCCCGACTCGAAGCCCTGGCGCGGGCCGCCGCGGAGGGCAATCCCGACCTGGCCGGCGCGATCGATCGGCGGCAGGTCGGTGGTGGAGACTTCCTGGTCTTCACCGTTCGGGGCACGGCGCTGCCCTGGGACGAACTGGAGCGCGAGTTCGCCGCGGATTGCGCCGACATCGACGGCTACGACGCGGTCATCGCCCGGCTGCGTGCATCCGATC
>CAIXGY010000288.1 GCA_903919035.1 uncultured Planctomycetaceae bacterium | reverse complement strand
GTGGATTGGTCGGGCGGAGGCGAACGTCCCGCGAGAGGGTGTGGGCAGACCCGAGCCGGTTGGGCTCACAGGTTCGGCTGCCAACGAGATGCCTCCCTCCGCGCGAGGATCAAGTGGAATCCGTATGAGGCCGCGGATCGCGCCGATCACCCTGCCTCTCGCAGTGCGCGGAGGCGTGCCTTGGCCCGCGAGAGCGCCGGGCCGATCGAGCCCAGTGGCATTCCCGTGAGCCGACTGATCTCGCCGTAGGAGCGGCCTTCGAGATGGTGGAGGCGGACGAGCACGGCCTCGCGGGCGTCGAGCAGGTCGAGGAGTTGCGCGACCTCCTCGCGGTCGGCGAGCCGCGCGTCGTCACGGCCTGCGGCCGGCTCGGCGGCAGGATCGGCCGGCCGGAGCATCGGCCGCGACATCCCGCGGACGATCACCCGTCGGGCGATGACGGCGAGATACGTCGACAGGCTCGCCCGGCCGGCGTATCCACGGAGCACCGCCGCGTCGTTCCGCAGGCAGGCCAGGATGACCTCGGCCACGAAGTCGTCGCGGGACGCCGCGTCGAGCGCCATGCCGCGGCGGGCGGCCGTGCGTTCTGCGACGTGTTCGAAAAGGCGGGCGAACCGCCCCACGAATTCCTCCCACGCCCCGGACGTGCCGGCGAGGCAGGCGGCGACGAGGCGGAGATCGTCCGGCGACGCGGCCGCAGGAACGTCGGTCACGGCATCGACTCCGGGCGGGACGGCCAGCACGACCTCTCCGATCATAGGATTTGGCGGCGCGGGCCTCCAACGCCAGTCGGGGGAGGAAGTCGGGCCGCGCCGGGGCCGGCGGGTTCGTTGACAGCGTTTTCCCTCGGTCCTACCATGCCGCGCAGAGGTGGGTTCCGCCCGTCCGGGCGGCGGCTGCAGAAAGTCGCCGCGTCTGGCCGATGGTGGAAGAGAACCAGCCTCGAGCCGTCACGTCCGTCCCAGGAGTCCCACGCCATGACCCACGTCGTCGCCGAGCCCTGTTTCGCCTGCAAGTACACCGACTGCGTCGTCGTGTGCCCCGTGGAGTGCTTCTACGAGGGCGACAAGATGGTCTACATCCATCCCGACGAGTGCATCGACTGTGAGGCGTGCGTGCCGGAGTGCCCGGTGGAAGCGATCTTCCACGAGGACAACCTGCCCGCCGAGTGGAAGGACTTCAAGGCGCTCAACGCCGAAATGTCCCCGCAGTTGCCGGTCATCACGGAAAAGAAAGAGCCGCTGTGCTGATCTGAGCGCGAGCCTCGCCCTCCTGGCCTCGGTTCGCTTGCGCCTTCGCGACCACGGGTCGCTTCGGCGTGGCAACCCGAGCCTCCGGCCCTCGTGTTGGCTGGCGCATCGCGGTGTGTCGTGGTGCATCCGCCGCGCTCGAACGGGCCAGGATGGCCGTTTACGCGGTCAACCGAGCTCGGCCAGCCAGTAGGCGGTCTCGACGAAACTCTTCCAACTCGCGTATTTCGGGTTGCCGAGTTTGATCGTCAGCAGCGGGCTTCGCTTGGGCTTCACCGGTTGGCGGACGAGGGCCATGCGGGCCTCGTGTGGCGTGCGGCCCCCTTTGCGGACGTTGCAGGCGACGCACGCGCAGACGATGTTTTCCCAACTCGTGATCCCGCCGCGACTGCGAGGCACCACGTGATCGAGCGAGAGTTCGCTCGTGGGGAAGTGGCGGCCGCAATACTGGCAGATGTTGCCGTCGCGGGCGAAGACGTTCCGCCGGTTGAACCGCAGGCCCTGCCGCGGCCCACGGTCGCACGCCACGAGCCGGATCACCCGGGGAGCCTGGAGCTCGAAGCCGACGCCCCGCACCCAGTCCTCGTCAGGCCCCCGGAAGGTGGCCCGCATGGCCGACAGTTCCCGCCATGATTCGTAGGAATGGGCCGCGTAGTGGCCCTCCTCGATGTGCACGACCTCCGCGAGGTCGCGAAACAGCAGCGTGAGCGCCCGCCGCACGTTGGTGATGTGGACGGCGACAAACGAACGGTTCAGAACCAACACGCTCAGCCCGAGCGTGGGGGGCAGCGGGGATGCGGAAAGAGCGACCGCGGTCATGCGCGTGGAATCCTCCGTCGGCGGCCACCCGATCGGCCGCCTCCACAGGCCCGCAGTTTACCCCGCCTCGTCGCTCGGCAGCAAACGCGCCCGGGGTTCGTGGCATGGCGGCCGGTTCCAACGCTTGCCACGGGCGGCGATTGGCGGCACACTCAGGTGAGCGATATTCACGACATTCATCCGGCCTGGCGGTCCGGCCCCTCGCAAGCGGAGAAGCAGATGCTCCATTTCTCGTGCGACGCGTGCAAGCGCCCGATCGATCCCCACACGGGCACCCGCCACGTCGTGAAGATCGAGGTCTTCACGGCGATCGAAGACGACGACGCCTGCGGCTGCACCGCGGAGCCCGGTGAGCACGACGAGGCCGATCACCTGGAGGAAATGCAGGATCTCCTCGAGCGGCTCGACGACGCGGGGGATCTCGGCGACGACACCCGGTCGATGCGGTTCGACCTGTGCGACGACTGCCGGCGGAAGTACGTGCGGAATCCGCTCGGCCTGAAGAAGGGCAAACAGCTCGACTTCAGTCAGAACTGACTTCAGGGTTGCCGGGCCATCCATGGCCCCGGCAGCCCTTGCTCGGCGGAGGGCAAGCCAAGGTTGCCCTCGCCTCGCGAGCGGTCGCACCTCCGGGCGACAGCGGGCGGCATGCGGCACGGCTTCGCCGCTCAGCGAGCGAACTCGTACCGGCCCTCAGCCGAGCGGTTTGGGCAGCGGGTTTTCCCGAACATGAATCGGGCGGGTTTCGTGCGCGGCGTTTCGTTCGTAGGCTTGTCCGCGACGCTTCCCTCGCACCGCTGGAGACGACGCCCACCATGGCTGGCACGACGCTCAAGATCGCCGCGATTCCCGGAGATGGCACCGGGCCCGAGGTCACCGCCGAGGCCATGAAGGTGCTCGCGGCCGTGTCGAAACTCGAGGGCTTCGCCTACGACGTCGAGACGCTCGATTGGGGCGGCGACCGCTACCTCAAGACCGGTGAGATCATCCCCGAGGGCGGCCTCGACCACCTGCGCACGAAGGACGCGATCTTCCTGGGCGCCATCGGCCACCCGGGAGTCGCCCCCGGCATCCTGGAGAAGGGCCTCCTGCTCGACCTGCGGTTCAAACTCGACCAATACATCAACCTGCGGCCCGTGAAGCTCCTCCCCGGTGTGGAGACGCCGCTGGCCGGCCGCGGCCCGAAGGACATCGACTTCGTCGTCGTCCGGGAGAACACCGAAGACCTCTACTGCGGCGTCGGCGGCTACCTCAAGAAGGGCACGCCCGACGAGGTGGCCGTGCAGCAGGCCGTCTACACGCGAAAGGGCTGCGAGCGGTGCATCCGCTGGGCCTTCGACTACACGCGGAAGCGGAACAGTCCCAAGAAGACGCTCACGCTCGTCGCCAAGACGAACGTGCTCACCTTCGGTCACGACCTCTGGTGGCGGACATTCCAGGACGTCGCGAAGGACTACCCCGACGTGAAGACCGACTACAACCACGTCGACGCCTGCTGCATGTGGATGGTGAAGAATCCCGACGCCTACGACGTGATCGTCACCACGAACATGTTCGGCGACATCATCACCGACCTCGGCGGCATCCTGCAGGGGGGCATGGGCGTGGCGGCGGGGGCGAACCTCAACCCCGACAAGGGGGGCGTGAGCATGTTCGAGCCGATGGGGGGCAGCGCGCCCAAGTACACCGGCCAGAACGTGATCAACCCCATCGCCGCGATCAACGCGATGGCGATGCTGCTCGAACACTCGGGCCACCCGGCCGCGGGCAAGCGGATCGACGCGGCGGTCGCTCACGTCACCGGCACGAAGATGAAGTCGCAGGCCGCCGGGAAAATGGGCCACGGCACCCGCGAGGTCGGCGACCTGGTGGTGGCGGCGCTCGGGTAATCCCGCGGATGGTCCGGGGCTCATGGCCGGATCGTCACATGATGGCCGCCAGGGTGGGGGTCAGCGTTCGTCGGCCCTCCGCCGGACGGCCGCTTCGGTCACGAGGCAAGACCGCGATGTCGACGTCGCCGTCGGCTCGGAGCCGGTCACCCGCCCCATGCCCGAGAACCCACAGCCCGCGTGTGGGGAGTGCATGGGGCGGTGCCGGTCCGCATCTACCGCAGCGCGGTCCCGTCGTTCCGCGAGGCAGCGGCGCGGTGGATCGCGACCGCGATCGTGGAGGCGACCGGCCGCACCGACCCGTCGGCCATCGCCATGCCGCAGGTGTCGGGGTGCGGGCCGCCGAAGGCGATGGGTGCCGGAAACTTGTTGGCGGATCCCGCCACGCCGGTGACGGTGACTGGATCGAATCCGGCCCGGTCCTGGCTGGGCGGCTCCAGGCCGACCCGCAGCACGTCGCGGTCGTGTCCTGAGTAGAGACACTGGTCGTCGTCGTCCGACAGGCCCGTCGCGAGGCTGGCCGGGTCGACGTATTTCTCGCCGAGAAGATACGTGGTCGTGAGCCCGTCGGTGATGTCGCGGAGCCGGATGCGACTGCGACGGAAGATCACGCCGTCGGGCGGCGGGCCGTATCCGGCGTGCCACCCCACGTCGCCCATCATGTCGCCCGACGTCACGGAGCTCGGCGAGCCGCCGCTGCGGTAGTGGTTGGGCGACGCGCCGCTCCCCATGTTGGCCGCATAGTCGCCGCGGACCACCGCGGCCGGCCGGCGGGTGAGCATCTGTGGCACCGCGGTGACGCGGAGCGGATTCTTCGCCGCGGCCAGCGGCCGGAGTGTCGCCGCTCCGCGGGACGGGCAGGCGAAGACGGCCGCGGGACTGGTGAGCCGCGTGACGGCGAGATCGGCCTTGGCGACCGCGTCGGCCAGGCCGGCGCCGAGGTCGCGGAGGCCCGCCTCCTCGAGCTGGGGCAGGATGTTGAACGCCCAGCCGCCGGGCTGCCGCTCATCGAAGCCGCGGTCGGGATCGCCTGCCCAGTCGCCCCCCCATCCGCCCGTGGGCAGATAGCCGCGGGCGCTCTCGTGGGCGAGCGCGGCCAGGGCCAGTTGCCGGAGGTTCGCGTTGCAGCGTGTGCGGCGGGCCGATTCCCGCGCGGCCTGCACCGCCGGCAGCAGAAGCGCGAGCAGGGCGGCGACGATGGCCACGACCACGAGCAATTCGACGAGGGTCACGCCGACGCGGCCAGGGAGCGGGGCGTCCGCTGCGATCGGCGCCGGCGTGGAGCATTGTTTCGGCATGGCGGCTCACGCTAGCGCGCGTGTTCGCGGGCGAGGGTGATGACTGCCAGCCGGCCGCTGAATCGCTGGTCTGCGGCGTCGGTCTTTCCGGAGATCGCGATGAAGTCACCGGCCGGCGACACGGCGACGTCCAGGACTAACCACCCCGGCCGAATCTCGTCGAACGTGGCCAACGACCGCGCATCCGACAGTCGCACGATGTGGGAGTCGGCCGTCACGATGACGCGGCCGTCCGGCGACCAGGCCACCGCCTCCACCTCCCGGGCGTGTGGCGCCAGGCTCCCGAGCCGGGCACCGGTCAGGCCGTCGAACACGTCCACGGTGCCGCCGCGGGTGCCGCAGACCACCCGCCGTCCGTCGGGTGACCACGCGATGTCGGAGATCATGTCGTGGACCGTCGGATCGCCGGGTTGCGATCGGGGCACTTCCACGGGAGCGGCGCCGCGTGACTGACGTCCCGATGTGGCGGAGCTGGCGGGCAGAGCCACGATCACCAGCCGCGCGCCAGCGATGGCGACTCGCGGCGGCCCGGCCGGGGCCACGGCCACCGCCCTGACCGGCCAGTCGACGTCTATGACGGTCTGACCCTGTCGCACGTCGTCGGGCCACGCGGTCACCGCGTGCTCGCTCGCCGCGGTCACGAGCATGCCTTGCGGCGTCCAGGCCGCAGCGCCGTGCTTCGGGCTGAATGCGGGGAGCGTCTTGCATCCATCCCCGGCGCGGCCTTCGAGCGACGCCACCATGAAGGATCCCTGCTCGAAGCCGAAGGCACAGCGGGTGCCCGTCGGGCTGGCCGCCATGTCGCTGAGCCATGCCGGTTTGTCGATCCGGCACGCGATCTCGTCGCGACGCCACTCCTGCCCGGGACCATCCCGCTCCAGCAGAAACGGCGGCTGCGTCGGGCCTCCGGCGATCAGCCGTTGTCGTCCGGTTGCCGTCATGTCTGGCAGCGCCTCGACAAACTTGCATGCCTCGCACGCCACCGGCACGTCCTCGATGCCATTGAGTTCGAATCCCCGTTCGGGATCCCATTCGCGGATGGTGCCGTCTGCCCCCGCCGAGACGAGCCGGCCCGACGGCGTGAAGGCCACGTCCCAAACGCGACCGTCATGGCCTTCGAGCGGCGGTCGCGGCGTATCGTCCCGCGCGTCGGCGACCCGGATCAGGCCGTCCCGGCAGCCGGTCGCGAGCAGCGTGCCGTCGGCCGAGTAGCAGCAGCCGTGCACCCATGACGGCTGGTCCGGCCCGAGGGAGACCAGCCGGCCGTCGGGAATCGACCAAATGTTCGTGCAGCGGTTGCTTCCTCCGGCCGCGACCCGGGTTCCATCGGGCGACACCGCGAGGGAGTGCAGGGTGGGAGACTGCTTCGACGTCCGGTCATATTCCAGTTCGCGCGGCGGCATGCCGCCCGTGGTGTCGACCAGGAACACGTGGCGGCCGCATGCGACGGCGACGACGTCATCCCGCACCGCCGCGATCGCCTCGATGTCCCCCGTGTCGTCCGGCCGCAGTGGCAGGGGGATCGCCTGCGATTCAGCCCCGCTCGCCACGTCGAACACCCTCACCATCCTGTCTTCGCCGCCGACCGCGAGCCGCCGGCCGGCCGCGGTGAACGTCACGCCGTAGAGCGGGCCGTTCGCCGCGACCGTGGTGCCCGTCGGGGTGAGCGTGGGCCCGTCGGTCACGTGCCACCAGCGGCAGCGGCCGTCTTGACCCACGGTGGCGACCGTCCGCCCGTCGGGTGCGAAGCAGACGTCGTTGATCTCGTCGTGGGCATCGGCAATGTGGGTGACGCGTCGCGTCGCGTCGTCGATCAGTCGCAGCGAGCCGTCGGCGAAACCGGCGGCGACGAGTCCGCCATGTGGAGCGACGGCGACGGCGTGGGCGGCAGCGGCCGCGGCCCCCGCGGCTGGTGCGAACAACATTCGGCGCTCGCCGTGCAGCCGCTGCTCGAGCCAACGCCCGGCCACCGAGTCGGCGAGCGGTGGATCGAGCGAGCGCACCGTGGCGGCCGCCGCGACCGAGCGGCTGACGTTACCCGTCCGCCATGCCTCGAAGGCCCGCTGAAGTTCGACGGCCGCGGTCTGGTGCCGAATGGCGTCGCGTTGCTCCGTCGCGGCGCGACCCTCGGCCAGCCAGGCTCGCGCGATCCAGGCCGCTCCGACGACCGCCGCCATGAGGCCGGCCGCGAGCGTCGCGACGATGCGCCGGCGGGCGAGGCCGCGGAGGGCGCGGGCGGCCGGTGACAGCGGCCGGGCGACGGTGGGCCTGCCGTCGAGCCAGCGGCCGAGATCGGTGGCGAGGGCCGCGGCCGACGCATATCGCTCGGCCGGCCGCTTCGCGAGGCACGTGGCGCAGATCGCGGCGAGGTCTCGCGACATGCCCCTGACCGTGCGATCGAGTGGCTGTGGTTCGTCGAGGAGGACGCTGCGGTAGATCTCCACCTCGGACCGCCCGTCATGCGGGCTCTGACCGGTGAGCAGGCGACACAGCAGGAGGCCGAGGCCGTGGACGTCGGTGGCGGGCCCGACGGAGCCGAACGACCGGTCGATCTGCTCCGGCGCCATCCAGGCAGGCGTTCCGAGGCGGGTGCCGCTGACGGTGAGTTGCGTGAGGTCGGATGACGACTCGTGGAGCGCGCTGAGGCCGAAGTCGCCGAGCTTCACGGTGAGGCCGTCGGGCAGCAGCGCGTCGGCCGCGGTCGGGGCCGGCGTGAGCAGCACGTTCCCCGGCTTGATGTCGCGGTGGATGACACCCCGGTCGTGGGCGTAGGCCGCCGCCTCGGCGAGCGCCTGCACGACGACGGCCGCTACGCGCGGTGGCAGCGGCCCCGGATGGGCGTCGAGCCACGTCGCCAGGCTGCCTCCGGGGCACAGTTCCTCCACGATGAACTCGCGGCCCTCGGCTTCGCCCACCTCGTGAATGGTGACGATCCGCGGATGGACCAGCCGCGAGGCGATCTCGGCTTCCCGCAGAAACCGGCGCCGGAGCGTCGGTGCGAGGAGCGCGCCGGGCTGCGGCGTCTTCACGGCGACGCGTCGCCGGAGCACGGGGTCGATGGCCTCCCAGACGTCGGCGAAGCCGCCACGGCCGGCCAGGCCGACCACTCGGTAGCGGCCGATGGTCGCCGGCATGTCGCTCGTCGGCAGTCGTTGGGCGACGCCGTCGGCTGCGGCCACCTGCCGCAGGCGGAGCATGAGGTCGAGCGTGGCCGCGACGTCTTCCGGATCGCCGGAGGGGGCTGGCGTTGCCACCGTGTCGTCCGAAAATCCGCCGAGATAATCGTCGAGGGCCGCCGCCTCGTCGGCGGTCGAGTCGACCGGATCGTCGTCGAGAGGCGCCGGTGGCGACGCGTCGGGGCGCATGGGAACAGAATATCCCGGGGAGACCGACTCCGGGCTACTGCTCCGCGGTTGCGAGGGACTGGCCCGAATCCTCCCGATCCGCGGCGGGAGGAGCCTCCGCGGGCGTGTCGGCCGAAGGTTGCGATTCGGCGGCCGCGAGTTCCTCGTTCAGCCTCCGCATGGCCCGATGCCAGAGCTTGCGGGTGGCGTCGGGTGACCGGGCCATCTCGAGGGCGATGGCGTCGAACGGCATGCCCCTCCAGTACCGCAGCCAGATGACGAGCCGGTAGTCGTCGGGGAGTCGGGCGAGCGTGCGGTGCAGTTCGGCCGCGTCTTCGCGGCGCATCATCGAGCCGTCCGGCGGTCGTGCGCCGTCGGGCATCGCCAGGGCGTGTCGTTGCAGGCTCGAGTCGTCGAAGCACACCTCGCGGAGCGGGCTGCGCATCTGCGCGATCTGGTGCCTGCGGATGGCGTCGATCAGGTTGTTGTTGAGGATGCTCCGCAGCCAGGCGAACAGGTCTTCCGCCGTCGTGCCGTTGAAGCCCGCGAAGTCGCGCTGCATGTCGACCGCGGTCTCCTGCACGATGTCGGACGGCCCGAGGCGACCGCGGATCGCGGGCGGCAGGCTGCGGGCCGCGGCATCATGCAGTTGCTGCCGCGCGGACTCGAAGAGTTGCCCGAGCGCGGCTCGGTCGCCGCCGCGCGCGGCTTGGAGCAGGTCGGCGATGCGACCATTCGGCCGAGGGGTGTGGCCATCCGCTGCGGCGGCTCGGGGGGCATCGACCATGAAACCCGCCAGGTGCGCACGACGAACCCGTTCGCCGTGCGCGAAAAGCGAAATGAGCCCGGAAAATCACGGGTCGCACCGCCGGCGTCCCATTCGGATGCCGGATTTCGCTGAAAGACGTGTGGAGACTCACAGCGAAGTGATCGACCCGGGAAGAGGGTATCTGCCGAGTCGGCTGCCTGTCCAGCAATCGGCGAAATTCCCCTAGTAAGCCCCTCCCCGTGCTCGTGGGATCTGCCAATGGAACGCCGGAAGCCGTCGAAAAAGACGCATGGTCACAGGCAACCCAACCGGGAGTCCCAACGCTGGAAAAAACGGCGTGATCGCGCACGGTTGCAGCGGTTCGCAGCCTTCGAACCGCTGGAGACCCGCGTTGTGCTGGCCACGATCCTGTGGGACGGTGGTGTCGACGGCACGGGGACGAACTTCCTCGATGCCGTGAACTGGGCCGGTGACGTGCTGCCGACCCTCGGCGATACGGCGGTGATCGGCGCGATGGGTTCCACCGCGCCGATTGAGATCTCCGGCACGACGAACGTCAGCGAGATCCAGACGAGCCGCAGCCTCACGATGCGGCACGGTGCGAGTCTCGACGGTACTCGGCTCGTGGGCTCCGGCGGCGCGGCCGTGAAGTTCGTGTCGGACGTCACGACACAGTCGGTCGCGTCGCTCACCGGCGTCTCCACGTCCATGGATTTGGATCTCGGTGAGGCCGCCTTCAACGTGGGCATCGCCGGTGGCCTCACGCTCGACGGCGCCACGATCCGGCTCGGCGACGGTTGGGGTGCGGTCACGAGTGGCCTGACCTTCTATGGCCCGCAGACCCTCGGCGGCACGGGCACCATCATCTTCGGTGCCAGTCAGAGCAACGCCATGCAGGCGTCAGGCTCCGCCCCTCCCTCCGACACACCACGCGGACTGGTCCCCAACTCACTCATGAGCACTGGTATAAAAACTGGGGAGGGTTCAGTGCGGCGCCGTCGAACACGACGACGATCTCGCAGGACGCATGGATCGCACTGGCGCTCGACGCCGAGAATCAGCAGACCAAGAAACGCTGACCAGCCGGCCGGTCACGCGGCCAGGGCCCGGCCGGTCGCGGCACCACCCGACGTGCGGGCGACTGCGTCAGCCAGGAACGCCCCCGCCGCCGTCCAACGCCACCCGCCGTCCTTCGGCCTGGCTCGTGGCGGCGGCGCGGACGATGTCCATCGCCCGGAGCGTGTCATCGAGGCCGCTGACGTTGCGAACCAGGCTCGTCACCGCCCGGTGAAATTGGAGCAGCATCCGCTCGCCCACCGGCCGGTCGGTGTCGAGTTCCTCCTGGTGGCGGCCCGCCGTGTCGAACCACACGAGTTGGCTCGGCAGGTCGATGAACGCGATCCCCCGCTCGCAGGCCACCTGCAGCGCGGCCGGCGGCCGGAAGCCCACCGCCTCCTCCCAGCCCCGCGGCATGTAGTAGCCGCAGCTGATCTGTGCCAACGGCCCGTCGCCGGGCGTGCCGCCGGCCGAGAAGTCGAGACTCATCATGCGGTAGTCGTCGAGGTCGGCGCCCGGCGCCTCCGCATGGCGGACGGCGACCACGCTCGTCGGCTCGACACCCGTCACGTAGCGGCACCAATCGACGAGCTCCATCAGGTCGCGGGCCTCGCTGTCGCGGTCGCGGGCGGGCGCCGTCGCCGGGCCGCCCGACAGCGGGATGCGGCGGTGGCAGAACAAGAGCCGCGGCGGCCCGAGCCGCGTCGCGATCAGTTCCTTGAGGCGGACCGTGGCCGGTGCGTGACGGCGGGGCAACTCTGCCATGAACGCGATGCCCGACTCGTCCACCCGTCTCCGCAGGAGCGCCGCCTCGTCCGCCGCCAGCGGCAGGGAGATCGCCGAGTAGATCGCCTTGCCGTGGTCGCAGGCCGCGAGGATCGGCGTGGCGCCGTACCACTGGTCGGCGAGATACAGGATCGCGTCGATGTCGTCGCGGGCACAGAGCGCGCGAAAGCCGTCCACCGAGACGGCCCCGACCTCGGCCGCGGCCTTTCGGGCGCGGTGGGCCACCTGCTCGCAGAGCCCGCGAACCTCGTAGCGGTCGGCGAGCATCCGCAGCGCGGGGAGGTGGCGGGATTCCCACTGGGAGCCCAGGCCGACGATGCCCACGCGGAGCTTCATGCCGTGGCGTCTCCAGCCTCGACCGCGAGCAACTCGTGGGCCCGCCGCAGCCCCTTGTCGGCGATGTCCTTGCGGCACCAGGCGCCGGGCCAGCGGATTTCCTTGACGGCCGTGTAGGCCTGCAGTTTCGCACGGGCGAGCGTGGAGCCGAGGGCCGTCACGGCCAGGACGCGGCCGCCGTCGGCCACCACCCGCCCGCCGTCGAGCCGCGTGGCCGCGTGAAACACCTGCACGTCGGGCACCCGCGCCGCCGCGTCGAGGCCCGTGATCGGTCGCCCGCGGTCCACGGGGCCGGGGTAGCCCTCCGCCGCCATCACGACGGTCACGCTCGACTCGTCTCGCCACACCGGATCCGCCACCGTCTCGAGCCGCTTGTCGACGGTGGCGTCGAGGAGTTCGAGGAGGCTCGAGTCGAGCCGCACCATGAGCGCCTCGCACTCGGGGTCGCCGAACCGCGCGTTGAACTCGAGCACCTTCGGCCCCTGGGCCGTGAGCATGAGCCCCGCGTAGAGCACGCCGTGGAACGGCACCTTCGACCGCCGCATCGCGTGGACGGTCGGCACGAGGATCCGGGCCTCGATGTCGGCGAGCATGTCGGCATCGACGAAGGGCGTGGGACAGTAGGCGCCCATGCCGCCGGTGTTGGGCCCGGCGTCGCCATCGTGCGCCGCCTTGTGATCCTGAAGCGGCGGCAACGTGACGATCGTGCGGCCGTCGGTGATCGCCAGCACGCTCACCTCGACGCCGTCGAGACGCTCCTCCACGAGAACGCCCCGCGCCGCCGCGGTGAATTGCGGATCGGCCCCGAGCGTGTTCACCGCGGCGATCGCCTCCGCCCGGTCGGCACACACGAAGACGCCCTTGCCCGCGGCCAGGCCGTCGGCCTTCACGACCACCGGCATGTCTTCGCGGGCCTCCAGGTATTCCCGCGCCTGCGACACGGAACGGAAATCGCGGAACATCGCCGTGGGCACGTCGCCGCGATGCAGGATCTGCTTGCAGAAGATCTTGCTGCCTTCGATCCGCGCGGCCTCGGCCGTCGGGCCGAAGATCCGCAGGCCCGCGGCGCGGAACGCGTCCACGATCCCCGCGACGAGCGCCGCCTCCGGTCCCACGACCGTGAGATCGACGGCGCGATCGCGGGCCAACGCCACGAGGCCGGCCACGTCGGCCGCCGCGACGGCCACGTTCTCGCCGACGGCCGCGGTGCCCGCGTTGCCGGGGGCCACGATCACCTCCGCGCCGTCGCGGGCGAGTTTCCAGGCGAGGGCGTGCTCACGGCCCCCGCCGCCGACGACGAGCACGCGACGGGATGCGGTCACGGAGTCACTCCGGGTAAGAAAAGTGCTTCTTTGTAGCGGACTTGGCAACGCCGGTGGCGGAACGTGGCCCCAACGGCCCCGCCGACCGACGTTGACAGCATCGGCCGTGCAGATAAAGTAGAAGAGACTTTGTGAAAAACTTCACGAAGTCGGGAATTCGCGGCCGAAACCACAAATTCCGTCGCCGCCCAGAGCGGTAGCCGCCGGTTCATTCGATGGCAGACAAAAAGAAAATGTCGGTCGCCGAAATCCTGGCGGCCGCGCGTGCAGCCGATGCCAAGGGGGCCGCGTCGCCTCCGGCGGCCGCCGCAGCTCCAGCCGAGCCTGCGGCTGTCGAGCCAGCCGCCGAAAAGCCGGCCACAAAGCTGGCGGCGAAGCCGGCTGCCGGTGGTGCCCGACCCAGCGTCGCCGACATTCTCGCGATGGCTCGGGCCAAGAAAGCCGAAGGCGGCGAGACCGCCCCGGCGGCTCCAAAGCCCGCCGCCCCGAAACCGGCAGCCAAGGCTGCCGCAGCCAAACCGGCCGCGCCCGCTGCCGGCGGCCCCAAGGCCGGCGTGCAGCGCGACACGGCGAGCATCCTGGCCGCGGCGCGGGCCGCCAAGCCAGGCCCCGTGAGCAAGGCCGAGGCTCCGGCCAGGCCGGCCCCGAAGCCAAAGCCCGCCGGCGAGAAGATCGAGGCCCCCGCGCTGCCGCCGATGCCGGTTCGGCCCGTGAAGCCGGTGGCAAAAAAGGCCGCAGAAGAGGATCGGCGGGGATTCCTCGAGATCGCCCTGGGCTCGTTCATGGCGGTCGGATTCACCGCACTGTCGGTCACCGGCGGGCTGTTCACGCTGGGCCTGGCCCGCTTCTTGTTCCCGAACGTGCTCGCCGAGCCGCCGAGCAAGTTCAAGGTCGGCTTCAAGGAAGGCTTCCCGTCCGGGAAGGTCGAGACGAAGTACGTCGCCCAGTACGGCGTGTGGGTCGTCAATGGCGATTACAACGGCCAGCAGCAGATCTACGCCCTCAAGACCGTCTGCACCCATCTCGGCTGCACGCCCAACTGGTTGGAGGCCGAGCAGAAGTTCAAGTGCCCCTGCCACGGCAGCGGCTTCTACAAGGACGGCATCAACTTCGAGGGGCCCGCCCCGCGGCCGCTCGAGCGCT
This sequence comes from uncultured Planctomycetaceae bacterium, assembly GCA_903919035.1. Classification (GTDB taxonomy): domain Bacteria; phylum Planctomycetota; class Planctomycetia; order Pirellulales; family UBA1268; genus QWPN01. Next base: position 5,414 of record CAIXGY010000288.1, on the reverse strand, counting down.
ACGCCATCCGGATCGCCGACGACGGCCAGGTCGAGATCGACAAGAGCCGGACGTTCCAGGAGGAACTCGGCCAGTGGGCCGACGGCGAGAGTTTCGTCACCGTCTGAGCTGACCGCAGCCACGCAGAGACCAGGCATCACCAATGGCCATCGGCGAGACCATCCGCAACAGCCAGATCTGGAAGAGCATCTTCCGTCATCCGATGCCGCTCGACCGGCGGAATCGGATCGTGGTGATGCTCACCAACTTCTTCCTCCACCTCCACCCGGTCTCGATCAAGAAGCAGGGCATCGCGCTGTCGTTCACCTGGTGCATGGGCGGCGTGACCTTCTTCCTGTTCCTGGTGGAGACGGTCACCGGCGTGCTCCTGATGTTCTACTACCGGCCCACGCTCGAGTGGGCCTTCAACGACATCCTCGCGCTCCGCGATGTCACCAGCCTGGGCATCCTTCGCGAACTCCATCGCTGGGGGGCGCATGCGATGGTGATCACCACCTGGCTCCACATGTATCGCGTGTTCCTCACCGGCAGCTACAAGCCGCCGCGGGAGTTCAACTGGGTGGTCGGCGTGATCCTCCTCCTGCTCACGCTCCTGCTCTCGTTCACCGGCTATCTGCTGCCGTGGGATCAACTCGCGATCTGGGCCATCACGGTGGGTTCCAACATGGCCCGGGCCACGCCGTTCCTCGGCTACGAGGGGCCGGGCCAGCAACTGCTCACGATCGGCGGCATCGACATGATCACCGACGCCTCCGACGCCCGCTTCGGTCTCCTCGGCGCCCGATTCGTGGGCGAGGAGACGCTGAACCGCTTCTACGTGCTCCACTGCATCGCGATTCCGCTGGCCGTCGCCCTGCTGCTCGCCATCCACTTCTGGCGGGTCCGCAAGGACGGCGGCATCAGCGGGCCGCTCTGAGTCCGTTTCCGCCCCCTCCGCCGCCGCACGCCCCGACGCCATGCACAACGAGTTCTTCCTCAAGGACGTCGCCGGGTTTCTCGGGGGCTACTACACCTTCATCGCCCTGGTGAACGGCGTCGCCGCCCTCATCCTGTGGCGGAAGCAGGGCCGGACCGGCTGGGCGGTGACGTGGGCCGGCTTCGCCGTGGCGATGATGATCCTCGCGGCGATGGCGATCCAAGGCTCGGCCTCGATGGTGCCGGCCCTCCCGCAGGGCGTGCGGTCGCTCGTGAATGCCCTCTCCGGCCCGGTGCTCTACACGCTGGGCACCACGGGCCTGTTCATCCTGCTCTTCGTGTTCCGAAAGTTCTTCGTCCAGCCGATGGTGGCCTGGACGATCCTCAACGCGATGCTCCTGCTCATGGGTTTGTCGATGGCCGACGAGAACTTCGCCGCCATCGTCATGAAGCCCGACAACGTGCCGATCGTGGGCCTCGTGTTCCTGCTCGCCTTCTTCACGTGGCTGGCCACGAAGCAGGCGGTCGTCAACGACGAGCGGGCCGCGCAGGGCCTGCCGCCGATGGAGAAGGTGAATGACGAGAAGGTGCTCGTGTGGCCCGACCTCGTCTACACCGAGTTGATCTGCATGGTGGCCGTGTCGGCGCTGTTGCTCTTCTGGGCGATCTTCCTGCCGGCGCCGCTCGAGGAGCCGGCCTCGAGCGTGAAGACGCCGAACCCGTCGAAGGCCCCGTGGTACTTCCTCGGCCTCCAGGAGATGCTCGTCTATTTCGACCCGTGGTATGCCGGCGTGGTGCTGCCGAGCCTCGTGATCTTCGGGCTCATGGCGATGCCGTACCTCGACTTCAACAAGGAGGGCAACGGCTACTACTCGATCGCAAACCGAAAGTTCGCCTATCTCTCCTACCAGTTCGGGTTCTTCGTGCTCTGGATCACGCTCATCATCCTCGGCACGTTTCTCCGTGGGCCGAACTGGAACTTCTTCGGACCGTTCGAGTTCTGGACGCCGTACAAGGTCGAGGTGCTCAACAACGTCGATCTCAACCAGATGTTCTGGGTGAACCTCATGAACCGGCCCCTGCCGCGGGCGCCGCAGGACGCCGGCGCCCTGACGCAGGTGGGCACGATCCTGCTCCGCGAGGCACCCGGGCTCCTGGCCCTCGGAGCCTATCTCGTGCTCCTGCCTCCGCTCATGGCGGTGACGGTGTTTCGCTCCTACTTCGCCAAGATGGGGTTCATCCGCTACATGATCATGGCGAACCTGATGCTGCTCATGCTCACGCTGCCGATCAAGATGATCCTGCGGTGGACGTTCAACCTGAAATACATCGTGAGCATTCCCGAACTGTCGCTGAATTTTTAGTGCCGGGCTTCGCCCTTCGCGCCCGGCTTGATTCGTCGAATCCGCACACCTGCCCAACGACCCGGTCTTCCGAACCACGATGCCTGCAACAGAACAGACCTGGCGTAATCTCAAAATCCTGCACGTCGTGTTCGCCGTGGCGGCGATCACGCTGTTGGTCGCCACGGTGCTCATGCTGGCCGCAGACCACAATCGGCCGTGGAAGAAGTACGCCCGAGGCTTCCGTGGGCTCGAGACCTGGACGGCCGACGCTCGCGTGCGGGAGCAGGACTCGGCCGCCTACGCCGAGACCCGCGATGCCCTCCGGGCGGCACTCGACCAGGCTCGCAGCACGCCGCTCGACGCGACTCATGCGGCGGCCTTTCTCGCCGAGGTGAGAACCGTGGCCGAGGACGCGGTGGCGGCCGACCGCGTGCAGCAGGATCTCGATGAGTTGGCGTCGCAGGCTGACGCGTCGGAGCGGTTCGCCCTCCGCGGCGACCTGCTCGCGCGGATGCGGGACATCGTGGGCCGCTGCAAGTTTCGCGAGGACAGCCTCGCCGGAGCGCTGAAACTCCGGAAGGCCGAACTCGACAAGAACCGGGCCGATTACGAACTCGCCGTCGCCGCCGATGCGTCGAATGAAAAACAGGGCGACTTGCTGAAGGTCGCCGACGCGAAGAGATCCGAGGTGGCGTCGGCCACGCTCGAGTTCCAGGCGGCCAACGCGCATCGCAAGGCATTGGAGGCCGCCCTCGGCCGGATCACCGCCGACGAGGACGTCGCGGCGAAAGCGGTCGCAGACCACCGCGCGAAGCTCGTCCAGTTGCAAAAGACCTACGAGCAGCGACGGTCGAACGCCGGCAAGACGGTGCTCGAACTCCCGGTGCTCGACGCCTTCAACGGCCCACTCCGGGTGGATCAGATCTGGCTGCCGCAACTCACGCTCAACAACAACTTCCGCGACGTCGCCCGCTTCGACCGCTGCACGACCTGCCACCGCGGCATGGACAAGACGCAGCCCGGCTCGCCGACCGACCCGGCCTATGCGCGGCAGTCGGTGATCGACGTGGTGCTCGCCACGCCTGCCGACAAGCCGGCGGCGATCGAGGGAGATGGCAACGCCCAGCTGGAGAAGGCCTACGGGTTCCACCTGGCCCCGCACGGCTTGTTCGACGCGGACGATCCGACCGTTGGCATGGTGGTGCCCGCGTCGCCGGCTGCCGAGGCCGGCCTCACGGTGGGCGACGTGATCGAGGATGTCGGAGGCGGCCGTGCCCTTGGTCGGTCCATGGCCCTCGCGGCCTTGCTCGAGACTCCGCAGTGGGGCAAGCCGCTGGAATTGAAGGTGCGCCGCGGCGTGCCGCAGCCCTATTCGTCGCACCCGCGGCTCGACCTCTTCGTGAGCGATTCGAGCCCGCACCCGATGAAGAACTTCGGCTGCACGATCTGCCATCAGGGGCAGGGGAGCGCCACGGCCTTCAAGTGGTCCTCCCACACGCCGAACTCTCCCGAGCAGGCCCGCGAATGGCACGATGAATACGGATGGTTCAACAACCATCACTGGATCCTGCCGATGCTTCCCCAGCGGTTCGAGGAGTCGAGCTGCCTGAAGTGCCATCACCAGGTCGTCGACCTGGAGCCGAGCCGGAAGTTCCCCGAACCGCCGGCACCGAAGCTGGTCGAGGGTTATCACCTCATCCGCCAGTACGGCTGCTACGGATGCCACGAGATCAACGGCTGGGCTGGTCCCGACAAGCGGCTTGGCCCCGACATGCGGGTGCAGCCGGGCTTCCACGAGGTGGCCGAGGCAGTCGCCTCCGATCCGGGGCTGGCCGGCCTCGGAGAGACCGTGGCGGGCTGGGTCGAGGAGGTGCGATCGAGCCCCGACGGTCGTCAGGCCCGCGAGAGGCTTCGCGATGCGATCGAGCGGGATGCCGCCGCCGGCGCCGAGGCCAAGCTCTCGAAGCGGTCGCACGAACTGGCCTCGATGCTCAAGGATCCCGAGACCCCCGGCACGTTCCCCAAGGTGGGGCCGTCGCTGCGGCACGCCGCCAGCAAGCTGAACTTCGACTGGACCTACTCCTGGCTGCGGAACCCGCAGGAGTTCCGGCCGAGCACGAAGATGCCGCGGTTCTTCGGCCTCTGGACGCACCTCGAGGGCAAGGGGCTCGACGAGTCGGCGAAGTATGAGCCGGTCGAGATCCGCTCGATGATCAGTTACCTGACTGCCTCGAGCGCAGCATTCGACTACGTGGAGCCCTATGCCGGCATCACGGCCCCGGCGGACGCCGCGCGGGGGCGGAAGGTCGTGCAACTGCGGGGCTGCCTTGCGTGTCACCAGCACGACGACTTCCCCGAGGCCACGAGCACCCACGGCCCCAACCTCTCGCGGATCGGGGCGAAGCTGGCCGGCAGTGCGAAGGGCCGGGAGTGGCTCTACAGCTGGCTCCGCGAGCCGGCCCGATACCACCCGAAAACGATCATGCCGAACGTGCTCCTCGAGCCCGTCACCCTTGCCGACGGCACGGTGAGCGATCCCGCTGCGGATGCGGTCGAATACCTCATGCAGTCGGGCGCCGACTGGAAGCCGGCCGCCACGCTCGCGTTCGAGACGCTCGACGGCAACCGCGGGTTTCCGATGGCCTCGGCCGGCGGTCTCGCCGGGGCCGAGCGGCAGGCGCTCGAGGAACTGGCGCTCATGTACCTGAAGGAGCGTTTCTCGACGGTCCGCGCCGAGGCCGTGCTGAAGGACGGCCTGTCTGCCGAGATGGCGTCCATCCAGGGTGACGAGCGGATGCTCGCCGACCTGCGGACCTCGCGCGACGAGACGCTGCTCAAGTACGTCGGCAAAAAGACGCTCAACAAGCTCGCCTGCTACTCCTGCCACGACATCCCCGGCTTCGAGGACGCCAAGCCGGCCGGAGCGGCGCTCGCCGACTGGGGCCGCAAGGATCCGTCGCGGATCGCGTTCGAGCAGGCATCTCACTTCGTCCTCGGCCAGTTGGCCGGCGGGCATGGCCACCACGCCAGCGGCCACGGGGCGGACGCCCACGGCGCATCAGTGAAGCCGGAGGTCGACGACCCCGGCTCCAGCGACCTCGCCTACGCCGACACCGCGGACGGCCACCACCTCGATCTCGAGTCGCTCGATCC
>CAIXGY010000287.1 GCA_903919035.1 uncultured Planctomycetaceae bacterium | reverse complement strand
GATGCAGCAGGCTCGAGATGAAGTCGGGAGGAACGGATCGCCGGAACGGTTGCGATCCGCCGACGACTCCTCGCGAACGTCCGAGCGAAACGGCACGGGCATCCCCGACGTCGGGACAGGTGCGGTGTCGCGCGAGGATCACGTGGGATCCGTATGAGACACGCGCAGGAAGTTCCAGGCCCATGGTGAGCCGGCGGGGTGCGGGGAGGCTTTGCAGCCCGATCGAGTCTCGATGGACGGGTGTTGCTGATCGAGTCCTGCGTTCCATACGCACGAGAGTCGGCGCCGGCCGGCCGGTGTCAGCGTGCCGCGGCTCGCAGGGCCTCGTCCACGGCCGCGGCAGCATCTTCGACGGTGATCAGCTTCATCGGCAGGGCCGGATCGGCAGCACGGGCCCACGCCTTCGGACTGCCGGGTGGAACCTTCTGAACGACGATGTGGCCTGAGCCGTAAGGACCCGTCCGCCGGGGATCGCTCGGCCCAGCAAGATCCACCACCCGGGTGCCGACGGCGGTCGCCAGATGCATGGGGCCGGAGTCGTTGGTCACGAGCACGTCACACTCGGCGACGAGCGCCGCAAAGCGGCCGAGGGTGCCAGGGGCGTCGTCGAGTGCATGGGACGCCCCGATCATCGCCGAAACCTGTCGCATCGTCGGCAGGTCGTCGCGGCCGCCCACCACGATCACCTGGGCCCCGCGCTCCTCGACGAGCCGGCGGCCGAGCGCGGCGAACCTTTCGGGCGGCCACCGTTTGAAGGCCCACTCGGCGCTCGAACCGGGAAAGAGCGCCACCAGCAGCGGCCGCCCGTCACCGGCTGTCGACGCCCGGCCCGCCAGCTCCAGTCGCGCGATCGTCGCCGCAGCTTCCGCCCGGTCGGCGGCGGCGATCGCGAATTCGAGTCCGCGGTCGTCGGACACGGCGCCGAGTGCCTCCGCAAGCCCCAGGTAGCGATCAGCCTCGTGCCACGCCGTCGGCGGTCGCGGGACGGCGACCCGGTGGGTGAGGAGCGGACCGCAGCCCCGCGTGGCGAGCCCCACGCGGGTGTGGCACCCGAGCATCCGCAGGTAGAGAGCATTGGGCAGAGAATGCTGCGCCATCACGCCGACGTCGAACCGCTCACGGCGCAGGGCGGGGAGGAGTTCGATTTTCGCGCGGGTGCCGCGGCCACGCAGCGGCCACACCCGGTCGACGTGAGGATTGCCCGCCAGCGCCGCCGCTCCGGCCCCGCCGGCAGTCACGGCCACGTCGGCGTCGGGAAAACGCCGCTTGAGGGCCCGCAGCATGGGCGTGAGGAACAGGGCATCGCCGAGGTGGCGGTAGCCGAGGACGAGAATGCGGGCGGGTTCCGTCACGGGCGAGAGGATACGGCTCCGCGCGCCCGGGGGTGAAGTCCGGCCCGCGGCCCCCCGCACGGAGGATCCCTCGCCCGGGGAATGGCTGAAGATTCCCGGCCTGAGGGATCCGGCAGGCCATGCCGACATCGGCACCGAGACCTACCGCCGCGGCTTCAGCACGACCACTGCCAGCGGCGGGAGCACCAGGGTGAGCGAGTGGTCACGGCCATGGTGGGGATCGGCGTGGGCGAGGAGCTCCCCGGAATTGCCGAGGTTGCCGCCACCGTAGTGCGTGGAGTCGCTGTTGAACACCTCGTCATAGATGCCCCCGTGGGGGACGCCGAGGCGGTAGGCCTGACGCGGAACCGGCGTGAAGTTGCAGCACACGACGACGAAATCGTTGGGATCAGCGGCCCGCCGCACGAAGACCAGCACGCTGTCCTGCCAGTTGTGGCAGTCGATCCACTCGAAACCGCGGCCGTCAAAATCGAGTTCGTGGAGCGCAGGTTCGCGACGGACAAGCCAGTTCAAGTCAGCCACCGCCCGCTGCACCCCGCGGTGGCTGTCGAACTCGAGCAGGTGCCACTGCAGGCTCTCGTCGAAATTCCATTCCTGCCACTGGCCGAAATCGCCCCCCATGAACAACAGCTTCTTGCCGGGGTGGCACCACCTGTAGGCGTAGAGCAGCCGCAGGTTTGCAAATCGCTGCCAGAGATCGCCCGGCATCTGGTCGAGGAGCGATCCCTTGCCGTGGACCACCTCATCGTGCGAAAGAGGCAGCACGAAGTTCTCGTGGAAAGCGTAGATCAGGCTGAATGTGAGTTCGTCGTGGTGATACTTGCGGTGCACGGGGTCGTGACGCATGTAGCGGAGCGTGTCGTTCATCCAGCCCATGTTCCACTTCAGGCTGAATCCGAGACCACCCACGTACGTTGGCCGCGACACGCCGGCCCAGGCGGTGGACTCCTCGGCGATCGTGAGCGTGCCGGGGAAGTGGTGGTGAACCTGGACGTTGAACGTCTTCAGGAACTCGATGGCCTCGAGGTTCTCGCGGCCACCGAAGCAGTTCGGCTCCCACTGGCCGTCGGGCCGACTGTAGTCGAGGTAGAGCATCGAGGCCACCGCGTCGACCCGCAGGCCGTCGACGTGGTATTTGTCGAGCCAGAACAACCCGCTCGAGACCAGGTAGTTGGCGACCTCGGTACGGCCGTAGTTGAAGATCAGCGTGCCCCAGTCGGGGTGCTCGCCTTTCCGCGGGTCGTCATGCTCGTAGAGCGCCGTGCCGTCGAAGCGGCGCAGGCCATGTCCGTCCTTGGGGAAGTGGGCCGGCACCCAATCGACGATCACGCCCACGCCCGCCCGGTGCAGGGCGTCGATGAGCGACATCAGCGCCTGGGGCGTGCCGAATCGGCTCGTGGCCGCGAACAAGCCGATCGTCTGGTAGCCCCAGCTGGCCGAGAGCGGGTGTTCCGTGGGCGGCAGGAACTCGACGTGCGTGAATCCCATCTCCACCACGTAGGGCACGAGTTCTCGCTCGAGTTCTGAGTAGGTGAGCCAGCGGTGCGGGTCATCGCCAGGCCGTCGCCAACTGCCGAGGTGCACCTCGTACACGTTCAGCGGCGCTGCGAGTGAGTTCGCGGTGGAGCGGCGTGCCATCCACTCGTCGTCACGCCAGCGATGGGCCGCCAGGTCGACGACGACCGATGCCGTACGCGGTGGCACCTCCGCGCCGAACCCGCAGGGATCGGAACGGTCCGTATGGGTGCCGTTGGCGCTCACCCGAAACTTGTAGAGCGTTCCCTGCCCGAGCCCGGGAACGAACAGCTCCCAGATGCCCGAAGGAATCCGCTTGTGCATCCGGTGGGCGTCGCCGTTCCAGGCATTGAAATCACCGACGACGCTCACCGCGTCGGCGTTCGGAGCCCAGACGGCGAAGTTGACCCCGCACACCCCGTCGACCTCGTGCAACTGGGCTCCGAGCTTCTCATAGCTCTTCCAGTGGCGGCCTTCACCGAGCAGATGCAGGTCGTAATCGGTGAGCAGGGCCATGCGGGCTGGCTGACAAAGGGGGCCGAACGGCGGGAGGAGAACGTACAATCGTGCCACACGGCAGGGCTTCACGCGAACGCTGGTCCGCAAAATTCAAGGCCGGTCGTAGCGACTGGAAGGGCGACGGCGATGGCCGACGAGGGTTTCGCGCGGTACGGGCCCATCGAGCGGGTGATCGTCGCCGGTGACGTGACGCTCCGCCTGTGGCACCCCCCCGACGTCGACGCCCTGATCGATGTGGCCGCCTTCGAAGCCGACGAACGCATCCCCTACTGGGCCCAGGTGTGGGAGTCGGCGATCGTCCTCGCGGAGGATGTGGCCCGTGTCGATGGACGCGGCAGGTCGCTGTTGGAACTGGGTTGCGGCCTGGGTGTGCCGGCGATCGTTGCTGCCCGGGTTGGCTTCACCGCCACCGCCAGCGACTATGAGGCGGCCGCCTTGGAAGGCGTGCGATACAACGCCGTCCGCAACGGCGCCCCGGGCCTCGCCACGCTCCTGGTCGACTGGCGGAATCTGCCCGACGATCTCGGTCGATTCGACGTGGTCGTGGCCGCCGACGTGCTGTACGAGAAGCATCACGCGGTGGCCTTGGCCGCCGTCATCGCCCGGACGCTCGCCGGCGACGGGGTCGCCTGGGTCGCCGATCCGGGCCGAGCCCGGGCCGTCGAATTCGAGCCGGCCGCCCGCGCCGCGGGCCTCACGGTGGCACGGAAGGCGGCCCGTCGCCCGCAGGGCGTGACCGACGGGCCGGAGATCGACGTCTACGTGCTCCGCTGGCCCGAATGACGGCCGGCTTGGAGGGTCAACGCGCCCAACCGGCTCGGGGCTGCCCACACCCCCTCGCCGGACGCTCGCTGCGCTCATCCTGAGCTTCGCTCGCTCGAAGACGGCAGCGCTTCGGCTTCGTGCCTGCGCTCGCCGCCTACGCCGGCTCGAGGGGTTGGTCAGCCCCGATCCTTCCTCGATCGGGTGGGAAGGCATCTCGTTGGCAGCGGGTCAATGCGCCCAACCGGCTCGGGGCTGCCCACACCCCCTCGCCGGACGCTCGCTGCGCTCATCCTGAGCGTCGCTCGCTCGAAGACGGCAGCGCTCCG
>CAIXGY010000286.1 GCA_903919035.1 uncultured Planctomycetaceae bacterium | reverse complement strand
CGTGATGCTCGTGGTGCCTGTGTAGGTGTTGGCTCCGCGAAGCACGACACGGCCGGACGCCCCGGTGCCGGACTTCGTGAGCCCGCCCGCCCCGGAAAAGATGCCGCCGAGCACGACGTTCGCGACGGCATTCGCGCCGCCCTGCGACGTGTCGAGGGTGAGGTTGCCGGTGAGTGATCCGCCAGAGTTGAGCGTGAGAATCGACGTCGTCTCATCGTCCTTATTGAGAGTGATCGTGCCGGCCGAGGGGAAAATGACGTTGCTATAGGTCAGGGCCCCACCACTCGATCGGGCGGTCAACCCTGCGCCACTGTCCAGCGTGACGGCGTTGGCCAACGTACCGCTGGAGACGCTCTGGCTCGTGAGCCTGACACCGCTCCGCACCGTCACGGTGCCCGTCCCGAGGGCATTCGCGCCCTCGAAGAAGGTACGTATGCCGTTATTCGACGCAAAGTCCCAGTTCACATCCGTCGCGATGCCGGTTGTGTTCGTGAGAGTCAGGGCGTTGGAACCGGACACGGTTGCGGTGTTGCCTGCGCCAGTAAGCCGCCCGCTGTAGGTCAGGCCGCCGCCGTTGACACTCAGCGTGCCGCCACCGGAGCCGATCGTGATGCCGCGGCTTCCACTCAAGGTGACGGCCGCACTTGTTCGCAGCGTGGCCCCGTTCGAGATCGTGATCCGGTCGGCCGCAAAGGTGCCTACGGCACCAAGATTTCGGTCCGTGCTGATCTGCAGGGTTCCCGCGTTAATCGCGAGTTTGGTCGTAAAAGTATTGGTGGCACCCAGGACCAACGTTCCGACACCGTTTTTGATGATGGACGGCGTGGTGCCGCTGGCAGCGATCGTCGACGAAACCGTCGCCGTGGCTCCCGTGCCGAGGGCGTTGACGGTAATCGTCCCACTATTCACACCGTTGTTCATCGTCAGCAGGTTTGTGCCAGTGACAATCCAGCTCGCCGCCGATGACGTGTCGGCGTCGCCGAAGATCAAAGTTCCAAGGCTTCGATTACTGTCGAGCGTGACTGTGCGGGTGGCCGTGATGTTGTTGGCAAACGCGGCTGTTCCAGTAACGCCGCCCCCGATGGTGTTGCTCAGCCAGTTGGAGGAACCGCTCCAGAGCCCGTCGGCATCGACGTTCCAACTGCCGCGAGTCCCCTGCGCCAGAGCCGGTCCGGCCGCGAGCGCCACAACCAAGGCAAGAGCCCCCGCCGCGGCACCGTCACGCCGCAAAAACCGAGAAACAACGGCAGCGATCATGCTTTCCTCCCCCGATGCACCCAAAAAACCAAACTCTTGAATATTTGGGCAGGGAGCATTACCTCCCCGTCAATCCTTATTTCCGCCGGAATCGGGAAAAGTGCCATGCCCGACTTTTTTCGGCCCTGGCGGCGACCCAAGAAATGAACAAAACCCCTCGCGTGCGGCCGCCCGCGGCGTTTTCTCGGTAGGCCCGGACACGCCTGGCGGGCTCTCGCCAGAGTCTCCGGGGGCGGCCCTCGTGAGCGGGGTCAGTCCGCGTCGTGGTTGAGAGGCTCGTCGACGACGAACGGCTCCGGAAATTCCGCCGCGGTCACCCCGCCGCGGGAGCGGAGCCGCTTGTCGTTCACCCCCCCCTTGGGCTGATTGAGGGGGATCTCCATGCCACCCAGTTCGTCCATCAGGCGGTACAAGTCATTTTCCAACTGGCGGGCCGTTCTGGCGTGGGCAGGGTCGTAGCGCAGGTTCGCCGACTCCGGTGGGTCGGCCGCGAGATCGTACAACTCGTCGGCGTCCCAAAGCCCGTAATACGTGATGTATTTGTGGGTCGGCGTCCGCAGTGCAAAGGTGGTCGGCGTCTGCGGGAAGTTTTTCTCCCAGTAGTACACGTACAGAAACTGCTCGCGCCACGGCACCGTCTCGCCCCGGGCCAACGGCAGGAAACTCCTGCCATCCATGTGCGCCGGGGTTTTGAGCCCCATCGCCTCCATGATCGTCGGGGCGACATCGATATTGGCGACCATCTCCTGGATCGTGGTCCCGGCTTTGATCACGTCCGGACATTGCACGAGCATCGGCACACGCATGGATGCCTCGTACGCTGTCCGTTTGTCGATCAGCCCGTGCTCGCCGAACATGAAGCCGTTGTCGCCCATGTAGATGACAAGGGTTTCGTCGTGGATGCCCATGCGCTCCAACTGCCGGAGCACACGGCCGATGCTGTCGTCCACGGAGCGGAGCGTTTCGCAGTACCGCCTGTAATACCGCTCGATGTCGAGTTGGCTGTGGTAGGGGAAGTCGACGCCGTGCCACGAGTTGCGCTGATCGCGAACCCACCGCGGCGCGAGCCGGTCGACGGCGGTGGTGAGCTCCGTCTCCGGCCGCGTGAAGGGGAGATTGCGACAGGTGTCCTCGTACTTCGGCTCGGGCGTGAAGTTGGCATGCACAGCCTTGTGCGAAAGATAGAGAAAGAAGGGCTTTTCGGCCGGCTTCTGCCGCTCGAGCCACTCGATCGCGTAGTCGGTCAGTTCCGTGGTGATGTAGCCGGCCTGCCTCACCCGCTGGCCATCGACGTTGAGCGTGTAGTCGGGCGTCGGCGGCAGGTAGTGGCCCTGCCCGGCGAAGCTCACCCAGTGATCCCAGCCCGGCTGGGGGCTGTCACTCTCCCCGCCCATGTGCCACTTGCCGATGAACGCGGTCGCGTAGCCGGCCTTCTGCAGGTACTGCGGGAAGTACAGCGTGCCGGGTGGAATCGGTCGGTTGTTGTCGATCACCCGGTGGCGAAACGTGTAGAGGCCGGTGAGGATCGACGCCCGGCTCGGCGAGCAGAGCGCCGTCGTGACGAGCGCATGTTTCACGTGCGCGCCGTTCGCAGCCATGGAGTCCATCGCGGGCGTCCGGGCAAAGGGGTGGCCCAGGAAGCCCATCGCGTCGTAGCGGTGGTCGTCGGAGAGGATGAAGACGACGTTCCGGGGCTTCGCCCCGGAGATGCGCTCCGGCACGATGTCCGAGGGGACGGGAACCGCCGCGTTGACGAACGTCGGCGCGAGCGTCAGGAAGACCGTGAGGATGCGAAACATGATGGTGCCTGCGAATGACCGCGGCAGTTTATCGATCAATCACCCGGCGTCAGCCAAGGCGAAACGACGCCGCTGGTCGGTGCAATCGCCGATGATCGCGGCGCCGTCCCCACGTCGTCCAGCACGGTGTGCCGGGCTGAAGGGTGGAGGCTCGCGCGCCTGACCAACGTCACGGCAGGGCCAACGACTCGCCGCTACCGATGCTGCTCGCCGCCCGCCAGACCGTGATGTCCACGTTCTCGTTCATGAATCGGACGGAGCCATCGCACAGGGAAATCGTCACGCCGCCGAAATGCTTGCTCCGGGACGCCAGACTGCAGGGACCATCCGTCGTGACTGGCGTGCAGGGCAGGCCAATTTCGGGCCGATTGGCGCAATACGACACGTCGTTCGCCGAGGCGTTGGGGGCCAACAGGGTCATGAGTTGGTACGAACCGCCGTTCGGATTCCAGATTCTCGCCCGTCTGTCGACAACCTCACCGGGCTCGGAAGGAGCTTGGATCATCTCCATGAGCATGAGCGTCTTGGTCGTGCCATCGGTGATTTCCGAGAAGCGGGCACCGTAGTCGGTGAAGAAGGGTGCCTTGACACTGGACGGGGGGTAGGACGGGTGAGTCTGGTTGATGAAGGTGTTTTGGCCCCAGTTCACTCCGTAACTGCCCTTGCGATCACCGCCCGTCCCCGACGAGCTGCTCATCACCCGCGAGGCGTCGCTGGGACACTGGTAGGCCGGGATCACCTGCCCGACGACGGAGAGCTGCACATCCCAGGCTTTCTTGAAGTCGTACGCATCGGCGCGGCCGCGCTCTTCGATGAAGGGCAGCAGGAACGCGATGGTGGGCGACCGCACCGTGCTGCTCGTTATCGTCGTGAATCTTTTGTTGCCAGGCGGAAGGCTCCGCTTCGCCGCGTTGTACAAATGCATCGCCAGGCCGAGCTGCTTCTGGTTGTTGCTGCACGCACTCCGCCGCGCCGCCTCCCGGGCGCTCTGCACTGCCGGCAGCAGCAACGCGAGCAGAACCGCGACAATGGCGATCACGACGAGCAATTCGACGAGCGTGAAGGCCGACGGCCGACGAAGTGATCG
>CAIXGY010000285.1 GCA_903919035.1 uncultured Planctomycetaceae bacterium | reverse complement strand
ATGCGGTAGCGTGTCACAAGGTCAAACCCGCTCGCGATGGTTATTTGGCCGAACCACGCGATCCAGCGGACTCGCGATGACCTGCCCCCTTAAACGTTGCCACTGTTGTGTTGATGGTGAAGCTACGCCAACGGTTGCTGACGGTCGGCGTGACAGCTGTCCTGCTGCTGATCCTCGGCTTTCCACTCGGGCTCATCCTTTCGTTCGGTGCCAGCGCGGCCGTCGGAGGCACATTCGTTCGTGCATTCTTGATCCTGGTGCAGCCGCTGGTGCTCGTGCTCGTGATGCATCTCTGCTTGAGTGCACCTCACTCCGAAAGTGATCTGGGGCGCTCGGCCCTGACGTGTCCCCCTGGATGGAATCAGTTTCAGTCACCAGGGAAGCCCTCCTGAGCCTGACCGCACCTTGAGGATTTCAGCGGCCAGACTCACAGCGATCTCGCCCGGCTGGTTGCCGCCGACGGGTAGGCCGATCGGGCACCGCAGCCTCTCGATCGCGGTCGGCGGCACGCCGGCGGCCTCCAGTTCCTTGCGCAACACTTCCCGCTTGGCCCGGCTGCCGATCACGCCGAGGTAGGCTGGTTCGACGCCCACGGCGAAGATCTCCGCCAGCACGGGCAGGTCGGTGGCGTGGCCCATCGTCATGCACACGACGAAGTCACCGGCCCGGAGCCGCTGCACGAAATCCCGCAACGCGTCGAGCCGCACCTTCTCCAGTCGCGGATCATCCGGCAGCCTGGCGAGCCACTCCGCCCGCTGATCGACGCACACGACCGCGCAATCGAGCAGCAACAGGCAGCGGACTACCGCCTGGCCGACGTGGCCCGCGCCAAATAACACCACCCGCCAGGGCCGGACATTGTAGGCCTCGAAAAGCAGCGTCACCGTGCCGCCGCAGGTCATGCCGACGTCGCGTTTCAGATTCCACTCCACGAGCGTGCAGGGCCGTGTCGTCGGATCGGCGAGCAGTCCCTGGGCCGCTGCGATCGCCCGCTGCTCGACTTTGCCCCCGCCGACCGTGCCGAACCGCAGCCCCGCTGCATCGACGAGCATCTTCGTGCCCGCGTCCTGCGGTGCGCTGCCGACCGTCTCCACGAGCGTGACGAGCACGAAGGGCTTCCCCGTACCCGCCATCTCGGCCAGCCGTTCGATGAGTCCGTGAGGGGCGGGCATGGGCGGCTCCGAATTCGGTCAGCGTGCCCGATCCCAGGACCGCATCTCGGCGCTGTGCCCCCAGCCACCCCCGTCGTCGGCCGGCCCCGCCGGGCCGCGCAGCGCCCGGAGAATTTCCTCGTTGGTCGCCGGGAGGCAGAGCCGGCGGGCGGCAGCGGGCGACACGCACCCGAGCGCATGCTTGACGGCCGACCATACGCAGATGGCGTGCATCAGCGGCGGCTCTCCCACCGCCTTGCTGCGGGCCACGTTTTCGACATTGTCGTCGGCGGGGAAGAAGTCACAGCGGAAGTCGGCGGGCACATCGGAGGCCGCGGGGATCTTGTAGGTGGTTGGAGAATCGGAGAGGAGCCGCCCCCGTTCGTCGTAGACGAGGCACTCTCCCGTCACCCAGCCCATGCCCTGCACGAAGCCGCCGATCACCTGCCCGCGATCCACGCCGGGGTTGATCGAGCGGCCGATGTCGATCAGCAGGTCGATGCGCGTGACGACGAGGTCGCCCGTGAAGCGGTCGATCCGGACTTCCGCCGCTGCGGCTCCCTGCGTGTAGTAGAAGAACGGCTCGCCACGGCCCTGCTCCGCGTCGAAACCGGCGATCGGCGTGGCGTAGAAGGCTCGGGCGCCCAGGTCGACGCGTTCGCGGCGGGCGCCGTTGCAGAGTTCCCCGAAGGGGATTCGTGTCTCCGGCCGCCGCGTATCGAAGACCCATCCGCCCGCAAAGCCGACGTGCTCCGCCGCTGGGCCGAGCCCGTCTCCGGCGAACCGTGGCGCCACCCAGGCGGCGATCCGCGCCTTGATCTCCCGGCACGCCTGCACCGCGGCCGCGCCGTTCAAGTCGGTGCCCGCCGATGCCGCGGTCGGCGAGGTGTTGCAGTTTTTCTCGGTGGAAGTCGGCATGAGCACGACCTGCGCGGGCGGCAGGCCGAACTCGTCCGCCACGAGTTGCTTGATCTTCGTGTTGAGCCCCTGCCCCATCTCGGTGCCACCGGTCGACACCTGCACGGTTCCATCCGTGTAGACGTTCACGAGCGCGTTGCCCTGGTTGAGGAACTTCGCGGTGAAGGAAATCCCGAACTTGACGGGCATCAACGCCAGCCCGCGGAGCACAAGCGAATCACGTGTGTTGGCCGCCTCGATCGTCGCGAGCCGGTGGTCGAAGTCGCACGTGGCGCGCAGCGTGTCGACGATCTCGGGCACGTGGTTGCCGCGGATCGTCTGGCCGTACGGGGTGACGTTCCGCTCGCCGACTCCGTAGAGGTTCAGCCGCTGGACGTCGACCGCCGAGACCCCCTTGCCCAGCCCGCGAAGGTGCGTCGTTATCTCCTGGATGACGTTCTCGGTGACCGCCATGCCTTGGGGCCCGCCAAATCCACGAAACGCCGTGGCGGGTGCGATGTTGGTCCGGCACACGCGGCCGTGGATTTCGACGTGCGGCAGCCAGTAGGCGTTGTCGACGTGGAGCATCGACCGCTCCATGATCGACGTGGAAAGGTCGGCCGCCGCACCGCCCGCCGAGTGGAAGTCGACGCGGTAGCCGAGGATCCGGCCAGCGTCGTCGAATCCCACCTCCCAAGCGCAACGGTAGGCATGCCGCTTGCCCGTGGAGGCCATGTCGTCCTCGCGGACGTACACGATCCGCGCGGCACGGCCGGTGCGGTGGGCGACGAGCGCCGCCATGACCGCGGGCAGCACGCCTTGCGTCTCCTTGCCCCCGAAGCCGCCACCCATCCGCTTGCAGATGCACACCACCTCGTGCATTCCGAGGCCGAGCACGTCGGCGACAACGTGCTGCGTCTCGGTGGGCCCCTGCGTGGACGAGTGAACGACGATCTGTCCGCACTCACCGGGATACGCGAGGGCCGCCTGGGCCTCGAGGTAGAGGTGCTCCTGGCCGAGGCTGTGGAAGACACCGGCAAGCCTGTGCGGCGCCGCGGCGATCGCGGCGGACGCGTCGCCCCGAGCGATCCGCCGCGGCGTGCCGATGAAGCGGCCAAGCTCAATCGCCCGCTCGATCGAGAGGATCGGCTCGGCCGGCACGATGTCGAGCGTCACGAGCCGGCGAGCCTCCTCGAGCGCGGCCTGCGTCTCGGCGGCGATCACCACGACCGGCTGGCCCACGTAGAGCACCTCGCTGGCGGCCAGGATCGGCTCATCCTGAATGATCGGCCCCCAGACCTTCGCGGCCGGCAGGTCATCGGCCGTCACGAGATCGACAACGCCCGGCACGCTGCGGGCTGCCGCGAGGTCGATGCTCCTGATCGCGCCGCTGGCCAGCGGGCTCGGCACGAATCCCACCACGAGTTCGTCGCTCCGCCGGGGAACGTCGGCGATGTAGGCGGCCGCTCCGGTCACGTGCCCCACGGCGGAGTCGTGCGGGATCGTGCGGCCGACGCTCGGCACGTGCGCCTTCGGATCTGCGACGGGTTGGAACCGAGGGCCGCTCATCCGACCGCCACCGTCTGCTCGTGGAAAAACTTCAGCAGCACGCTCCGCGCGAGTTCCAGTCGGTAGTCGGCGCTCCCGCGGACGTCGGTGAGCGGCCGGATCTCACCCGCGGCCACGTCGCCTGCGCGGCGGAACGTCGCCTCCGTGAAGGGCTGGCCCGCGAGCGTTGCCTCCGTGTCGTGCATCCGCACGACCGTCGGCCCCACGCCGCCGTAGGCGATCCGCGCCCGTTCGATCCGGTCGCCCGAGCGGCGGACGAGGATCGCGGATGTAAACGTGGAGATATCGAGATCGCGGCGGCGCGAGACCTTCACGAGCCGGAGCAGGGAGTCGGGCCCGGGCAGCGGCATCCGCACGCGGACCAAGAGTTCATCGCCGCCGAGATCGAGATGCTTGTAGCCCTTGTAGAAGGAGTGGATCGGGACCGATCTCGTGCCCGCGGCACTCGCCAGGTCGAGCGTGGCCTCCAGGACGAAGAGCAGCGGCAGGGAGTCGGCGATCGGAGAGCCGTTGACGATGTTGCCGCCGAGCGTGCCGACGTGCCGGATCTGCGGGCCGCCGAACGACTCGAGAACCGCCACCGCCTCGCCACACCGCTCCGAGCACACGCGGAGCATGTCGGTCCACGTCGCGAGCGGCCCGGCCAGGAGCGTCGATCCTCCCGTGGACTCCTCGACAGCGATTCCGCACAGCTCGGACACCCGTGAGAGGTCGAGCCAGTGTCGCGGCCGGAGCTTTCGTTTGTTCCAGAGCACGCCCAGGTCGGTGGCGCCGGCCACTACGCGGGCCTCGGGCTCCATGCGGGCGGCGAGCGCCTCGTCGAGCGACGCCGGGCAGGTGGCCCGCATCGCCACGCCGTCGAGATGGCCATGCACCGCGAGCGACTCTCGCCGCCGCCGCACGCCCTCCTGCATCCACGCCTCGTCGGCGAAACGCGTGGCGAGCCAGTCGGCCTCGCGGCCGGCTCCGTCCGCAGCCTCGAAGATCGACACATAGCCGGTGCAGCGGCAGAGGTTGCCGGCGAGTTCCTTCCGCCAGTCCAGCTGCTCGCCCGCCGCCCGGGCATGGCATGCGCCCGCGAGGGCCATCACGAACCCGGGCGTGCAGAACCCGCACTGTGAGCCGTGGCAGTCGATCATGGCCTGCTGAACGGGCGCGAGGTCGCCATCCCTCGCAAGCCCGTCCACCGTGACGACGTGGCACCCGTCGACCTGGAAGAGGAAGCGGATGCACGAGTCGATCGGCAGGTAGCGGGGCCGCCCCGTGGCCGTGGGCTCGGCCACGAGCACCGTGCAGGCGCCGCAGTCTCCCTCGGCACACATGATCTTCGTGCCCACGAGGCCGAGCCGGTCGCGGAGCCAGTCACTGAGCGTGAGGAACGCGTCGCCGCCCCGCACCTCGCGGCGGACGCCGTTGACCCAGAGCACGAGATGATCCCGCATCGTCACCTCACCGATGGAACATTGTAGCCGCATCGGGCGGCCGGCAGGCCGAACTCGCCAGGCTTTCAAGACTCATCTGGGCGATGACTCCGGTGCCGTGAACACGACGCGGCCCTGCCGAGTCACGCGGCGAACGCGGTGCTCGAGCCGCACGGCTGTGGCCCGCACGTCGGCGTCGAGCGCTTGCAGGCCGAGCCCCCAGTCGAGGCCGGAGTCGCGGAGCGTGCGGACGGCCAGCGTCTGCGGGTCGTCCGCACGACGCCAGGCGTCGAGTTCGGCCTCCGTCATCCGCAGCAGCGACAGGATCGCGGCTCTGGCGGTTGGCGGAGTCGTGGCGGAGTCGTGCGCGACCTCGATGAAGGAGTACTCCATGCCGGGGGCGAACGTGCCCAGCCGATCGTCGAGGCCGAGAATCCGCGCTGGGGCGGTGGTCACGAGCCGCACCGCCTCCTCGGGCGTTGCCGCCACCGACCGCCCAGCGTGGACCTTGAGAAACTGCGCCATCTCGCAGAACAGCGACGTCGTCGGCGACGCGCCCACGTCGGTGCACAGCGCGTGCGGGATGCCCGCGGCCCGGATCGCGTCGAGCGGCATCACGCCCGAGCCGAGAAGCGTGTTGGAGACCGGACAGTGGGCGATCGCCGAGCCGGTGGCGGCGATCATGTCGATCTCCTCCGTCCGCACATGGATGCAGTGGGCGAGGATCGGCTCGCAGTCGAGCAGCCCGTCGCGGGCATAGACGCCGGTGTAACTGCCCGCGTCCGGGTAGAGCACGTCCTCGATGAGCGTCTTCTCGGCGCGCTGCTCGTCGAGGTGCGTCTGCATCCGCAGGCCGTGCCGTTTGGCGAGTGCCACGCCCAACGTGCGCAGCGGCGTGTCGACGCTCACGGCGAAGCGGTCGGTGACGATGAGGCGGCGGCCATGGTCGCGGGCGAGCGCGGCCACGTCGGCGGCGAGCGCGGGCTCGTCGGTCCGGAGGTAATCGGGGCAGCGGCCGTTCATGAGCACGAGCCCCACGCTCCAGGTGTCGGCCAGCTGCTCGAGCGCGATCCGCGTGGCCCGGGCGTGCACGGTCATGTAGGCGGCGCCGCCGACCACCCCGTTGGCCAGCGTGTCGGTGGCGAAGGCGGCCACCACGTGCCGGGCGTGGGCCGGACCTTCGCAGCGACCCTCGGCGGGAAAGACGTTTCGTTCCAGGCTGGCGAGCAGTCGGCCCCCGGGCGGATCGGCGCCGACGTCGTCCGCGAAGCGGCCGCGGATCGGGTGCTGCGGGATGTGTATGTGGGCGTCGAGCAGTGGCGGCAGGATCAGCCCCGCACTCCGCGGCACGCCGGCGGCGGCCAGGTTCAGCCGCGCGGCGACCTCGTCCCACGCGCCGACCGCCACGATCCGGCCGCGGTCGTCGCCCACGAGCACGCCGTCCGGCAACCAGCCGACGCCCGCGGCCGGCAGCGGGTTGAGCACCGGCCCACGAATCGCCTGCAAGGTGGCACTCATGACGACCTCGATCGCGGACGTGGCGTCGGTCGGACGAGTTCGCCGATCGCGGGCCCGACGGCATGGCCGTCGATCACCACCGTGCGTCCACGGACGATGGTTCGCCTGACGCGGCCGCGGTGCGTGCGGCCCGCGTAGGGCGAGAGCCGGTGCCGGTCGCGGAGATCCGTGGCGGCGAGTGGCGCCGCGTGTGCGAGGTCAACGATCACGAGATCGGCCACGCAGCCGGGCTCGATCCGGCCGCGGTCGCCGAGCCGAAACCGCTCGGTCGCCGCCCGGGACGTGAGCCGCACCACGTCGGCCAGGGCGAGGCCGCGGATGGCATGTGCCTCCTCGAGCATGAGACCGAGCGTGGCCTGGACTCCCGCGATGCCCCCCCAGACCTCGAAGAAGTTCGACGATTGCTTCATCGACGCCGGGGCCGGCGAGTGGTCCGATGCGACGAAGGCGACGTCGCCGCCGACCACGTGCCGCCAGAGTTCCGCCTGCACGCTCGCCGGCCGCAGCGGCGGAGCGCACTTCGCGGCCGCCCCGATCCGCTCGGCGTCGTCTTCGGTGAGTACGAGGTAGTGGGGGCAGGTTTCGCAGGTCACGTCCACGCCCCGGCCCCGGGCCTCGACCACGGCGGACACGCCGGCGCCGCTCGATACGTGGACGATGTGCAGCGGACAGCCGGCGTCGGCGGCCAGCGTGATCGCCCGGCGGATCGCCTCGACCTCCGCCACGATCGGCCGCGACGCGAGGTAGTCGCGAACACCGGTGCGGCCCGTGGCGAGAGCCTCCCGGGCCAGCGTAGCGGTGAGCGCGTCATTTTCAGCATGCACGAGCACCGGCAGGCCAAGTTCCCCGGAGACCCGCATGCCCTGCCAGAGCGTGGCGTCATCGGCTGCCCGAAAATCGTCGATCCCACTGCCGCTCATGAACGCCTTGAACCCGGCCACGCCCCGGGCGGCGAGTTCGGGCAACCGGTCGATGGTGCCCGGCACGATCCCGCCCCACAGGGCGAAATCGGTGCGGCTGGTGCCGCGGGCCGCCTTGAGCTTGGCGTCGAACGCCGCGGCGTCGAGCGTGGGGGGCGAGGCGTTGAGCGGCATGTCCACGAAGAGCGTTCCGCCGCCGGCGGCGAACGCGGTCGAGCCGGTCGCGAAGCCCTCCCAGTCGGCGCGGCCCGGGTCATTGAAGTGAACGTGTGGATCGACGACACCGGGCAACACGTGGCAGCCCGCCGCATCGACCGTGTCGTGGGCCGACCCGGCGATCTCCGGGGCCACCTCCGCGATACGGCCGTCGGCGATCGCGACGTCAGCGCGGGTCGAGCCGACGGCCGTCACCACCGTGGCCCCGCGGATGACCGCGTCCCAGGGCATGATCAGCTCCCTCGGTAGGTCGAATAGCTCCACGGCGAGACGAGCAGTGGCACGTGATAGGTGGCCGCGGGGTCGTCGATGCCGAACTCGACCGGCACGAGCCGGAGGAACCGACAGGCGTCGGGCGAGCCGGCGGCGGCGAAGTAGTCACCGACGTGGAACGTGAGCCGGTACGTGTCGGCGGTGAGGGCATCGGCCGCGAGCAGCGGCTCGTCGGTGCGACCGTCGGCGTTCGTGGTGACGGTCTTGAGGTGCCGTGGTAGACCGGTCGCGTCGAGCCGATGCAGGTCGATCCGCATGCCGACGGCCGGCCCCCCCTTCGCCGTGTCGAGGACATGTGTCGAGAGCCTCGCCATCGCTCACCCCTTCCGTTGCAGCGTGGCCCGGATCAGCCCGTAGGGCTCGCTCGTGGTCACGAAGATGGAATTCGTGTTGGGCAGGCCGAAGGGCGCGAGATCCATCGGGATCCGGTGCTGGTTGGGCATCTCGAGGGAGATCTCCTCGACGTCACCGCAGCCGGCGAAGACGGCCTGGCCCATCTCGTGGAGCGTCTGCTGCACCGCGAGGCTCCTGTGGCCTGCGAACACGTCGACCATGGTGCGACAGGCGGTCGACCAGACGGCGTTCCAGTCGGGTGTGCTTCCGCTGCGATACCGCCAGCGGGCCTCGACGGCGGTGCCGAAGATCCGGTCGTCGACGTCGGGCAGCACGGTGAACTCGTCCCGCACGAAATTGCGAAACGCCGAATCGGTCGTCTTCACGACCGTGAGCCCGCTGATGCCAGCCTCGACGCACGGGATGCCCCGGTCGCCGCGGACGTGGCACGTGCGGCGGGCCGTGCCGGCGGCGATGAAGGCGTGCGGATGCGCCGTGCCGTCGGGTCCCTCGATTCGCCGCCAGGGCGTCTCCTCGATCGCCACGGTCGCGGCCGACACGTGGGCGTGCCGCGTCAGAAAATGCTCCACGAGCGCGAGGCCGAACGACTCGGGCGCGTCGAGCGGATGCCGTGCCGCGATTCCATAGACCGTGTTCTTCATGGTGTCGGTGGGCACCACGCTGCGGTTGTCACCGGCGAGGTACGACGCCTCGAAGTCGCCCTCGAGCGTGATGTCCACCGAGATCTCCCGGAGGTCGTGGCGATCCGCGTGGCGGGTCACCTTCGTGAGCCGCACGCGGCTCTTGCCGTAACTCTGGTGGGTGATCGCAGCGGGATGGCTCATGGGCGCGTTCGGTGGTGGGGCGTCGTTCGTCGTCTCACGGCTCGCGAACCGCATCGAGCAACCGCAGCCAGCCGATGCGGCCGATTTCGTCGAGGGCCGCGGCTCGTTCCTGCTCCACCGTGTGCGTGAGCCGGACGGGAAACGCGGTGAGGATAGCCTCCTTACGATTTTCCCGGGCGCAAATCACGAATGGAAATCCGAACCGGTCTCGGTAGGCCCGATTGTATCGGTCGAAGGCCTCGGCCTCATCGGGAGTGAGTGTGTCGAGGCCGGCGGCGGCCTGCTCGGCGGTGGAGGCGGCCGTGAGCCGTCCCTCGCGGGACAGCCTCCCCACGAGATCCGGATGGGCGCGGATGAGGCCGAGTTGCTCGGCGGGGCTCGCCTCGGCCACGGCCGCGATGAGTGCCGCGTGGAGCGCCTCGCGCGAGGCGAAGGGTCGGCCGGCACATGCGCGTTCCGCGACCCACGGGGAGTGCTCGTAGAGCGGACCGCAGACCGCCATGAACCGCGGGCCGTCGCAGGCGTTGAGTTCGGCGAGCGTGCAGGGCATGGGGGTCCCGGGCGTCAGACCGGCGTCGTCACGATGGCGGCGAGGAGTCGCGTGGCCGCGGCGACGTCCTCGATGCGGCTGAACTCGGCCGGATTGTGGCTGACTCCGTCGCGGCTGGCCACGAACAGCATGACCGTGGGCAGGATGGGCGCGAGGATCGCGGCATCGTGCAGCGCGCCGCTGACGGCTTCCGGGAGCGGCGTCATGCCCAGGCCCGCCGCGACCCGCCGCACCCGGTCGGCGAGGGCCGCGTCGAGCCGCACCGCGGGCAGGCTCTCGGTCCGCCGCACGTCGTGGGTCAGTCCGCGCCGCAGCCCGGCCGCCGCCACCAATTCGGCGATCCGCGCGTCGCCCACGTCGAGGGCGGCGTCGTCCGGGGCGCGGAGGTCGATCGTGAAGTCCGCTCGGGCGGGAATCACGTTCACGGCGTTGGGCTCGACCGCGATGCGGCCCACGGTGGCGACGGCATGCTCGCCGAGCAAGTCGGGCAGGCATTCGAGCGCGGCGATCACCTCGGCCGCGCCGGCGAGCGCATCGTGGCGGTCGTCCATGCCGGTGGAGCCGGCGTGGTTGGCGACTCCGCGGAGCGTCACGGCATACTGCCGCCGACCGGCGATCGCGGTGACGAGTGCCACCCGCCGGTCGTGCTTCCACATCGCGGGTCCCTGCTCGATGTGGACCTCGACGAAGCCGGCGTAGTCGGCGGCGACGAGGCGTTCGGAGGCGAGCCGCCCGGGATCGGCGCCGTAATCCGCGCCCGCCTGCCACCAAGTCAGGCCGTCACGGTTCCGCAGGCCGCCGAGTGCCGCGGCGTCGAGCGTGCCGGCCCAGCCGCGGCTGCCGAGCATGCCGAGGCCGAAGGTCGTGCCCTCCTCCTCGGCGAACACGATCGCCTCGAAGGGCAGGTCGCTCCGCCCATCTTCGTGCGCCGCCCGCAAGACCTCCAGCGCCGCCACCACGCCGACGACGCCGTCGAAATCCCCTCCCAGCGGCACGCTGTCGATGTGGGAGCCGGAGAGCCAGGCCCGCCGCGACCACTCGACCGCGGTCGGCCGGATGTGAACGTTGCCAGCCGCGTCGATCCGCCAGTGGCAGCCGGCCCGCTCGGCCTCGGCGATGCAGTGGTCGCGGGCCTGCCTCCAGGCCGGCGAGAACGTGGGGCGATCCGAACCCGCGCCGGCCGCGGGCGTGCAGCGGGCGATCGCCGCGATGTCGGCCGCGATGCGCTCGACGCAGATGGGCACGCCGTGTCCTCCTGCGTCACTTTCCGAATTCGCGTCGCCAGGTCCGCCCGGTGCGCTCCATCTCGCTCTCGGCCGCGGTCCGCCTCAGCCGGTGGAGCGTCGGCATGCCGAGGGCCCATTCCTGCATCCAGTCGCGGGCGAACTCGCCCCGCTCGGTCTCGCGGAAGATTTCGCGGACGGCCTCCGCGTCGATCACCCGTGGACCTCGGGTGCGGATCGCGAACTCCGCGGTGCGGCTGCAGCGGCGGCTCACGTATTCCTCGATCCCGACCTCGTCCATGACGTCGATCACGCTCCGCAGCGAGCGGATCGCCTTGGCGTAGGCGAAGCTCGGCGGGTAGCCATTGTCGACCATCGTCTGGAAGCAGAGCTTCATCAGTTGGATCGCACCGCCGTAGAGGATCTGTTCCTCGAAGTTGTCGCCTTCGGTCTCATGCTGGAACGACATCTCGACGACGCCGGCCCGCGTGCTGCCGACCGCCTTCGCCACGGCGAGGGCGATGGCCAGGGCGTTGCCGGTCGCGTCGTGATCCACCGCCACGCAGCCGTAGATGCCCTCGCCGGCGAGGTATTTCTGCCGCACGAAATGGCCCGGGGCGTTGGGCACGAAGAGCACGGTGTTCACGTCGGGTGGCGGGGAGATGGCGCCGTAGAGCACGTTGAAGCCGTGGCAGAAGCACACCGTCTTGCCCGCCGAGAGGTTGGGGGCGATGTCGGCCTTCCAGATCGGCGGTTGGGCGGGGTCGGCCAGTTCGATGAGCAGGACGTCGGCCCGCTGCGTGGCTTCGCCGATCGAGAACACGGGGAACCCGTCGGCCGCCGCCTGCTTGCGGCTGGGCGACTCGCTCTCCGGCCGCGTGCCCACGATCACGGTCACGCCACTGTCGCGGGCGTTCGCGGCCTGGGCCTTCCCCTGGATTCCGTAGCCGATCACCGCCACGGTCTTTCCCGCGAGTGGCGCCAGGTCGACGTCGGCGTCTCTCCAGATTTTCTCCTGCATGGTCCACTCCGCTCGGTGTCGCTCGTCAGACCGGGATCTCTCGGTTGACGTTCTTGTAGTAGATGTACTTCGAGGCCACGGGGCCGGTCGCGTAGAACGACTGCGGCACGTAGGGCCCCATCCAGATGAAGTCGTTCCGCTCGACCTCCATCCAGGAGTCGTCGAGATAGTAGAGGCCCTTGCCCTGGAGGAACCACAAGCCGTGTTCCATGACGTGGGTCTCCACGACGGGGAGGCTGTGGCCGGTCTCGAACGTGAAGATGTTCATGGCCAGGTCGTAGGGCAGCTCGTCGGGAATGAGCGTCTGGAGGCGGGCGCCCGTGTCGCCCAGGTAGACCTCGCCCGGCACCCGTGCGGCGTCGCCCACGAGGGGCCCCGGGGCGGCGACCCCGGCGAGTGGTTCATACGCCTTCCTCAGCACGAGCAGACGGCTGTCGGCGGTGGCCGAGACCGCGAGGTCGACCGTGGGCGGCACGAGTGCGTAGCCACCGGCCCCGAGCGGATGCCGAGTGCCGTCGATCGTGATGTCGACGGCCCCCGCGATCACGAACAGAAAGGTCTCGACTCGGCCGTCGGCCCGCGCCGCCCCCTGCTGTCCCTTCTTCGGTTCGATCAAATACTCGACGAACGCCGCGCCCATCGCGGGTGACGCCAACACGCGGGCTTCGACGCCCGGCCAGTGCGGCAACCGGGAGCAGGGATAGCCCTCCAGCGGAAACAGCGCATACCGCGGCCGGAGCCGCGCCCGACCGTGCAGCAATTCGTGTTGGGCACGCATGCGACCAAAGCCTGTGACGGGACGGCGATCCGGAGGCCGCGAGTATAGGGTAGCGGCCGCTTCGCGGTGGCGGGATCGGCCGGTCGGGGGCAGAATGGGGCGCCGTTTTCGAGGAGCCCATGCAGGAACTGCCGAAGCACTACGACCACCGGGCCGCGCAGGCTCGCTGCCGCGAGATCTGGGACGCGGGCCGACTCTGGCACGCCGAGCCGCCGGCCCCGGGCGACCGGCGGCCGACGTTCTCGATCGTCATCCCACCGCCCAACGTCACCGGCGCGCTCCACCTCGGCCATGCCCTCAACAACACGCTCCAGGACGTGCTCGTCCGCAGTCGGCGGATGAGGGGCCACCTGACCCTGTGGATGCCCGGCACGGATCATGCCGGCATCGCCACGCAGGCGGTCGTCGAGCGGCGGTTGCTCGAGGAGGAGAAACTGTCGCGCCACGACCTCGGCCGCGAGGCGCTCGTGGGCCGGATCTGGGCGT
>CAIXGY010000284.1 GCA_903919035.1 uncultured Planctomycetaceae bacterium | reverse complement strand
TCGGTTCACCTCCTGCTCCGCTGAGGAGCCCCTCGCGGCACAAGCTCGCAGTGGGCGGCCGCGGACGGTGTCTTCCGCAGCCGCCCGCTCGCCGGCCTGGCGGCGCTCGAGCAACCACGGGAGCTCGGCCCGCACGGCAGCCTCGATCTCGGCATCGTTCATCGGCTTGGAGGGGGTCACTCTACGACCTGCATTGATGAATCAATCACCGCCCGCCTGTCGGAGCCGGCGTTCGATCCAATATGAGTCGCGGCAGCAGTCCAGGATAGCCGACACCCTCACGCGATCGCTCGCCACCGTGTAGTAGATCGCAAATGGAAACCGCTTCGACAGCAGCCGCTTGAAGCCATCAACCGTTTCGTGGATACCCGCGAACCTCGTGAGCGACTCGATATCGGCGAATAAACACTCCAGAAAGTGTCGCCCGAGCCCTGGTGCCTGTTCCTCGTAAAATCGAAATCCGAGTTACAGGTCTTCGCGAGCCTGCTCACGAATCTCGATGATCATTGGGAGCGTCGCCTTCCCGCCGCGCCGTTTCCCGTAACGACGCCTTGACCTGCTCCCAGTCGAGCCAGGTTGCGGGCGATTCCAGGCGCGCCTTCAGCACGTCGCGGTGCCATTGCGGCACAGGCACATCGGCCGGCGTCCGCGAGAGGTCGGCCCAGAGAGCCTCCATGGCCTCGAGCTTCTCGGCGAGCGACATCTTGTCGAGCGGAATTGAGATCATGGCATCTTCTCTCGACTTGGCTGGGATTATCGTAACGGGCTTGGGCTCACCGCACCCAAGGAGTATACGCCCGTACATATCCGCGTCAAGCTTTTGGCCAGACTTTCCGCTGCAGCGCCCCGGCCCGGGACCAACGTTGTCCCCCCGCTTTGGTAGGCTCTCCGCCCATGTCGGGCCCACGCACCAATGCCGCCTTCTACGCCGCGCCGGTGGAGGAGTTTCTCGCCGCGAGCGAAGAGGAGGTCTACGCGCCGCTCGCGAGCCCTCATGGCTACACGCTGGCCCCGGAGCAGCAATCGGCCTGGCGGCTGCAGCTGCCGGTCCTGCGTGCGGCCCTCGAGGATCAGGTCGCCCCGCCACCAGCCGCCCCTGCCCCCTGGATCCACCTTGAGTTCGACATCCCGCGGCTCGGCCGGCGGGTCGATGCGGTGCTCGTGACACAAAAGTGCGTGATCCCGATCGAGTTCAAGGTGGGCGCGAAGAAGTTCGAGCGGCTCGACTACGAACAGGCCTGGGACTACGGCCTCGACCTGAAGAACTTCCACGCCCCAAGCCACGCGGCGTCGATCTTCCCGATCCTCTGCGCCACGGAGGCCCGCGATAGCGACCGCCGCTGGAAGCCGCCCCATGCCGACGGCGTCCGCCCGCCGTTTCGCTGCAATGGCGAGTCGCTCGGCCGCGCGATCCGCCTGGCCCTCGAATCGGCCACCGCCGCGCTGCTCTCCTCCGCCGCGATCGACCCCTCCACCTGGGGCACCGGCTCCTATTCCCCCACGCCCACGATCATCGAGGCGGCCCGGTCGCTCTACGCCCGCCACACGGTCCACGACATCACCCGCAGCGACGCGGGTGCCGTGAACCTCGCCGCCACGAGCGGGTGCATCGAGCGGATCATCGCCGCGGCGAAGGACGGGCGGCGGAAGGCGATCGTGTTTGTCACCGGCGTTCCCGGAGCGGGCAAGACGCTCGTGGGCTTGAACGTGGCCACGCGGCACGGCGAGCGGTCCGACGCGGCCCACGCGGTGTTCCTCTCGGGC
>CAIXGY010000283.1 GCA_903919035.1 uncultured Planctomycetaceae bacterium | reverse complement strand
GCCGCGTTGAAGTTCAGGGCGCTGCCGTTCACGTCGGGCCCGACGCCCGAGAGACTCCAGAGGTTGAGATTGAACCGGTCGGCCGAAGTCGAGGCGACGTCGAGCACGCCGCCGACGTTCACGAGATCCCAGCCGGTCGCGCCGCCGGCCGTGCCCGCCGCGTCGTAGACCTGCCAGTTGTAGTTGCCGCCGGAGGACCAGGTGAGGCCCTGCGTGAACGTGAGCGTGCCCGGGCTCGCGCCCGGAGCGAGCGTGGCGCCGGATTGGATCGTCGTCGCACCGCCCACGGTGCCCGTGCCCGCGAGGGTCGCACCACTGGCCACCGCCACCGCGCCCGTCGCGGCAGACTGGTCGGCGTTCACCCGCAGCGTGCCGGCGTTCACCGCCGTCGGGCCCGTGTAGGTGTTGGCCTGCGTGAGCGTCGTGGTGCCAGGCCCGGCCTGCGTCAAGCCACCCGCTCCGCTGACCGCCGGGAAGTCGGTGCCTTGCGCCACGGCGTCCCCGCGGTTCACCGCGAACACGGCGCCCGCCGCCACGGACACCCCCGAGACGCTCGAGAGCGACCCCGTCGTGCCGCCGTCACCCAGTTCCAGCCGGCCGGCGTCGACCGCCACCGCGCCGCCGACCGTGTTGGCACCGGCCAGGGCCAGCGTGCCGTCGCCCACCTTCGTGAAGCCCGCGCCGCCCGCCAGCGGCGCCGAGATCTTGGCCGTGGCGGCCGTCGCCACCGAGATCACGTTGGCCGTGCCACCGAGCGTGAGGCCGCTGCCGGCCACGGTGTAGCCAGACGTGGCGAACTCGAGGCCGTTGTTGGCCGAAATCCCCGCGTCGAGCGTGACCGTTCCCGCCGTCGATCCACCGAACACCGCCTTCGCCGCCGGCTCCCAGGTGCGCACGGTCGTGCCGTCGAACCAGGTCGTGCCAGCGCCGCTCCAGGCACCGCTACCGCCCGCGGTCGCGCCGTCGCCGTACCACGTGAGCGTGGTGGGTGGCGGCGTGAATCCCGTCGTGAACACGAGATTGAGGTCGTTGCCCGACACGGCCAAGCTGAACGTGCCGCCCGACAGCGAGTTCGTGAAGCCGCCCGTGCCGTTGGTCGCCGATGTGCTGATCGCGAACTTGGCGGCGTCGAAGCCGGTGATGCCCCCGGCCGCCGTGGCGATCCGCCACGTGCCGCTGGTCGCGGAGTTGAAGTTCAGCGCGGTGCCGTTCACGTCGGGCCCGACGCCCGAGAGGCTCCAGAGGTTGAGCTTGAAGGGGTCGGCTGTCGTGGCGGCGACGTCGAGCACGCCGCCCACGCTCACGAGATCCCAGCCGGTCGCGCCGCCGGCCGTGCCCGCCGCGTCATACACCTGCCAGTTGTAGTTGCCGCCGGACGCCCACGTGACGCCCTGCGTGAACGTGAGCGTGCCCGGGCTCGCCCCCGGCGCGAGCGTGGCGCCGCCCTGGATCGTCGTCGCACCGCCCACGGTACCCGTGCCCGCGAGTGTCGCGCCAGAGGCCACCGTCACCGGCCCGCTGGCCGCCGACTGGTTGCCGTCCACCCGCAGCGTGCCGGCATTCACCGCCGTCGGGCCCGTGTAGGTGTTGGCGCCTGAAAACGCCACGGTGCCGAGGCCGGTCTTGGTGATGCCGCCTCCGTTCGCGTTGGCGCCGCCCGAGCCGAGCTGTGCCGAGACCGAGAGCACGTCGCCGACGAGCGGCGTGGCGAGCGTCACCGTGCCATCGATGCCCACCCGGCCGTTGCCACTGATCACGTTGCCCACGCCGTTGGCCGTGATCGTCCTGCCGTTGAAGTAGAACGCCCCGTAGTTGGCCGGGGCGCCGCCCGTGCTGTCGATCGTGCCGCTGGTGAGCGCGACGTTGGCGACCATCGTGTTGGGCTGGGCGGTCGTCGCCCGCAGCGTGCCGGCGATCGACCACGTGCCCGACTGCTGCGTGGCTCCGAAGGCGTTGTACGCGTTTTGCGAGAAGTTCACCGTCGCACCGCGGG
>CAIXGY010000282.1 GCA_903919035.1 uncultured Planctomycetaceae bacterium | reverse complement strand
GCAGCGGACATGCAGAGAGCCGAAGCCGGGCACCGATCCGCCGCAGGTGGATTGGTCGGGCGGAGGCGAACGTCCCGCGAGAGGGTGTGGGCAGACCCGAGCCGGTTGGGCTCACAGGTCGGCTGCCAACGAGATGCCTCCCTCCGCGCGAGGATCAAGTGGAATCCGTATAAGGGCGGGACGGCAAACCGGCCCGAACCGCCCGACGGCGGCCGGTTCAAGTTCGCTCGCGAGAGGCGAAGCGTCGTCAGGCTCTCGATCCTCGCACCGCGCCTCCGCCACTTCGTCGCGACCAGGGTTCCGCCGCGTGATTGCAGCTGTCGTTTGGGGTACACTGCCTTCGATGACGGGCGGACGCAGTCGGGCGGATGCGTCGCGGAGTGCCCGCCTCCCCGGAGCCAAGGCCATGAGTGTCCAGATGGAACTCTCGCGGATCATCATCAGCGAGATCAACGACCAGCAGGTCGTGTACCTCAAGGAAGTGGAGGGCGACCGCACCTTCCCCATCCTCATCGGCCTGTTCGAGGCGACCAGCATCGACCGCCGCGTGAAGCACCACCAGTCGCCCCGTCCGCTCACCCACGACCTGCTCGTGGCGGCGGTCGAACTCATGGGCGGCGAGTTTCAGGACGTGGTGATCTCGGAACTCAAGGAACACACCTACTTCGCCGTCATTCGCGTGCTCAAGGACGGCGAGATGGTGGAGATCGACGCTCGTCCGTCCGACGCGATCGCCGTGGCCGTGACCTGCGAGCCGAACCTGCCGATCTACGTCTCGGAGGAGGTCCTCGAGAACGTCCTCGGCTGACCGCCTCAGCGGCCACGCGTCACAGCCCGAAGGCGGTCCGGAGCACGGCCAACGATTTCTCGCCCTGCTCGGCATTGACGACCACGTTGAGCCGGACCTCGCTCGTGCTCACGAGGTCGATGTTCACGCCCGCGTCGGCGAGCGGTTTGAAGAGCCGATCGGCGACGCCTGCGTGGCTGCGAATCCCCACGCCCGTGATCGAGAGCTTGGCCACGTGGGGCACGTCGGCGACGCGGGCCTGGCGGGTCTCCGCGATCCGGCCGGCCGCCTCGATCGCCCGGTCGCGGTTCTCCGCCGGCACCGTGAACGACAATTCCGCGATGCCGTCACGGGGATGGCTCTGCACGATCATGTCGACGTTCAGTCCGGCCCGCCCCAACTCCTCGAAGATGTCGGCGGCCACGCCAGGACGGTCGGGGAGATGGGTGAACGTGACGAGTGCCTGCGTGTCGTCGAGGATGCAGTCCTCGACGGCGAGGTCCTCCATCCCCTCCAATCGCCGCACCACTTCGAGCGGGCTCGACTTCGTCGGCTTGACCGCGGCGGCGTCGCCGCCGGCACCTGCGGCCTCGAGGTGGAATGCCTTGTGGACCGCCTTCACCGCGGCCGGCCCCTCGCGCCGGTCGACGAGGGCCGAGATCTTGATTTCGCTCGTCGTGATCATGTGGACGTTGATGCCCTCCCGGGAGAGCGCGGAGAACATCGTGCCCGCCACGCCCTCGGCACGATCCATTCCCACGCCCACCACCGACACTTTCGCCACCGCGTCGTCGTGCGACACGCCGCGGGCGCCCATGGCGTCGGCCGCGGATCGCGTGATCTCCAACGCCTCGACGAGGTCGTCGCCGGGCACGGTGAACGACACGTCCGTGCGTCCCCCCTGCCCCATGTTCTGCACGATCATGTCGACGGCGATCCCGGCGGCGGCGAGTCGCGAGAACAGGAGATGATTGACGCCGGGCTCGTCACGGGCGTCCTCGATCGTGATCCTGGCCTCGTCCTTGGCCAGGGCCACGCCGCTGGCGGGTCGCTGGGCGGCGCGGTCGGCGTCGAGGATGAGCGTGCCCGGGCCGTCGCGGAAACTCGACCGCACGAGCACCGGCACGCCGAACTTCTTCGCGAACTCGATGCTCCGCGGGTGCATCACGCCGGCCCCGAGGCTCGCCAGCTCGAGCATCTCGTCGTGGCTGATCGACGGGAGTCGGGCCGCCTCGGGCAGGATCCGCGGGTCGGTCGTGAACACGCCGTCCACGTCGGTGTAGATCTCGCAGACGTCGGCGCCCAGCACCGCGGCCAGGGCCACCGCCGTGGTGTCGGAGCCGCCGCGGCCGAGGGTCGTGATGTTGCCGTGCTGGTCGATGCCCTGGAAGCCCGCGGCGATGACGATCGCGCCGTCGTCGAGAAGCTTCGTGACGTGGTCGGTCGAGATCGACTTGATCCGGGCCCGCGTGTGGGTCGAGTCGGTGCGGATGCCGATCTGGGCGCCCGTGAGACTGACCGCCTTGTAGCCGAGCGAGTGAATGGCCATCGCGAACAGCGCCACGCTCACCTGCTCCCCCGTGGAGAGGAGCATGTCCATCTCGCGGGCGCTCGGCCGCTCGGTGATCTGCTTGGCCAGATCGACGAGGATGTCGGTCTGGTGGCCCATCGCGCTGACCACGACCACCACCCGGTCGCCGGCCTCGTGCCGCGCGATGGCCTTGCGGGCCGCGGCGGTGATCTTGGCCGCATCGGCCACGCTCGTGCCGCCGAACTTCTGAACCACGAGTGCCATCTCGCTGCGTCCTCCCCGTTGTCAGCGTGTGCCCAGGAATTCACCCATCAGCCGCCAGCCCGGCAGGATCCGGTTCCCGGTCGCCGCGGCGTCGGACTCACCGTAGGCCCGTCGGCCATTCACGGCGATCCCGGTGCCCTTCATCACGAACGGTACCGCTCCGCGCGAGTGGGTCTTGGTGGACAGAAAGGTGGGGTGATCGGGGCAGACGAGGATGCGGTGGTCGCCGGCTGTGGCCAGGTGGGCGCTCAGCGGCGCGACGATCTTCGCGTCGATCTCCTCGAGCGCCGCAACCTTCGCGGCCGCGTCCCCCTGGTGGCTGGCTTCGTCCGGAGCCTCCACGTGCACGCACACAAGGTCGTGCTCCGCGAGCGCGGCGATCGCGTGCCGGCCCTTGGCGGCGTAGTCGGTGTCGAGATATCCCGTGGCGCCGGGCACGTCGATTCGCTTCCAGCCGACGAGGGCCGCCAGGCCCCGCAGCAGGTCGACTCCCGTGATCATGGCCCCATCCACGCCGTAGGCCGTGGTGAACGGATCGAGGGCCGGGGCACGTCCGGCGCCCCAGAGCCAGACGTGGGTTGCCTCGCGCTTGCCGGCCGCCCGCCGAGCGCGGTTCACGGGATGGTCGGCCAGCCAGGAGGCGCTACGGGCCATGATGTCGGCCAGGAGTCCGCTCCCTGTGCCCCGGGGGAAGTCGCCGGCCACGGTCTTGTCCATGAGGTCGTGGGGCGGCGTGGCCCGCAGGTCGGCGCCGAGCGGCGCGGCGTCCGCCGTTCCCCGATGGAGGAGCAGGTTGCGGTAACTCACGCCCGGCACGAACCGCCACGCGGCGGCGAGGGCAGGAAGATCGGCCTCCAGGCCGCGCTGGGCCGCGGCCAGCAATTCCGCGGCTTCAGCCGTCGAGACGTGGCCCGCGGTGAAGTCCTCCATGATCGCGCCTGCGGGGCCGTCGGTGATCGTCACGAGGTTGCAGCGGATGGCCCAATCGTGGGGACCGAGCGCGATGCCCTGGGCCGCGGCCTCGAGTGGCGCGCGGCCGGTGAAGAACGTCAGCGGGTCGTAGCCCAGCAGGCTCATGCACGCCACCTCGGAGCCGGGTGGCAGGGCGTCGGGCACGTGGTTCGTCAGCCCTACGCGGCCCCCGGCAGCCAGCGTGTCGAGCGCGGGCGTGCGAGCGGCCTCCAGCGGTGTCCGGCCGCCGAGAGAGGCCTGGGGCGCGTCCGCGGCGCCGTCGGGAATCACGAGGACGTATTTCATGGTGGTCGCGTCAGTCGTCGAGAACGCTCATGCAGACGGCGGGACCGACGACCACGTCGGAGGCCTCGATGTGCGCCACGGCCCGACGGATCGCGGTCGAACTGCAGGCGTGGGTCATGATCACCAAGGGCACGGCTCCGCTCCCGGCCGTCGGCGCATGCTGGATCACAGAGGCAATGGAGATGCCATGCTCGCCAAGGATGCCGGTGACGCGGGACAGCACGCCCGGACGATCGGCCACGCGGACCCGCAGGAAGTGCGGCTCCTGGAAGTCCGCACCGGCGATCCGCCCCGGGCCGTCCACATCGAGCACCCCGGTGGTGCGAAAGGTGATCGCCGCCCGGCCCACGACGGTGTCGATGATGTCGGCCACGACGGCCGACGCGGTGGGCATCTGCCCCGCGCCGAG
This sequence comes from uncultured Planctomycetaceae bacterium, assembly GCA_903919035.1. Lineage (GTDB taxonomy): Bacteria > Planctomycetota > Planctomycetia > Pirellulales > UBA1268 > QWPN01. The sequence continues at coordinate 10,962 of CAIXGY010000282.1, read as the reverse complement.
CCCGTGGAAGAACATCCTGCCCACGGCGTCCCCCACGATGCTCACCGCGTTGTAGGCCCCGCGAGTCTCGGCGAGCGGCGTGCCGATCCGCACGAGCGCCGGCGCGACCCGCATCGCGAGGCGGCCCTCGGCGGTCCGACTGGCGACGGCCACGAGGCGGATCCGGTGGCCAAATTCCCTGGCGCAAGAGAGCAGCTCGATGTCGAGGTGTTCGATGCCCGTCCGCGGGATCTCGGCCCACGGCACCCACGTGCCGAAGGCGAGATGGGAGAGGATGGCGAGTTTTTGCGTGGCATCGGTGCCGTCCACGTCCATCGACGGATCCGCCTCGGCGTATCCCATCTGTTGGGCCAGTGCCAGCACTTCGGCGTAGTCGGCCCCATCCTCCTCCATCTTCGAGAGGATGAAGTTGCTCGTGCCGTTGAGGATGCCGCGGATGCTCTCGATGCGGTTGGCGGCGAGGCACTCGCCGATGGCGGCCACGATCGGGATGCCACCGGCCACGGCGGCCTCGAACGCGATCGACCGGCCCTTGCGGCGGGCCAGATCGAAGAGTTCCGGGCCGTGTTCGGCGAGGAGCGCCTTGTTGGCGGTGACGACGTCTTTTCCGTTCTCGAGCAGCTCGATCATCATCGACCGGGCGGGCTCGAGCCCGCCGACGAGCAGCACCGCGACCGAGATGGAAGGATCGCGGGACACCGTCCGGATGTCGCTCGACACGCGGTCGGCGGCGAGTTTCAGGCCGCGGTCGCGGCCCACGTCGCGGCAGACCGCCCGTTCCACGACGATCGGGCGGCCGGCGTGACGGGAGATGTGGTCGGCCGACTCGACGAGCAGTCTGACGACCCCCGAGCCGACGGTGCCGAGGCCGACGACGCCGACGCGGACGGGTTCGGAGGTGGACATGGGTGCGCTTCCAGGGCGGCCCGCTCATGCGAACGGAACGCCGATCGTAATGCCGATGATCCACCGCCGAAAGGATGACCGTGGCAGAAAGGCCCGGATGACCAGTCGCGGGCCGTGCGCGTCATGCAGGTCATGACGATCATCGCGAGTTCATCCGCCGACCGAGCGTGTTCCAGCGCGATCGTGGAGAGTCGGCCTGACGGTCGGGGATCGCCGTGCCACGGGATGGCGGGCTTTCCGAACACCCGCCAACCCTCCATGGTCGCCGCCGATCGGGCCAGCATGACCGTCAACGTGGCAAGTCCCCGGGCTCGGGATGCCCCCGGAGGTCTCCCCGTCGGCAAGGCTTTTCACAGGGCTCCCCAGGGTGGGGCGAATCGCTCCACACCGGGCTCGCCTGGTGCAAATCGCCCCAAGATCCCCTGGGGCGTTTTGCACCACGTGGCATCGCGGGTGGCCCGCACTGACCATTCAACGTTGGGCTGTCGCCAGGAAGAATAAATATTTCTGCGACTATTTTGCTAAGAGCGGACACCGTTGCCTCATCGACCGCAAACCCGGGCTAAAAATTATTTCGTGTGGAACAGCGTTTGCATGTCATAGCAGTGAAGCGTGGGTAGGCCGGTTGGTGCCCGCGGGCTCGGGTGTATCCCTTGTATTGGGGGGAGTGTTGCATGGTTTTCGCAGCCATCGGTCGCCGGTGCATCGTCTCCGTAACTTCTGCCGCGATTGTGGCCGCCGCAGTCGGGGCGTGCGTCGGGCTCGGTGAGGTGCAAGCCCAGACGGTCACATACACGACGCAGACCGGGAACTTCAACTCGCTTCTGACCGAGCGCAACAACAACCCGCCGTACGCGGGCACCTACAACAACGGTGCGACGGAGTTGGCCCAGTACGCCAACGGCGGAAGTTTCGGCAACACGCCCGGTGCGGCCGCGTTTCAGACGTTCAACACCACGGGCAACGGCAACACGGGGAGCGCTCGGGCCCTGCAGGTCGGCGATGCCTTCACGATCACCGGCTTCATCAGTGCGAATCCGTCCCCCGGTGGCTACGTAGGAATTTCGTTTCGCGACAGCACGACCTACACGAACTTCTTCTCGGCGACGGATTCGGCCACCGAGGCCCGGTTCCAGCTCGATAGCTCTGGCAACTGGAAGGTCTACAACGCCGGGGCGGCGGTCGACTCCGGGCTCGGCGCCAATTCGGATCGCACGTTCACGCTCACGATCACGTCCGGCAGCACGTTCAACGCAACGGTCGGCGGCAACACTTACTACAACCTCGGCATGGCCGCCAGCGGCGGCACGATCGACAGTTTCTCGATCTATTCGTTCGGCGACTCCAATGCCAATTCGTTCTGGAAAAATGCCTCACTTGTGGCGACGGGCACCGTCCAGCTCGGCTATGCCGCGGCGAATGGCACCACGTTCACGCCTGGGCAGGTGACCGACGGTCTGGCAGCCAACAGCACCTCCACGGCGCAGGCCAACGCCGTGTTCATCGGCGGCGACGCCGGCTCGCAAGTGAATCTGACCGGGTCGAACTCGTACACCGGTGCGACGACGATCAACGCGAATGCGACCGGCGAGGCCCAGCACGCCAACGCTCTCGGCTCGACCGGCGCGGGCACGACGGTGTCGAACGGCGGTGCGCTGAAGCTCTACAGCCCGTCCGGCGTCTCCTATGCGGCCGAGTCGCTCACGCTCAACGGCGTGGGCGTGAGTGGTGCCAATGGCGCCCTGCGGAACGTGGGGGGCAACAACACCTGGAGTGGTGCGGTCACCCTCGCCTCCAACAGCCGCATCAACGCCGACGTTTCCGGCGGGGCGGGCTCGCTGACGGTCGCGGGCAACGTGTCGGGCGGCTCGAACGTGCTCTTCCTGGGGGCCAACGGGGCGACCATCGCGGTGAGCGGCACGATCAGCGGGGCCGGCGGTTCGCAGGACGGCACGACGACGTCGATCTACAAGGATGGCACAAGTGCCCTGACCTTCTCTGCGGCCAACACCTACACCGGCGACACGCGAATCACCTCGGGCACGCTCACGGTGGCTTCGGGGGGCAACCTCGGCAACGGTTCCGACGTCTTCATCTCGTCGGGCGGCGTGCTCAACGTCAACACGAACGTGACTGTGGCGTCCGTCCAGGAGACCGGCAATGCCAACGGCGGCACGGTGTCGATCGGCAGCGGCGCCGTGCTCACCGTGAACGGTTCCGGCTTCAACGTCTTCCAAAACTCGATCGGGGGTGCCGGCGGCCTGTCGATCGCCGGCAGCGGCACGACGAACCTCTACGGCACGCAGTCCTACACGGGCACCACGAGCGTCTCGGCCGGCCGGCTTGCGACCGGCGTGGCCCTGGCGACGTCTGCCCTGAACGTGACCGGAGGCACGTTCGCGACCTCGGCGGCGAACGTGTTGGGTGATGCCGTCCCCGTGTTGCTGTCCGGCGCGGGGCGCTACAGCCTCGGTGGCAACGACACGATCGGGTCGCTGTCGGGCTCGGGAGGCACGGTGGCCCTGGGTGCCAACCGACTCGCCATCGGCGGCAACGGTTCGACCACGTATGCCGGGGCGATCACGGGCAGCGGCACGTTCGCCAAGGGCGGTTCAGGGAAGCTCACGTTGTCGGGCACGTCCGGCTCGTTCACGGGAGTGATCGACGTGCTCGCCGGCAGCCTGGCCCTCACGGGCTCGCACGCGGCGACGAGCCTGGCGGTCGCCTCCGGCGCCTCGCTCGGTGGATCGGGGTATCTGGCCGGCTCCGTGAGCGGTGCGGGCCGCATCGAGCCGGGCAACAGCCCGGGCATCCTCTCGATCTCCGGTGCGCTATCGCCGTCGGCGAACACGTCGTTCGCCTTCGAGATGACCGGCACTGGCCTGCCGACCTGGGGTTCGCCCTCGGCCAGCGTCAACGATGTCCTGCGGATCGGGGCCGCCGATCCGTTTTCAACGAGCCTCGCCGCCACGAACACGGTTGACGTGTATCTGCAGGTGAGTTCCCTCGCGAAGTGGGACACGTTCACCGGCGGGTTCTTCGTCGACGATCCCAGTCAGGTCACCAACCTGCTCCAGGGAGAGGTTGCCAACGCCGCGTTTCAGTTTTACGTGATGGGCGATGGCGGCGGCAACGTTGCTTACAATGGGGTCAACTACTACACGCTGAACCAGTTCATCGCCGCCAATGCCCAGTTGGGCATCACCGGCGTGGAGTGGTCGGCCATCACCATGCCCTCGGCCACGTTCGCCGATGGAACCGTGACCAATGGAGAGGTCACGCAGTTTCAGATCGTCCCGGAGCCAGGTTCGTTCGCACTGATCGGCTGCGGACTGGTCACCTGGCTTGCCGGCCGACGCTGCCGTCGGCTGCGGGCGGGCGCGGTCTGACGGACCGCGTCGCTGCCGGAGTGAGCCGCATGGACCCCGGCGAACAGCCGGACAGGCGTGACCTGCTCGCGCGGCTCGATTCGACTCCGGCGTTCGACGTCGCGATCATCGGCGGCGGCGCCACCGGCTTGGGTGTGGCCGTGGATGCCGCGGCTCGCGGCTTTTCGGTCGCGCTGTTGGATCGCGATGACTTCGCCTCCGGAACGTCCAGCCGGGCCACGAAGCTCGTCCACGGCGGCGTCCGCTACCTCGCCCAGGGCCACGTCGGGCTGGTTCGTGAGGCCCTCCGCGAGAGGACGAATCTTCTCGCCAACGCGCCCCACCTCGTCCGGCCGCTGCCGTTCCTGATACCGATGTATGGGCTGCGGGGGCGGATCATCGACCGCGCATTCTACGGCGCGGGGCTGCGGGTCTACGACGCGCTCGCCGCCGGCCACGCCCTCGGGTTCACCGCCTGGCTGGGTCGCAGCGACCTGGTGGCCGCCGCGCCGGGCGTTCGGCACGACCGTCTCGTAGGCGGGCTCCGCTACCTCGACGCGCAGTTCGACGATGCCCGGTTGGCCGTGGCGCTGGCCCGCACCGCCATCGCGCTCGGGGCGGTCGTCGTCAATCATTGTGGCGTGGTGTCGCTGCGTCGGGACGCGGGCGGTCGCGTCGCCGGCGTCGTCGCAGAGGATCGCGAGACGGGTCGCCAACGCGAAGTGGTCGCGCGGTGCGTGGTGAACGCCGCGGGCGTGTGGGTGGACGACGTGCGGGGCATGGATGAACCGGGCGTCGATCACCTGCTTTCGCCGAGCCAGGGTGCCCACGTGGTCGTTGACCGTGACGTGTTTCCGAGCGCATCCGCACTGCTCGTGCCCAGGACGGCCGACGGCCGCGTGTTGTTCGCGGTTCCCTGGCATGGCAAGGTGATCCTCGGCACCACCGACACGCCGCGTTCCGACCTGCCGCGGGAGCCCCGGCCGTTCGCGGCGGAAGTGAACTTCATCCTCACCGAGGCAGCCCGCTATCTGCAGCATCCGCCGACGCGGGAGGACGTGCGGAGCGCCTGGGCCGGCCTGCGACCGCTGGTGAAACCAGCCGCGGGGGGTCGCGAGACGCGGCGGATCTCGCGGGAGCATGCCTGCGTCGTATCGCCGCGCGGCCTCGTCACCGTCACCGGCGGGAAATGGACCACGTACCGGGCGATGGCCGAGGACGTGCTCGCCCGGTGTTTCGCCGCCGGTATCCTGCCCGCGCGGCCGGCGGGTGTCACGCGGACGCTGCGGCTGGTCGGCGCGCCGGACATCGGCGGCGTGGGCATGTCCGCGGTGCCGGGGCTGCATCTCTACGGCACCGAAGCCGACGCGGTGGCGGCCCTGCCCGGCGCTGACGAGGAGATTCTGCCCGGTCTCACGGCGGCCATGGTGCGGTTCGCGGCCCGCCGCGAATACGCGCGGACGGTCGCCGATGTGCTCGCCCGAAGGTCGCGGTGGCTGTTCCTCGACGCGGCCCGTGCGACGGACGCCGCGGCCCGCGTCGCGGCGATCCTCGCGGACGAGCGCGGCGGCACGTTCGACGCGGCGGCGGCGGTGGCCGAATTCCGGCGACTCGCGGCGGGCTATGTCCTGCCGCCGTGACGTCGCGTGGCCGATGCCGTACAACACGGCCTCACGATTCCCCGACCGTCGGAGGCTTCCCCGGTGGATTCCCAGGCCCGCGACTTCCTGTTTCGCCTGCTCCAGACGCCGAGTCCCTCCGGGTACGAGCAGCCGATCCAACACCTCGTCCGCGACTACCTCGGCGGCTGTGCCGACTCGGTCGTCACGGACTCCCACGGCAACGTCATCGGCGCGAAGAACGCCGGCGCGGCCACGCGCATGCTGCTCGCCGGTCATTGCGACCAGATCGGCCTGATCGTGCAGTACGTCGATGGTGACGGCTTCATCTCGGTGCAGCCCATCGGCGGGTGGGATCCGATCCAGCTCGTCGGAGCCCGCGTGACCGTGTGGACCGCCACCGGCCCGGTGGCCGGCGTCATGTCACGGAAGCCGATCCATCTGCTCACCGAGGAGGAGCGGAAGCAGGTGCCGAAGATGAAGGATCTGTGGATCGACATCGGCGCCACCGACAAGGCCGACTGCGAGAGTGTGGTCCGCGTGGGCGACTGCGTGACCCTCGAGTTGAAGGTGCAGGAGTTGCGGAACGGACGCGCGTGCTCGGTCGCCATGGACGACAAGATCGGCCTGTGGGTCGTGCTGGAGGCGTTTCGTCGGTCGGCCGCGGCCGGTCCTGTGCCCTGTGCCCTGTTCGTCGCCTCGACCGTGCAGGAGGAGATCGGCCTGCGCGGAGCGCAAACGAGCGCCCACGGCGTCGATCCGCACGTGGCGATCGCGGTGGACGTGACGCACGCCACGGACTGCCCGACGATCGACAAGAAGTCGGAGGGCGACGTGGCGCTCGGCAAGGGGCCGGTCGTGTACCGCGGGCCGAACATGAATCCGCACGTGGTCACGCGGCTCCTGGCGGCGGCGCAGGCGGGGCAGATTCCCGTGCAACTCGGAGCCAGTGGGCGGGCCACGCCCACCGATGCCAACGTCCTGCAGACGACCCGGGCCGGTGTGGCGGCGGGACTGGTCAGCGTTCCCAACCGGTACATGCACTCGGCGGTGGAGACGATCGCCCTCGACGACGCTGACCGGGCCGCCGATCTGCTCGCGGGGTTCGTGCGGGGACTCGAGGGCGCGATCGATTGGGCCCCGTAGGACACGCTGCCAAAACGGCATCGCCGTGGCTCTGGCGGGCGTGGATATCGCTCGCGGCGGGGTTTTTTACCGGGAAAAACACGGTGCCGCCTCGGAACGTGTCCGGCGGCACGCCGGTTGCACCCCGCTTGGGCGTCCGCCCGGTGGACTGCCAAATCACCGCCCCGCCGACCGCGGGCGACCGTGTCAGAAGTCCCTCGATCCCCCAAGAAGGAGCGTTCTCGTGGCCAAGCAGATGGTGTTCGACGACGAGGCCCGCCAGCCGCTGCTCGCCGGCGTTTCCAAGCTCGCCCGTGCCGTGAAGAGCACGCTCGGTCCCCGCGGCCGCAATGCCGTGCTCGACAAGGGCTGGGGCTCGCCGAAGGTCACGAAGGACGGCGTCACCGTCGCCGAGGACATCGACCTCGAGGATCCATTCGAAAACCTGGGCGCACAACTCGTCAAGGAAGCGGCCAGCAAGACCAACGACGTGGCGGGCGACGGCACCACGACCGCCACGGTGCTGGCCGAGGCCATCTTCCGCGAAGGCATCAAGATGATCGCCGCGGGAGCCGATCCGATGGCTCTTTCGCGCGGCATCCACAAGGGCGTCGAGGCCGTGTCGAAGGCCGTGCTGTCCATGGCGACGCCGATCAACGAGAAGAACAAGCGCGAACTCATGCAGATCGCCACGATCGCGGGCAATAACGATCCCACGATCGGCAACGTCCTCTCCGAGGCGTTTCTGAAGGTCGGCAAGGACGGCGTCATCACCGTCGAGGAGGGCAAGCAGGCCGAGACCACGGTCGACGTCGTCGAGGGGATGCAGTTCGACCGCGGCTTCCTCTCGCCCCACTTCGTGACCGATGCCGAGAACCAGGTGTGCGAGTTCGAGAATCCCTACATCCTCGTCTACGAGGAGAAGATCTCGAGCGCCAAGAACCTCGTCCCGCTGCTCGAGGCCGTCAGCAAGAGCGGCAAGCCGCTGGTCGTGATCGCCGAGGACGTCGAGGGTGAGGCTCTCGCGACCCTCGTGGTCAACAAGCTTCGCGGCATCGTGCAGTCGGTGGCCGTCAAGGCGCCGGGCTACGGCGACCGCCGCAAGGCCATGCTCGGCGACATCGCCACCCTCACCGGTGGTCAGGCGATCTTCAAGGATCTGGGCATCGCGCTCGACGCCGTGAAACTGACCGATCTCGGTCGGGCGAAGAAGGTGATCATCGAGGCGGAGAACACCACGATCGTCAGCGGCGCCGGCACGAAGGCGGCGATCGAAGGCCGGGTGGCCCAGATTCGTGACGAGATCGGCAAGACGACGAGCGACTACGACCGCGAGAAACTCCAGGAGCGGCTCGCGAAGCTCGCCGGTGGCGTGGCCCAGATCAACGTCGGGGCCGCCACGGAGACCGAGATGAAGGAGCGAAAAGCCCTCATCGACGACGCGAAGAGCGCCGTGCAGGCGGCCCTCGCCGAGGGCATCGTGCCTGGCGGTGGCGTCGCCCTGCTCCGCAGTGAGAAGGCGCTCGAGAAACTCGATCTCGATGGAGATGAGAAGCTCGGCGCATCGATCGTGAAAAATGCCCTGCGGTATCCGCTGGAGGCGATCGCCGAGAATGCGGGCACCGACGGCTCCGTCGTCGTGAATCGCGTGCGGAACCTCAAGGGCAAGAACGACGGCTACGACGCCGACAAGGGCGAGTATTGCGACCTCGTCAGTGCGGGAGTGATCGATCCCGCGAAGGTCGTGCGAACGGCCCTGCAAAACGCGGCGAGCGTCGCAGCGTTGCTGCTCACGACCGACTCGCTCATCACGGAGATTCCCAAGGCCGAGGAAGAGGCCCCCGCGGGCCACGACCACGACCATGGTATGGGCGGCATGGGCGGCATGGGTGGCATGCCCGGGATGGGCGGCATGGGCGGCATGCCCGGCATGATGTGATCCGGGCCCGGCGGTCCGGGCCCATGTGTTCGACCTCGCACGAGTTTCCCGACATCGAGAATCCTGCATCACCAGACCCCTTCAACAGGAGCTGAACCGACGATGGCTGCGAAGAACCTGAAGATCCGTCCGCTCGACGACCGCGTGGTGGTGGAGCCCGTGGAGGCCGAGGAGCGCACCGCTGGCGGCATCGTGCTGCCCGACACCGCCAAGGAGAAGCCGCAGCGAGGGCACGTCGTGGCCCTCGGTCCAGGCAAGCTGCTCGAGAACGGCCAACGCGCCGCCCTCTCGGTCGCCGTCGGCGACGAGGTCATCTACGGCAAGTACTCGGGCAGCGACATCGAGGTCGACGGCCACGAGGTCAAGATCCTTCGTGAGGGCGACATCCTCGCCAAAGTGCTGGCTTGATCGCGGAGCTGCCATCCGTGGCCCGCTCCGCATGGCCGGCCGCAGGGAACGTCGAAGGTTCCCTGGGCCGGCGGGCACCGCATCCCGCGGTGCTTCGGTGAAACCGACATCCGTGTCAACCAAGACCAACGATTCAACGCCTTCCCAGGAGATCGCCCCGTGCCCAAGCAACTGATGTTCGACGACGTCGCCCGTGCCAAGCTGCTCAAGGGCGTGGAGAAGCTCGCCGACGCCGTGGCGGTGACGATGGGGCCGACCGGCCGCAACGTCATCATCGACAAGTCGTACGGCGGTCCGACCGTCACGAAGGACGGCGTGACGGTGAGTAAGGAGGTCGATCTCGAGGACGCCTTCGAGAACATGGGCGCCAAGCTCGTCAACGAGGTGGCGTCGAAGACGTCGGATCTGGCGGGCGACGGCACCACGACGGCCACGGTGCTGGCCCGGGCGATCTTCCGCGAGGGCACCCGTAACGTGGCAGCCGGCTCGAATCCCACGGCCGTGCGCCGAGGCATCGAGAAGGGTGTCGCAGCTGCCGTGCAGCGGCTCATGGAGATGGCCCGCAAGGTCGAGCGGCCCGAGGAGGTCGCGCAGGTCGGTGCCATCAGCGCCAACAACGACCGGGCGATCGGCGACCTGCTGGCCGAAGCCCTGCAGAAAGTCGGCAAGGACGGCGTGATCACGGTCGAGGAAGGCAAGACGATGGACACCACCGTCCGCTTCGTCGATGGGATGCAGTTCGACAAGGGCTTCGTGTCGCCCTACTTCATCAACAAGACCGCCGAGATGATCTGTCAGCTCGATGACGCGCTGATCTTGATCCACGAGAAGAAGATATCGAACCTCCGTGACCTGCTGCCGCTGCTGGAGAAGGTGGCGCAATCGGGCAAGCCGCTGCTCATCATCGCCGAGGACGTCGACGGCGACGCGCTGACGGCGCTCGTGGTCAACAAGCTTCGCGGCGTGCTCAACGTCTGTGCCGCGAAGGCTCCCGGCTTCGGCGACCGCCGCAAGGCCATGCTCGCCGACATCGCCACGCTGACCGGCGGCACGCTCATCAGCGAGGATCTCGGCCTCAAACTCGAGAGCCTCGACCTGTCGCACCTCGGCAAGGCCAAGAAGGTGACGGTTGACAAGAACGAAACCACGATCGTGCAGGGGGCGGGCAAGCAGGCGGACGTGCAGGCCCGCGTGCAGCAGATCCGCCAGCAGATCGAGAACACGGAGAGCGAGTACGACCGCGAGAAACTTCAGGAGCGGCTCGCGAAGCTCACCGGCGGCGTGGCGATCGTGTCGGTCGGCGCCGGCACCGAGGCCGAGATGAAGCAGAAGAAGGCCCGCGTCGAGGACGCGCTGCATGCCACCCGGGCCGCCGTCGAGGAGGGCATCGTCCCCGGTGGCGGCGTGGCCCTGCTCCGCTGCCGCGAGGCGGTCGAGAAGGCGCGGTCGCAGGCCAAGGGTGACGAGAAGATCGGCGTCGACATCATCCTCCACGCCCTCGAGGCCCCGATCCGGCAGATCGCCGAGAATGGCGGGATCGACGGGGCGGTCGTGGCGGACGAGGTGGCGGGCAAGGACCTCAACGTCGGCTTCGATG
>CAIXGY010000281.1 GCA_903919035.1 uncultured Planctomycetaceae bacterium | reverse complement strand
AGGCCGCTGGTCCGCGGCGGATCGTGGTCGAGAAGCCCTTCGGCACCGACCTGGCGACGGCCCACACGCTCAACGGACGACTGCACGCCGTGTTCCGGGAGCAGCAGGTGTTCCGCATCGACCACTACCTCGGCAAGGAGTCGGTGCAAAACATCCTCGCACTGCGGTTCGCCAACACGATCTTCGAGCCGATCTGGAACCGCCGCTACATCGACCACGTGCAGATCACCGTGGCCGAGGAGGTCCGTGTCGGCCGCCGCGGCGGCTACTACGACACGGCGGGCGTGCTGCGCGACATGTTCCAAAACCACCTCCTCCAACTGCTCATGGTGACCGCCATGGAGGCCCCGGTGCGGTTCGAGGCCACGGCCGTCCGCAACGAGAAGGTGAAGGTGCTCGAGGCGATCCGGCCGCTCACGCCGGCCGAGGCGCTCGCCGCCGGCATCCGCGGCCAGTATCGCGGCTACCTCGACGAGCCCGGCGTCCCGCCGCGGAGCACGACCGCGACGTTCGGCGCAGTGCGACTCGAGATCGACAACTGGCGGTGGCAGGGGGTGCCCTTCTACCTCCGCAGCGGCAAGGCGATGAGCTGCCGCACCACGCAGATCGTCATCGGGTTTCGGCAGCCGCCGCTCGAACTGTTCGCGCATGGCCGACGGGCGGTCCATCGCGAGGCCAATCGGCTCGTCATCCAGATCCAGCCGGCCGAGGGGATCCAGCTCCACTTCCACACGAAAGTGCCTGGCGAGGGGATGCGACTGCGGCTCACGGATCTCGAGTTCAGCTACTCCCGGGAGTTCGCCGGCCGGCTGCCGGAGGCCTACGAACCGCTGCTCCTCGACGTGCTCGATGGCGACGCGAGCCTGTTCGCGCGGGCCGACGAGGTGGAGAAGTCGTGGGAGATCGTCGATCCCTTCGTGGCGGCCTGGTCCGCCCCCGACGTCGCGGCGCCCGACATCTACGAGCCCGGAGACTGGGGACCGCTGTCGTGCTTCGAGTGGATGGCCGACCAGGGACGCGCCTGGTTCGACCAGTGCCCGGTGCTGACGTAGGAACCCGCGGCATGCCCCCGTTGTCGCTCGGCGGACTGACCCTGGCCGCGCCGGTCGTGCAGGCCGCGCTCTCGGGCTACAGCGACCGCGCCATGCGGGTCGTGGCCCGCCGCCACGGCGCCGCCTACGCCCTCGGCGAGGTGCTCCTCGACCAGTTCGTGGCCACCGTCGGCACCAATCGCCGCAACCTCGCCCGGCTCGCCGTGGCCGACGAGGAGCACCCGGTGGGGGGCCAACTGATGGGCGCGAATCCGGACGACTTCCCACCCGCGGCCGCGCGGCTCGTGACGGAGGGCTACGACGTCATCGACGTCAACTTCGGCTGCCCCGTGAAGAAGGTGCTCGGCCGCTGCCGCGGCGGCTACCTGCTCGGCGTGCCGGAGACGGCGCTCGACATCGTGGCGAAGGTCCGCGACGCCGTGCCGCTCCGCGTGCCGGTCACGCTCAAGATGCGCCGCGGCATCGACGATTCGGCGGAGAGCCGTGACCATTTCTGGACGATCTTCGACGGGGCGTTCGCCCGCGGCGTGGCCGCGATCACCGTCCATGGACGCACGGTCAAACAAAAATATGTCGGCCCGAGCGACTGGGACTTTCTCGCCGCGGTGAAGCGACACGCCGGCACGCGGGTCGTGATCGGCTCCGGCGACCTGTTCTCGCCCCAGGCCTGCGTGGCGATGCTCGAGCGCACGGGCGTGGACGGCGTGAGCGTGGCCCGCGGGGCGATCGGCAACCCATGGATCTTCACGCAGACGCGGGCCCTGCTCGCGGGCCGTCCGCTCCCGCCGCCGCCGACGGTGCACGAGCAGCGCGACGTCCTCCGCGCCCATTGGGCCCTCGCCGTCGAACTCCACGGCGAGGACGTCGCGGGCCGCAGCATGCGGAAGTTCGCGATCAAGTACGCCCGGGTGCATCCGGAATACCTGGCGGTTCGCGACGCCTTCATCGGCGTGAAGGTCAACGCCGACTGGCAGGCGGTCCTCGACCGCTTCTACGCCGCCGACGCCCCGGGCCGCGACGCGGCCTCGGACGTCGACGAGACGGAGTCGTGTGCCGAATAGCCTGCCGTCACGCCAGGGCCGCCACGATCTCCGCGCGAACCTCGGGGTCGGTCTCGACCGCCCGCCGCCCGCCGAGTGCCGCCCGGGCGGCGTCCACCGCCACGCCGGCGGCGACCCAGCGGCCGAGCGCCCAGGCGGCGGCGGCGCGGATGACGGGCTCCTCGTCATCGAGCGCGAGCGTCAGCACGTCGAGTCGCCCGGCGTCGGGCCGGTTGCCGAGCGCGTGCGCGGCCGATCGGAGCAGCCCGCGGCGCTTCGCGCGCCGGATCGCGGAGCCCCGGAACCGGTCGCGAAATCCGGCTGCGTCGAGGTGGAGCAGGTCGCCGGGATCCAAGGCAGCGGCACCGCCACGGGGCTGGAAGGCTGGTTCGAGCGAGCCCGGCGCATGGCGGTTCCACGGGCAGACCTCCTGGCAGACGTCACAGCCGAAGATCCAGTCGGCCATCGCCGGCCGCAGTTCGGGGGCGATGTGCCCATGGTCCTCGATCGTCAGGGCGCTGATGCACCGGCGGGCGTCGAGCACGCGGGGCTCCGGAAAGGCCTGCGTCGGGCAGGCGTCGAGGCAGGCCGTGCAGGTGCCGCAATGGTCGACGTCCAGCGGGGCATCGATCGGTAACGCGAGGTCGGTCAGGAGCGCAGTGAGCAGGAAATAACTGCCGGCGCCGGGGTGGATGAGCATGGTGTTCTTGCCGATCCATCCCAGGCCGGCGAGGGCCGCGAAGTCGCGTTCGGCGAGGGGTGCCGAGTCGACGACGGCCCGGGTCGCACAGCCGGGAACCGCCGCCTCGAGCCAGGCGGCCAACGCGTTGCCGCGGGCACGAAGGAGGTCGTGGTAATCGTCGCCCCACGCGTAGCGGGCCACGCGTCCCTGCGGCCCTGCGCTCTCCGGAACGTCCGCTACGTGGTCGGTGGCGAGCATGACGATCGTCGTCGCGCCGGGCAGCAGCGACCGCGGATCGGCCCGGAGGGTCGCGTGCCGCGCGAGCCACTCGTGGGTGGCGCCGGCCAGGCCCGTGGCAAGCCACGCGCGGAAGGCATCGTGATGCGGAGGCGGCGTCGCCGGGGCGATGCCCAGTCGCGAGAATCCGAGCCGCGCTGCCTCGGCACGAATCCGATCGACGAGGCCGGCGGGGATCTCGAATGCCATCGCGACCGGAGTGTGGGGGCTCTGGGCGAGAGCCGGGGCATCCGCTACCCGCGGGACGCCGGCGGACGGGCCAGAATGGTCTGGACCCGCCCCCGGCAAACGCTACCATCCCGCCCCGAATCTCGCCGACCTGCGGAGCCCGCCGATCCACCATCCCTTCCACGCGGAGAGCCCGTCGTGACGCCCCTTCCCCGCTCCCACGCCCATCGCTCGTATTTGTGTCTGGCGGCGGCGGCCTGCGCGGCGCTCGCGCTGGTCTGCCTCGCAGGCTGCCAGACGGCCAAGGGGCCGGCCACGGTGGCCGCCCCGGCGACCGGCATGATCGGCCAACCGGCCCAATACGGGAGCTGGGCCACGCCGCCACAGGGCGCCGCCTACCCGCCGCTGTCGAGCCAGCCGCCGATGCCCGGCCCCACCCCCCAGTGGCAAGCATCCGCACCGGTCGCGCCACCGGCCAATTCGTGGTCGTGGTCGCAACCTGCCGCCCCACCCCAGGCCCCGGCCCAGTACGGGACCCAAGTGCAAAACCAGGCCAACCAGATGCAGCAGAACATGACCGCTCAGGCCCAGCAGTTCGCCAACCAGATGCAGGCGCAGCCCCAGCAACTCTCGAATCAGATGCAGGCGACGGCGAACCAGTACCAGCAAAATGCCGCCGCACAGTGGCAGCAGATGAATGCCCAGGCCCAGCAGCAGGCCCAGCAATACATGAACGCCGCCCAGCAGCAGGCCCAGCAGGCGATGGCCGGAGCCCAGCAGCAGGTGACGAGTCAGATGCCGACGTACCAGCCGGCCTACCAGCCGCAGGCGGCGCCGAACACGAGCTGGAACCCCTTCTCCACCAGCGCGAGTTCCTTGCCGCCGGCGCGGGCGACCCCCACGACGGTGGTTCCCCGCTATTGATCGGTCGCCGCCCACTCGGGCTCGGGCGACCTGTGGCTCGAGAGCCGCGGCCGAAAAACCCGCGTGCGTGAGCTTCGCAGGCCGTGGTGGCCGGCTCAACGAGGGTCGCAGAGCCTCCGACGCGCCGCCCGGCTACCCAGGACTTGCCAGGAACACACCCACCGGCTACAGTGCGTCTGAAACAGTTCCGGTTGTGTTTCATGGGGTTCGCGTGGGGATCCGTGGCGGAGTCCCGAGAAACGCGTCATCGAAGGGGGTATTCAGGTGATGAACTGCTGCAACAAGGTGCGGACTTCGACTGCATCGGCCGAGTGGGGCCAGCCCCGCCACGCCTTCACGCTCGTCGAACTGCTGGTCGTCATCGCGATCATCGCCTCGCTGCTGGGCCTGCTGCTCCCAGCGGTGCAGAGCGCCCGTGAGGCGGCCCGGCGCACGCAGTGCATGAACAACCTGAAGCAGGTGGGATTGGCGATCCTCACCCTGGAAAGCGCGGTCAAGACGTTTCCGAGCGGCGGCATCTCCCCCTACCCCAAGATCGAGGATTACGCCCAGGGCGGCCAGCCCTTCGGGCCTTCGAAACAGGGCTTGTCGTGGAGCTACCAGATTCTCCCCTACATGGAGCAGGGCACCACCTACTCGATCATCAACACCCAGCAGATCGCCAACACGCCGATCACAAGTTACTTCTGCCCGTCGCGTCGCGGACCCACGAGTTACGTCAACACCGACTCGGCCCGCGTCACCAACCAGGGCATCAGCGGCCCGGTGACCTACTGGCTGCAGGATTACGCCGCGGTGCAGCCCGGCCCGAGCCGGTCAGAGGATCCGACGCGGTTCGACACGAGCATGCAGATGGCGACGGCGTCGGGCACCACGCTGGCCACCACCCGCGGGTGCAGCGCCATCTACGGCTTCTGGGGATCGGGGGCTTCCGTCATGGACTTCACCCCCCGATCAAAAGCCCAGCTCGCCGCGGCATACACCGGATTCCGTGGCGTCATCGTCCGCAGCAGCTATCTCGTCAAAAGCGGCTCGGCGACCGACTTGGGGTACGACCCGGTCGTGAAGATGGGAAAGATCTCCGACGGCGCGAGCAAGACGATGATGATTCTGGAGAAGCGGCTGCGGACCGGCGCCAGCGACAATCCCCGCCCCCAGGACGACGACGAGGGTTGGGCCTCGGGCTGGGACTACGACACGATCCGCTCCACCTATTGCACGCCGCACCAGGACTCTCCGGAACTCGTCGTCGGCACGAACGCCAGTTTCGCGACCCCGGGGTCGGCCCACACCGCGGTCTTCAATGCGGTCTTCGCCGACGGCGCCGTCGTCTCGCTGACCTATGCAATTGACGTCGAAACGCTGAATCGTCTCGGGCATCGCAGCGACGGCGAGTCCGTGACCATCCCGCGCTGACAGCTCCTCAGCCGTCACCACGAGGACTTGGAGGACCGATGGGCCGCACGCTGTTCACTCTTGCCGTACTCGGATGCTTCGCGGCCGTGTGGCCGCTTGGCTCGGCGTATGCCCAAGACTTCGGCGATGCCTCGTCGCAGACACTGACCACGCGGGCCTGGAAAGCCCTCGAGGAGGGTGATGTCGAGGCTACCTTGGCCTACACCACGAAGTGCCGCGAGTTGTATGCCGACGAGGCCGCCCGCCAGCAGGAGGACCTCGAGGATTTCCTGCCCGCCGAGCGGGGCCACGACGCCTGGGCCCTCAATGACGTGGGCACTTGCTGCTTCATCGAAGGGCAGGCTCACGAAAAGGCCGACAAGAAAGCCGACGCCGTGACCTCCTATCGGCGACTTGTGAAGGAGTTCGGCTTCGCCCAGTGCTGGGATCAGCGAGGCTGGTTCTGGCAGCCGGCTGCCGCGGCGCGGGATCGTCTCGAGGCGCTCGAATTCGATGCTGCCTTGGCGGAGTGAGCGATGAAGACGGCCAACACACGTTCGCTGCCGACACGGCCCACGCTGGTGAGTCTGTTGCTCGCCGCGGCCGCTGCCGTGCCGTCCGGCGGTGGTGAGGTTCGGGTCGTCGGCGATCCGACGTCAGGGTTTCAACTCCTCCGCGACGGCGCGCCGTTCGTCATTCGCGGGGCCGGTGGCACCACGGGCATCGACACGCTCGCCGCGTGCGGTGGCAACGCCATCCGCACCTGGGATGCGGCTGCCGCAGAACGGATCGAGAACGGCCGCAGCCTGCTCGACGCGGCGCACGCCCACGGGATCGCCGTCATGGTCGGCCTCTGGCTGGGCCACGAACGACACGGTTTCGATTACGGCGACTCGGCCCAGGTCGAGGCCCAGCGGCGGGAAGTCGAGGCGGCCGTCACGCGACTCAGGCGCCATCCGGCCGTGCTGGCCTGGGGGCTCGGCAACGAGATGGAGGGGCCGGGTGGATCCGGAGATTCGCCGGCCATCTGGCGGGAGGTCGGCGAACTGGCCCGCCGCATCAAGCAGATCGATCCCGATCATCCGGTGATGCCGGTGGTGGCCAACGTCAATCCCGCGAAACTCGCGGCCATCCGCGAGCATGCCGCGGCGATCGACGTGCTGGGGGTCAATGCCTATGCCGACGCGGGCCGCATCGGGGCCAAGCTCCGCGCTGCCGCCTGGGACAAGCCGTACTGCATCACGGAATTCGGCGTGCCCGGCCCCTGGGAATCCGCTCACACCGACTGGAACGCGCCCATCGAGCCCTCGAGCCGCGAGAAGGCCGCCCTCACCTACGTGACGTGGCAGCGGATCATGGAGGATCGCGAACACTGCCTGGGCAGCTTCGCCTTCCTGTGGGGCAGCAAGCAGGAGGCGACCGAGAGTTGGTTCGGCGTGCTGCTCCCGTCGGGCGAGAAGACGCCACGGGCAGACGCGTTGGCCCGGGCCTGGACCGGCGACTGGCCGCGCGACCGGGCCCCGATCCTCGAAGAGGCCACGATTCCCCTGGCCGGTAGACACGTCGAGCCGGGCCAGCGCTTCGAGATTCAGGTGCGATATCGCGATCCGGAAGGAAGTCCGCTGGCGCATCGCTGGGCCGTGCGCACCGAAAGCGACGACCGCCGCGAAGGAGGGGATGCCGAACGGGCGCCCCCCGACATCCCCGGCACGGTGGCGGCCGATGGGTCGAGCGGTCGCGCGACCGTGACGGCTCCCGACCGGCCCGGAAGTTACCGCCTGTTCGTCACCGTGTTCGACGGCCACGGATCTGCCAGCACCGACAACTGGACATTCCATGTCGATCCCAGGAATTGAACGACGAAGCGGCCCGGCCTCCGGCGGCCGGCCAAGCGGCGGCTGCGAATTCGCCGAATTCGCCGGCGAGCGGTTCGCCCTCATTCGCAACGTGGAGAAACTGCCGCCGTTCCTCATGAACGTCGTCAGCGACGGCGATGCCTGGATCTTCGCCGGCAGCAACGCGGGCCTGACGGCCGGTCGGCGCGATCCCGACGGGGCGATCTTTCCGTATCGCCCGGCCGACCAGATCCTGCACGATCCCCGCGGCAGTGGCGTGGTCTCGGTCATCCGCGTCGACGGTGAATGCTGGGAGCCGTGGGCCGCAGGCGCGGTGGCGGACGGAATCTCCCGGACGCTCGGCAAGCATGAACTCGGGGCCAGCGTGATCTACGAGGAGACACACACGCGGCTCGGCCTGCGGTGTCGCTGGATCGTGGGTGGATCGTCGGAGTTCGGGATCGTCCGGCAGTGCCGCATCGAAAACCTGCTCCACCGCCGCCGCCGGATCGACGTCCTCGACGGCTGGCACCGACTGTTGCCGCCTGGCGTCGGTGAACATGTCTACGCCCGCTTCAGTTACCTGGCGGCGGCCTACATGCGGCACGAGATCGTGCAGCCTGCAGGCCTCCTCATTTCGGCGCTCAATGCCGCGATCAGCGACCGCCCGGAGCCGGCGGAATCCCTGCGGGCCGCGGTCGCGTGGTCGATCGGCCACCGCGCGCCCCGGCGGAGCGTGTCCGAACGGCAGATCGACGCTTTTCGCCTGGGCAGGGACGTGCGGGAGGAACTCGCCTCGCGGGGCGGCTTCGGCGCCTACCTCGTGCGCGACGCGATCGACCTGCCGGCCGGAGGCCACCACGAGTGGTTCGTGGTCGCCGACACGGGACTCGATCATGCGGCCGTGGTCGATCTGGAGCATCGCCTGACGACGGGCGCCATCGATGCCGACGTGGTCCGTGACGCCCTGTCGCGGGAACTCGCGGGCCTGCGGGCGCGGGTCGGTGCCGCGGACGGTCACCAGTGCACCGCCGACCGCGTGGCCACCGCGCATCATGCGTCCAACACGCTCTTCAACGTCATGCGCGGGGGGGTTCCGGCTGCGGGCACTCGCTGCCCGCCCGGTGACCTCGCGGCGTTTCTCGAGAGCCGCAACCGGAATGTTCTGGAGCGGCATCGCCAGTGGGCGGCCTCCGCCGACGGCCGGGAGCGGGAGCTCGTGGTGGCCGAGGCAGGCCGGCGTGACGATCCCCACCTCCAGCGGCTCGTGACGGAATACCTCCCGCTGTGCTTCAGCCGACGGCACGGCGATCCGAGCCGGCCTTGGAACAGGTTCTCCATCCACACCCGCGACGAGGCGGGCCGGGCGGTCTGCGGCTACGCCGGCAACTGGCGGGACATCTTCCAAAACTGGGAGGCGCTCGCGCACGCCCATCCGACCCTGCTGCCGGGCATGGTCGCAGTGTTCCTCAATGCGAGCACCGCCGACGGCTACAACCCGTATCGGATCACGAGGGACGGCATCGACTGGGAGGTGCCGGACGAGGCCGACCCCTGGAGCCACATCGGTTACTGGGGCGACCACCAGATCGTCTATCTCCTTCGGCTCCTGGAGGCGCACGAGCGATTCTGGCCGGGAAGGCTGCTGGCCGACCTCAACACGGCCACCTACGCGCACGCGGTGGTGCCCTACCGCATCGCCGGTTTCGATGACCTCTGCCGGGATCCGCGGCAGTCGATCACCTTCGAGCATGCCGTGCATCACCGTCTCGTCGCTCGCGCGGCAGCTGTCGGCGGAGACGGACGGCTCCTCGCGGCAGACGACGGCCAACCGCTGCTCGTGTCGCTGGCCGAGAAGCTGATCGTGCCGGCGCTCGTGAAACTCACGAACCTCGTGCCCGGCGGCGGCATCTGGCTCAACACGCAACGGCCCGAGTGGAACGACGCCAACAACGCGTTGGCCGGCTGGGGACTGTCGGTCGTCACGGTCTGTTACCTCCGACGATTTCTGGCCTTTCTGGACCGGCTCCTCGCCGTCGCCCCGGAACCGTCGGTCACGCTGTCCGAGCCGGCCGCGGCGCTCGTTGAAGGCGTGTCAGCCGCCTTGCGGGACGAACGCGACCCCGCCGCGTTGTTCGCACGGCTCGGCCGGGTCGGCGAGGCGCATCGCGAAGTGGTCTACGCATCGGCCTTCGCGGAGGTGGGGACGACGCCACCGACCAGCCAGATCCCCCTGGCGACGCTGCGCAGCACGCTGGCCCGGGGAATCGACCTGCTCGACGAGACGATTCGGGCCAACCGGCGGCCCGACGGGCT
>CAIXGY010000280.1 GCA_903919035.1 uncultured Planctomycetaceae bacterium | reverse complement strand
GCCTTACCTACATCACAGGCGACGGCACGACCGACGCATCGATGTCGTTCACCGGCACCGTGGCCGATATCAACGCGGCCCTGGCGTGGATCAGCTTCCAGCCGGCCGTGAACGAATTCTTCCAGTGGACGGTCGAAAGCGGCGGCAACGGCCACTGGTATCAGTTCATTCCCACCACGAAGACATGGGATCAGGCCAAGGCCGACGCCGAAACCCGTGGCGGCTATCTCGTCACGGTGACGAGCGGCGCGGAGAACGAGTTCGTCTCCTCCCTCCATCCTGGGTCGGCCACGCCGTGGCTCGGTGGCTACCAGAACCGCTCGGCGTTGAACTACTCCGAGCCCAACGGCGCCTGGCGCTGGGTGACGAGCGAGCCGTGGAGCTACGTGAACTGGAACACCAGCCAGCCCGACGACGCCGGTAACGCCGAGCATTACCTGCAGGGCAACTTCTCCGGCACGAAGAAGTGGAACGATTTCACAGGTTCATCCGCGCTACCTTACGTGGTCGAGTACGACGTTGACCCGCGGCCGGCGGCGATCAAGCAGGCCACGCTCTCGATCACAACCGAGGATCTTGGCAACGTCGGCCCGGGAGGTCTGCGAACCGACACCGACACGGTCTCGATCGCGATCAATGCGGTGCCGCCATTTGCCCCATCCCCAACCTTCACCACGTTTCCGTGGGTGTTGGACGACACGTTCGACGGCGACGGGAGGATGGCGGTGTCGATCACGGCTGGTGTTGACTACATCGCGAACATGCAGGTGCTGCCCACGGGGAAGATCCTGGCGGTGGGGGCGGTGAACGATCGCTTCGCCATCATGCGGTTCAATGCTGACTTCACGCTGGACGACACGTTCGGCGACGGCGGTGGGAAGCAGATGGACTTTGGCGCTGGTCTGCACGCGAAGTCGTTCGCGATCGACTCATCGGGTCGGATCATCGTGGTGGGTGGGAACCGTGTGGTTCGGTTTACGGCCGCCGGGGCTGTGGACACGACGTTCGGGACGGCTGGCGTGGTGGTGAACGACCACGTAGGGCAGTGCCATGCGGTGAAGGTTCAGGCCGATGGTCGGATCGTCGTCTTCGGCAGAGACAACAACTACTTCAGAGTCACGCGGTACTCGTCGACGGGCGTTGCCGATGCGAACTGGCAATACCAATCCAACGATGGCTACAACAGTTACGGCCGCGACGTGATTCTTCGCGATGACGGTGACATCCTCTTGCTGGGCCGTGGGTACTGGAACGGTGTCGATTACGATTCATTCCGCATTACGAGAATCAACGCGGATGGCGTCGAAGAGCAGGTGTTCCGCTACAACCTCGGTGCCGATGAGTTCATCAACTCGGCACTGCCGCTCCCCGACGGCAAGTTTCTGCTGATCGGTCGTGTCGATGGTGATCTAGCGGTCACGCGTCATCTCGCCAGCGGCGAGATCGATTTGCGATTCGGTGCCAACGGCATCGTCAAGGTGCCGGTGCTGAACTCGACCGACGAGGGCTTCCGGGCGACGCTGGCTCCGGACGGGAAGATCGTGATCACGGGGTTTGCCAACAACGGCGTGAACCAGGATCTGATCGTGATCCGTATGAACCAGGACGGGTCGCTCGACACGTCGTTCAACACCACCGGCAAGGTGTCGG
>CAIXGY010000279.1 GCA_903919035.1 uncultured Planctomycetaceae bacterium | reverse complement strand
GTCGCCGGTGAAATCCTCACCAGCGAGCACCTTGTTCATCCACGTGACGGGGCTGCGGTGGTTCGTGATCCGCGTCCGGCCATCGAACCGCGCGGCGCCCGGCCCGAACGCTTCCCAGGCGCGGCAGTCCCAATAGGCCTCATTGTGGCGGCAGCGGTGGCCGGCCCGGGCGAAGTTCGAGACTTCGTAATGCTCGTAGCCGGCCGCCGCGAGCCGGTCGATCGCCGCCTCGAACATCGACCGTTCCAAGCCATCGTCCACCGCGGCGAGCGCACCCTTCCGGCGCAGACCCTCGAACGCGGTTCCTTTTTCCCACGTGAGGCAGTAGACCGACACGTGCTCCGGTTCGATCGCGACCACGGCGTCAAGGTCGCGTTCGACACCACCCAGCGACTGCCCGGGCGCGGCCGTCATGAGATCGACGTTCACGGCCAGGCCGCGGTCGCGCAGCACCGCCACGGCCCGGCGGACGTCGTCGGGCGCATGGCTGCGGTCGAGTGATCGCAGCGTGGCGGCATCGAGCGACTGTGCGCCCAGGCTCGCCCGCGTGACGCCGCAGGCCACCGCTGCGTCGGCCAGCGCCGCCGTCACATCCTCGGGGTTGCACTCGACCGAGACTTCCGCGCCGGCCGCGGGCCGAAGTTTCGCGTGCAGCACGTCGAACAGCCGCCGCAGCCCGTCGGCCCCGAGGTGCGACGGTGTGCCGCCGCCGAGGTAGAGCGTCTGCACATCGAGCGGCTCACGCACGCGGTCGAGTTCCAGGGCCAGCGCGGAAAAGTAGCGGTCGATCAGGTCGTCGCGGCCGGCGACGAGCGAGAAATCGCAGTAGCCGCACCGGTGCCGACAGAACGGCACATGAACGTAGGCGTGGCGGGGACGTTCGTGCATCTCACGGCTCACTATACGGTGGACCGTGCGGTCAACCCGCCCAACCCGGCCCGGAGCTCCCCACACCCTCTTGCCGGACGCTCGCCTCGGATGCCGACGGCGCTGCGCCATCCATGGCTTCGCTTGTCGTCATACGCCGGCTCGAGGGGATGGGGAGCCCCGGGGCCTCACTCCATCGTGGCGGGCAAGGCGAGGGGATGCCCGTGCCCTCGAGCGAGCTACGGGAGCGAGCGAAGCCAGGATGGCGAAGCGAAGCGGACATGCAGAGAGCCGACGCCTGGAGGGCGGAGGCGAACGTCCAGCGAGAGGGTACGGGCGTCCCCGAAGCCGAGTTGGGCGCGTCGACACGCGAAGATCACGTGTGAGGTGTCTTACAGCCACACGTGGAGGCGCCCGTCGAGCATGTCGGGGATCTTCTTGGCGAGGATCCGACGGATGCGGTCGTCGGTGTAGCGGGTGGAGAAGTGCGTGGCGATCACCACCTCGTTGCGGAACCGGTCGCGGCGGGCGAGGAGGTCGTCCAGGTGCATGTGGCCGAACTTGTGGATCTTTTCCTTGCGGTGCGAGTGGGCCACGAAGGTCAGTTCCGTGATCAGGATCTGCGCCTCGAACATCGCCGGACAGTGGTCGAGCCCCTCGGGAGAACTGTCGCCGAGGTAGGCCACCAGCGGCGTGCGGATCTCCTGCGTCACGTCGGTGCCGGAGAGCCGCAGGTCACGAATCCTGTCCCCAGGCAACCCCTGGAACTCGTGCTTGAGCTTGCGGCGGCGATCCCAGACGACGTAGCCCACGCTCGGGATCGTGTGGCAGGTCGAGGACACCGTCACCACGTGCTCCCGGGAGAGTTCGATCTCGTCGCCGGGCCGCGCGGGCAGGAGGGTGCAGGGCAGCCGGCCGCGGTCGAGCCGAGACACGGCCCGCAGGAGTCTCTCGATCGGCTCGATGGCCGACTCCGGGAGCCAGATCGTGGGCGGCTCCATCTTCATCATCCGCCGCCGGGCCACGTAGACGGGCAGGGCTGCGATGTGGTCGAGATGGGTGTGGGTCACGAACCACGTGGCCGTCGCCATGAAGCCCCAGGGCTGCGCGCCGAGATCGAAGCCGAGTTTCAGTTCCGGGATCCTCCAGCAGCTCTGCACGGCGGCCCGGGAATAGCCCTCGACCGTGAGCCCCTTGTGCCGGAGCGTGCGGTAGGGCGAGTTGTCGATCATGCGGATTCCGTGGGGGCGGACGGACGCGGCGGCACGGGTTCGAGCCAGATCTCCCCGAACAGGTCGGCCTGGCGGGTGACGAGGCGGCCGCGGCGAACGAGCTCGAGCACCGCCAGAAAGATACCGACCACCCGCGACCGCGGCATCTCGTCGTCGAACAGGCCGGAGAATGCCACCCTGCCCTGTGCCGCGACCAGCGACTCGACCCGGGCCGCATGAACCTCCAGCGGCGTGTCGTCGTGGACGATCTGCCGGGGCCGCCGCTGCTCTCGCTTCCGCAGCACGCGGGCCATCGCCCCGACAAGGTCCCACACATGAACGTCGCCGATCGTCACCTCGGCCGGCCCATCCGCGGTGGCGTCGGTCGCCACGTGCTGCCGGGGCGACCGCGCTTCCCAGAGCCGGGCCCGATCTTCGAGCACGGCCGCCGCGTCGCGATACTGCTTGTATTCGAGGAGACGCTGCACGAGATCCTCTCGGACCATCTCCACCGGCTCCTCCGTCTCCTCGGGGCGCGGCACGAGCGCCCGGGCCTTGATCTCGAGCAGCACCGTCGCGAGGTCGACGAATTCGCCCACCTGGTCGATCGCCAGATCCGAGAGCACCTCGAGATGGGCCACGAACTCGTGGGCGATCGTCGCGATGGGCACGGCCGTCACGTCCACCTCGTGCTTCTTGACGAGGTAGAGCAGTAGGTCCAGCGGACCCGAGAAGACGTCGAGATCGACCTTGAATTCCACGCCGCGTCCTCGCCGAGATCCCGCGAGCCGATGCCGCTGCCGATGATAGGGGCGGCGGCGCGGCACCGCTGCGCCGTTTCGGGTAGTCTCGTCAG
This sequence comes from uncultured Planctomycetaceae bacterium, assembly GCA_903919035.1. Lineage (GTDB taxonomy): Bacteria > Planctomycetota > Planctomycetia > Pirellulales > UBA1268 > QWPN01. The sequence continues at coordinate 8,928 of CAIXGY010000279.1, read as the reverse complement.
GATGCGGACCGACACCCTCTGGGCGCCGTGGCGGCTGGGATACGTGCAAGGCGGCACGGAACCCGCCGATTCGGTCGAGCCGCGCGACTGGCGGCCGGGGGCCGACCACGGATGCTTTCTGTGTCGGGCCGCGAGTGCAGCCCCGGCCGACTTCCGCGCGCTCGGCGTCGTCGAGCGGACGGCCCACGCGGTCGTCGTGACGAACCGCTATCCCTACACCAACGGCCACCTGCTGATCGCGCCGCTCGACCACCGAGCCACGCTTGCGGAACTCGCCACCACCGTCCTGCTCGACCTGCAGCACCGCCTGACGGCGTGGTGCGGGGTGCTCGAACGGACGATGCAGGCCCAGGGCTTCAACATCGGGCTCAACCTCGGCCGGGCTGCCGGCGCCGGACTGCCCGGCCATCTCCACTGGCATCTCGTGCCGCGCTGGCAGGGCGACGTCAACTTCATGGCCTCCGTGGCCGGCGCCCGCGTGCTGCCGCAGGCCCTCGACGCCTTGTGGGAGCAGCTCACGGCCGCCGAAGGCGTGCGGCCATGACGACGACTCCTCCACTCGATTGGCAGGCCCGCGAGGCGGCGATCCTGGCGCCGTGGGCCATGCGCGCCGCCGACTCTGCCGGCCGGACGCACCCCGAGGCGCCGCACCCCTTCCGCAGCCCCTACCAACGAGACCGCGACCGGATCGTGCACTCCGCGGCGTTCCGCCGGCTGGCCCACAAGACACAGGTCTTCACGGGCTACCACGGCGACTACCACCGCAGCCGGCTCACGCACACGCTCGAGGTCACGAGCATCGCCCGCACGCTGGCCCGGGCGCTCGGCCTCAACGAGGATCTCGTGGAGACGCTGGCGCTGGCCCACGACATCGGCCACCCGCCGCTGGGCCACGCCGGCGAGGACACGCTCGCCGACCTGCTCCGCTCCGACGGCGGCTTCAACCACAACGCCCAGGCGCTGCGGATCATGGAGTTCCTGGAGGTGCGATATCCCGACTTCCCGGGTTTGAACCTCTCGCGGGAGGTGCTCGACGCGCAGGCGGTGCGCACGAAGGACGGCATGGCTCCCGCTCCGCTCCTCGAGGCGCAGGTCGTCGATGCCGCCGACTCGATCGCCTACGACACGCACGACGCCGACGACGCCGTGGAGCTCGGGCTGGTGCGGATGGAGGAACTTGTGGAACTGCCGCTCGTGGCCGCGGCCGCGGACCGCGTGGCCGACCGTCACGGCCGGCTGGCCGGCACGGAGTTGCGCCATGCCGTGCTCCACGAGATCGTCGACGAGGAGGTGGCCGAGTTGATCCGCTCGACACGGGCGACCCTCGAGGCCCGGCGGATCAACTCCGTGGCCGGTGTGCGGGCGGCCTTCACCGGCGCCGATGGCGGCCCGCCGGGCCGGCTCGTGGCCCACACGCCGGTGGTGGCCGAGGGCAAGCGGCAACTGGAGAAGTTCCTCTTCGCGCGGGTCTATCGCAGCGACCGCGTGGTGGAAGTGCGGGCCGTCGCCCAGGCACGGCTCGCGAGGCTTTTCGCATGGTATTGCGATCATCCGGCGGCGTTGCCGGCCCGCTTCCGGGAGCGGGCGGCGACGTTCGGCACCCGCCGCAGCGTGGCCGACTACGTGGCCGGCATGACGGACCGCTTCCTGGACCGCGACTGCGAGGCGCGGCTGGGCCCGGCCTGACCGCGGCTCGCCGCGGAACGGCAGCCCTCCGTATGATACGATTCGGGGAGGTTTGATCCGGTTCACGCCTCCGCCATTCCCCGTCCGACGCTGCCATGGCCCTCGTCGTCCTGCGCGCGATCTTCCTGGCGGTGTCGGCGGGCATCGCCGTCCTGATCGTCAATTCGGTGCCGATGCGGCAGGCGCCGCTGTGGATGCCCGGGGCCGTGCTGGCGGGCATGGTCGCCCTGCCGATGGCCGTGATGGCGATCGACGCGGCCATCCGCCGCAAGAATCTCACGACGATCACGGCGGTCTACTTCGGACTGCTCGTGGGGGTCTTCCTCACCTACATCGCGATGCTCGCGCTCGCGCCGGTGCTGCCCCTCAATCGCAACGATGCGGTCTGGCAGTGGCTGCCGCTGATCCTCGGGGCGGTACTCTGCTACATCTGCACGAGTCTGCTGCTCCAAACCCGCGACGACTTCCGATTCCTGATCCCGTTCGTCGAGTTCGCCCGCGATGTCCGCGGCCTGCGGCCCAACGTGCTCGACTCCGCGGCCATCGTCGACGGTCGGGTCGCCGACCTCGCGGAGGCCGGGGTCTTCGATAGCCGCTTCGTGGTGCCCTCGTTCGTGCTCGACGAGCTGCAGGCCGCCGCCGACTCGGGCGACCGGCAGCGTCGCACCCGCGGCCGACGCGGCCTCGACGTGCTCGCCCGCCTGCGGGCTGCGAAGTCGGTCGAGATCGACGTCGTCGGACCGGGCGAGGGAGACGACGAGGCGGCCGGCTCGGAATCCCGGGTCGTGGCGCTGGCGGCACGGCTCGGGGGCCGAATCGTCACGACCGACACCAACTGCATGAAGATCGCCGGGGTGCGGTCGCTGCCGGCGCTCAACGTCAACGACGTGGCGCTCGCGCTGAAGCCTGCCTACGTGCCGGGCGACGCGCTCTCCGTCAGGCTGGTCAAGCATGGCGAGGAGCCCGACCAGGGCGTCGGCTACCTCGACGACGGCACGATGGTGGTCGTCGAGAACGGCCGGGGACAGATCGGCCGCACCGTCCCCGTGGCGGTGACGAGCACGCTGCAGACGTCGGCAGGGCGTCTCGTCTTTGCCCGGCCCGAGCCGGTGCGCGGATGAGCCGTCAGGGCCGCGGGACTCGCTCGCGGGAAGGAGCGTTCGCGTGACTCGTCCGTTCGCGGCCGACCGCGCGGCGGCGACGATCGCGACCGTCAGGCGCACGCTCGTGACGGGTTCCGGAACGCTGGCGCCCGAGACGGCGGTGCAGGCCTGCGATCTGGCCGAGGCAATCGGCGCCGCCGTCGATTTCGACCACGTCGAGACGGCCCAGGTGGCCGGCCCGACGATCGCACGCGTCGGCGCGGTGACGGCCGACCCCGAGGAACTCCGCGACCGCGCCGACCTGGTGGTGTTCTGGTTCTGCGATCCGGCCGTGGATGCGGCGGGCTTTCTGCAGGCGTTCGTCACGCCGGCCACGGAGACGGGCCGGCCCCGGCACACGATCGCCGTCGGCGCGGTCGAGGTGGCGACCTCGGCGGCTGCAGACCGACACCTCCAGGTGGCCGAGACCGACGCCGTGGACCTCGCCCGGCTCGTGCACGCGGCCCGGGTCGGCCTCGCGATCCGTCTGCCGCCCGCGCTGGTCGCCGCCCGGGAGGCCCTCGCCGCCGCGCTCGAGTCTGCCGGCTGCGTGGCCTTCGTGACGCACCACCGCGACCCGATCGGCCTCGAGCCCTGGAGTCTCGTCGGACTGGTGCGGGCGATCTCGCACCGCACGCCCGCGTTCGAGGTGCCCCTCGTGGTGACGGGAGCCCCGGCTGCGGTCTCCACCTGGCGCTACGGCGCGGCCGGTGGCATCGCCAGGGCGGACCGCGCCGGCGCGGCGTTTCGGCCGGCGGAGTGCGACGCCCGGCGACTCATCACCCGCGGCGAGGTCGACTGCGTCGTGGCGGTCGGCGATCTGCCGGCTGCCATCGAGGACGCGATCGCGACGCGGGGCGACGCCGTGGCGGTGATTCGCATCGACGACGATCCGAACGCGAGTCTCGACACGCTCCTCACGGCCGTTCGCGCCGCCACGTCCACGGGAGCCCGGACGTGACGGCCGAGGGAGCATTCGTCATCACAGGCGGCACGATCCACGATCCGGCCACCGGCCGCGACGGTGTCGTGGACGACGTGTTCGTGGACGGTGGCCGAATCGTCGCGCCGCCGGCCGACCCACGCGGCTTCGCGCGGGTCGATGCCCGGGGGCTCGTGGTCATGCCCGGCGGGGTCGATCTTCACAGTCATGTCGCCGGTCCGAAGGTCTGCGCGGGCCGGCGGATCGCTCCGCACCTCGCCCGCGGCCCGGATCGCGCGATCGCGGCCGTGCCCACGATCCACGCCACGGGCGCGCTCTACGCCGCCCTCGGCTACACGACCGTGTTCGACGCGGCGATCGCCTGCGCCGCCGCCGAGATCGCCCACCTCGAACTCGCCGAACTCCCGATCCTCGACAAGGGCATCTTCCTGCTCGCGGCCGACCGCGGCGACGTGCTCGAGTCGCTCGCCCGCGACGACGCCCGCGGGCTCGAGAGGCTGCTCCATGCCTCCCTGGACGCAGGCCGCGGCTGGGCGGTGAAGGTGGCGAATCCGGGTGGCCCCGCCTTCTGGAAGCACGGCCGCCGCGGCGACCACCACGACCTCGACGCGGCGTTGCCCGGCCGGGGCAGCCTCACGCCCCGGCTCGTCCTCGAACGACTCGCGGAGGCGGTCGGCGCGCTCGGCCTGCCGCATCCGTTGCACGTGCACACGGCGAACCTCGGCCTGCCGGGCAACTGGCGGACCATGCTCGAGACGATGCGGTCGCTGGCCGGCCGCCGTGCTCACCTCGCGCACGTGCAGTTCCACAGTTACTCAGGCGGCGACCTCGACGAGGGCTCGTTCGGATCGGCTGTCGCCCCGCTCGTCGAGTTCTTCAACGCCCACGACACGCTCACGCTCGACGTGGGCCAGATCCTGTTCGGCGACACGGTGGCCATGACGGGCGACGCCGCGGCGGCGGAACACCTTGCCGCCGCCACCGGCGTGCCCTGGATGGCGCACGACTTGCACCTCGAAGGGGGCTGCGGCGTCCTGCCGATCGCCTACCGCGACACGAGTGTGATCCATGCCTGGCAGTGGGCGATCGGCCTGGAGTGGTTCTTGTGCGCGCGCGACCCCTGGCGAGTCGCGCTGTCGACGGATCATCCCAATGGAGCCCACTTCACGGCCTATCCGCACCTCATGCGGCTGCTCGGCGACGAGCCCTTCCGCCGCGAGGCCCTCTCGCGGCTGCCGCCCGCCGTCCGTGACCGCAGCCCGCTCAAGGACATCACACGCGAGTACACGCTGCAGGAACTCTGCATCGTGACGCGGGCGGCCCCCGCGCGGATCGCCGGCCTGCCGCAGAAGGGGCATCTCGGCGTCGGCGCCGACGCCGACATCACGATCTACCGCCCCGACCGGGATCTCGCCCGGATGTTCGCCATGCCGGCGAAGGTCTTCAAGCAGGGCATCCTCGTGGCCGAGGACGGCCACCTCCGGTCGACGCCCGCGGGCCGGACCCTCGCGGCAGTGGAACGGTAGCGGATCGCGGCTCGGATCGGTCGGCACGGGCAGCCCCGACGCCGGGACAGTCGCGGTGACCCGCGAGGATCCCGTGTGAGCCGTATTAGCCGAGCTGCTCGAACGCCGCGAGATGCGCCTGCACCATGCGTTCCGCCGGAAACTCCGCCACCGCCCTGGCCCGCGCCGCGTCGGCCCAGCGTGTGGCGAGCGCGTCGTCCTCCAGAATGTTGAACGCGCGCCGCGGAAACTCGCTCTCGGGCCGCAGCGGAACGACCCGGCCCGTCTCACCGTCCACGATGAGTTGCCGCGCCGCGTCGCTCTCGACCGCCACCGCGGGCACGCCCCGCGCCATCCCGTCGAGGATCGCGCCACCGTGGGCGGCCGCGCCGGACTGCCAGACGAGCGTCACGTGCCCGAGCAGGTCGGGCAACACGTCGCAGTGCGGCACGAGGATCATGCGCTCCGCGAAGTCCTGGATCCGCGCCCGCCGGAGGAGCCGGGCCCGCAACGGCCCATCACCAACCACCACGTGCTGCACGTCGCGGCGGACCACGGCCAACTGATCGATGCCCCAGGCGAGCCGTTCGACCCGCGCCTCGGCCTCCAGCGGGGCGACGCAGAGCGTCCAGCGTTTCGCCGGGTCGAGGCCGAGCCGTCCGGCGACGGCGGCACGCTCGAGGCCCGAGCCGGGATCCGCGGCACTGCCCGGCGGGATCGCGGCCACGCGGTCGACAGCCACTCCCGCACGGCGAACCGCCTGCGCGACCCGCGGCGTCGTGGCGATCACCAGCCCGAGGCGGCGCAGAGCCCATTCCTGCCGGCGTCCGCGGGGCGGCAGCGCCAGGTGGGCCGCGACCGGCACGTGCGGCGCGGCCAGCGCGAGGGCCGCGGTCGCCGCCAGCATGGAGCGGCCGAACGCCAGCACCAGCGCGGGCTGCAGATGGCGGGCGAGCCTCATCAGCCGCACCACGGCAGCCGCATCGGTCGCGAGGGGACGGTGACCGACGCGGTGCACCGCGAAGCCATCCCGGATCAGCCGCGCGCCGACGCCGCCGCCGCCACTCGTGAGCGCGACGTGGACATCGCGGCCGGCCGATCGCAGCCCGGCTGCAAGCAGTTCGACCTGCCGGCCGGTGCCGACCGGATCAAGCCCGCGAAGGGCCAACAGAATCGGACGTCGTGGCATCGGAGGCGGACGCCTGCCGGGCGGCGGCGATGTCGTGCTCGTCGAGCGCCGCGAGGTGCGGCAGGTGCCGCAGGGCGCCGTCGAAGTCGAGACCATACCCGACGACGAACTTGTCGGGTATCTCGAATCCCACGAAGTCGGGCTCGATCGCAACCTCGGCGCGACCCTCCTTGCGCAGGAGCACGAGCGACCGCACGCTCGCCGCCCCCCGCTGCCGCAATTCCTCGAGCAGCGCCGCGAGCGTGCGTCCCGTGTCGAAGATGTCGTCCACGAGGAGCACGTGCTGGCCGGCGAGATCGGGAAGCAGGTCGAGACGCAGGTCGAGCGCGCCGGGCGACGTGGCCGTCCCACGGTAACTACTGGCCCAGACCATGCTGACGTTCACGGGCCCGTCCAGCCGGCGAATGAGGTCGGCGACCACCATGATGCTGCCGGTGAGCACGCCCACGACGGTCAGCGGCCGGCCGCCGAATTCGCGGCGGACCTCGGTCGCGAGCCGATCGATGCCGGCCGAGAGATCATCGGGCGAGAGAAGAATTTCCATGCTGTGACACACGTCCTCGGAAGGAGGCGGCAGGATACCCGCGGTGTCGACGATAGGATAGCGGCCAGGTTCCGCGTTCCGCACTCCCTCCGGGAAAGCCTCTGGGTGCGGGTGCCCCGGTGACCGCAGAACGTCCGGCCCCACCCGGCCGGCCGCCGGCCTCTCGGGCGTGAGGTGGGCGGACACGACTCTCCCCGCCGCCGGATGAACCGCCGTGCCAGTTCCGCATCGACAGCCTCCGCCGCGGCCGCACTGGACGGTGATCGACGTCGCAGGCCGCGCGTGCGACCTGTTCGCGCCGCCGGATCCAGTGCGTGGCCGCGCGGTGGTCTACCTGCATGACATTCACGGCCGCCCGCTGCAGGCACTGCCCGCGCTGCGGGATCTGTTCGAGGCGGCGCGCATCCCCGTCTTCGGTCCGCGCACGGGCCGCTCGTGGTGGCTCGACCGCGCCATGCCGGGCTTCGACGCCGGCATGACACCGGAGCGGTTCGTCGTCGATGCCGTCCGCGCCGAGGTGACGCGGCGCTACGGGGTCGAGCCGCCGGGCATCGCGCTGGTCGGCTCGGGCATGGGTGGCCAGGGGGCGTTGCGGCTGGCCTACCGCAACCCGGCGATCTTTCCGGTGGCCGGCGCGATCGCGCCGGCGATCGACTTTCACGCCGCGATGCGCGAAGCCCACGACCGCGACGACGGAGACCTGTACGACACCCTCTGGGAGGCCTACGGCGACGTCGAGCGGGCGCGGCAGGACACGGCGATCCTCCACGTCCACCCGCTCAATTGGCCGCGACACCAGTGCTTCGCGAGCGATCCCGCCGACGCCCATTGGCACGACGGCGCGGTTCGCCTCCACTCCAAACTCGTCGCACTCGGCATCCCCCACCGCCCGCTTCTCGAGCCCCACGGTGGTAATGCCGCGTTCACTGACCTCGTGGCGGCCGACGTCGTGAAGTTCATCCTCGATGGGCTGGACGTGGAGTCCCGCCGTCTCGCTTGAGCCCCGTCACGCTCCGGCGTACAGTGATCCGTTCCCCACCGGAGCCCCGCCACCATGCACCGCCGCATGCTGCTCGCCGTTGTCGTCTGTTTCGCCATGACGCCCCGACTCGGCGCTGCCGAACCCAACTCACTCACACCCGAGGAGCAAAAGGCCGGCTGGAAACTGCTCTTCGACGGCCGGACCACGGACGGCTGGAGGAATTTCAAGCGGCGGGACGTGAGCCCGGGCTGGAAGGTGGAGGACGGCACGCTGGTGCGGGCCACCAACGGCGCAGGCGACATCATGACGGCCGAGCAGTTCGGTGGCTTCGAGTTGGTGCTCGAATACAAGATCTCGCCCGGCGGAAACAGCGGGCTCATGTTTCACGTCACCGAGGAGGCCGACACGCCCTGGAAGACGGGCCCGGAGGTGCAGATTCTCGACAACGCGGCGGGCCACGATGCCAACAAGGCCGGCTGGCTCTACCAACTCTACGTGCCGGAGAACGACGCCACGAAGCCCGCCGGCGAGTGGAACGAGATCCGGCTGCTCGTCGCGCCCGAGCAGGGCGCCACCTGGGTCAACGGCGTGAAGTACTACGACTTCGTGAAGGGCAGTGACGACTGGGATGCCCGCGTCGCGAAGAGCAAGTTCGCGAAGATGCCCCTGTTCGGCAAGGCGACGAAGGGCCACATCTGCCTGCAGGATCACGGCAACCCGGTCGCCTTTCGCAACATCCGCATCCGCCCGCTCGATTGAGACGGCTCACACGTGAGCCTCGCGCGGAGGGCGGCATCTCGTCGGCAGCCGGCCTGTGAGCCCAACCGGCTCGGGTCTGCCCACACCCTCTCGCCGGACGCGCGCTGCGCTCATCCTGAGCTTCGCGTGCTCGGAGACGGCCGCGCTCCGGCTTCGTGCCGGCGTTGCTGGCCGAGCG
>CAIXGY010000278.1 GCA_903919035.1 uncultured Planctomycetaceae bacterium | reverse complement strand
TCCCCGCCGCCTCGCCCCACGGAAGCGAGGCAGGATCGGGTCTGCCCAGCCCCTCGAGCGGGGCTCTGGACGCAAGCGCAGGCATGGATGCCGGAGCGCAGCGGACATGCAGAGAGCCGAAGCCGGGCACCGATCCGCCGGAGGTGGATTGGTCGGGCGGAGGCGAACGTCCCGCGAGAGGGTGTGGGCAGACCCGAGCCGGTTGGCCACGGAGGCCGACTGTCGGGAACGGCCCCGACCCAGGCTACTGATCGCAACCGGCGGCGGGGTCGGCCGTTGAAGGGGTGGTGGATGACTCGCCCACACTCACGTGTCCGTGGAAAAGTCGTCCATGACCGTGTTCCACTCGGCCGACCTGCGGCAACACCAGGGGTTTCCACGGTCGGCGATCGTCGCATCCTGCTCCGGCAGACTTGTTCCACAGTCTGCTAGCCCACTACCTCGGGAGGCCCTGACATGAACCGCTCGCCTTGGCTCGGTGGCCACCGCGCCGTGACAGCATCCGCTTTTCTGGCGGCCGCACTGGTTTCGACCGCGGCGGCGCAGCCCTCGGCGCCGCCGCCCGAGCACCGCGACCCGCTCCGCCGCGCGCTCGATGCCAACCGCGACTTCCAACTCGACGCCGATGAGATAGCCGCGGCGCCCGCGGCGATCAAAACGCTCGACACGAACGGCGACGGGAAGCTCGATCGCGAGGAGTTGCGGCCGCCGATGGGGCCGCCGCGCCGCGAGGGCGAGGCGCCCGAACGGCCACAGCGGCGGGAGGGCTTGCGTCCCGAGGGCGGCGGGGCTGGCGACCGGCCCGGGCCCGAGCGGTTCCTGCAGCGGGCGAAGGAGTTCGACGCCGACGGCGACGGAAAGCTCGACGAGGGCGAGCTCCGCGCCTTGGCAGAGGCGATGGCGGAGCGGATGCGGGCCGGTCGTGGAGCCGGCGGTCCGGGTGGGGCCGAAGGCCCGCCGAGGGATGGGGGCGAGCGGCCGCAACGTCCGCGCCGGCCCGAGTGACGGCACGCGGCTTGAAACGTGCGACGGCATATCGGTGGTCGCGTGCCGTCGATATGCTCGCGTCTCCATGAGTACGCCGAGCACACCAGCCGTCCACCTGCCGCCTCGGCCCGCCGAGGCGCACGCGCTCGAGGTGGCACGGTCGTTGCCGGGCTCGCGAATCGTCTGCTCCACGGCCGGCCGGGCGCAGGCGGCCCACGCCCTGGCCCTCGAGCGGCCCGACGCCGCGGTCACCGCCTGGTTTCTCGATCTGCATCCGCTCGAGTCGGCCCGAGACTCGTGGGCCCCGCATCCCGCGAACCTTCGTGCCGAGTGCACGGCCGACATGCCGCCGGGTCCCTACGACCTCGCGGTGGTGCCGCTGGCGAAGAGCGGGGAAGCGGAACTCTCCCGCGACATTCTGCAGGCGGCACTGGTCAACCTGGCGGTCGGCGGCCGGCTGGTCGTGGCGATCGACAATCCCCGCGACACCTGGCTCCACGGCCAACTCGCCGACACGGGCGAGACGGTGCGGGTGCGGACCGCAGAGGGCCCAAAGCCGTCCACCGTGGCCTACGTCGTGGAGAAGACCCATGAGCCCGCGAAGGTCCGTGACTTCTCCTGTGAGGTCGTGTTCCGTGACCGTGACCGGCTGCTGACGGCCGTCACGCGGCCGGGCGTCTTCGCGCACCGGCGGATCGATCCCGGGGCCCGCCACCTGCTCAACGCGGTCGACGTGGCGCCGGAGACGAGTGTGCTCGACATCGGCTGTGGGTCGGGCTGCGTCGCCCTCGGCATCGCGGCCCGCGATTCGAGCCTGCGGGTGCATGCCTTCGACTCGGCGGCACGGGCGGTGGAGTGCACGCGGCGGGCAGTGGAGATGAACGGTCTGACGAACGCGACGGTTGCCCTCGAGGCTCGCGGTCGCGTGCCCGACCCGGGCTCGTGGGATCTCGCCCTGGCCAATCCGCCCTACTATTCCGACTTTCGGCTCGCTGAATTGTTCGTGGAGTCGGCGCGGCTCGCGCTGGCCCCTGGAGGCACGCTGCTCGTGGTCACGAAGCAGCCCACGTGGTACCTCGAAAACCTCCCGCGAATGTGGACGAACGTCGCTCGCGAGGAGGTCAAAGGCTATCACCTGGTGGAGGCCGTGCGGCCGGGGTGATGGGCTGCCTGGAAGGCGGCCTATCGAGAGCGGGCGGCGGCCCGCCAAGCGAACCGAGGCACGATGCCGAGGGTTCGCGTGATCTTTGTGCGGAGGGAGGCATCTGGTTGGCAGCCGGTCTGTGCGCCCAACCGGCTCGGGTCTGCCCACACCCTCTCGCCGGACGCTCGCTGCGCTCATCCTGAGCTTCGCTTGCTCGGAGACGGCTGCGCTCCGGCATCCCTGCCGGCGCTTGCCGTCTACGCCGTCTCGAGGGGATGGGCAGACCCGATCCTTCCTCGTTCGTGACGGGCAAGGCGGCGGGGATGCTCGTGCCGTCGAGCCGGCGTTGCTGACCGAGCGCAG
>CAIXGY010000277.1 GCA_903919035.1 uncultured Planctomycetaceae bacterium | reverse complement strand
CCTCGCTGCGCAATCCGTGCTGCGCTCGGCCAGCAACGCCGGCTCGACGGCACGGGCAGACCCGAGCCGGGTGGGCTCGGAGGCCGGCTGCCAACGAGATGCCTCCTTACACGTGAGGATCACGTGTGATCAGTATGAGCAGTCTTACTGCGGCTTCTTCGGCGGCGTGAACTTGATCTTCTTCACGAGCTCGACGATCGTGCCGTCGGGTTGCACCATGCCCGACACGGCCGTGATCGCCCCGACGACGTTGTCGTAGGCGAGGTCGTAATCGCAGTCGAGTTCCACCTCGGCCTTGTCTGCGTTGGATCCGGGCCCCGTGCCCACGAGGTCGACGATCCGCCTCCGGAGTTCGTCGAAGTCGCCGACGGGTTGGCCGTTCATCGAGAGCCCCGCGCGGCTGCCATCGGCGGCCGCCGTCATCTTCACGCGGATCGGCGGCAGCAGGTCGTCCTGCACGGCCCCCTGGCTCGGGCCGAGGGGCATCTTGATGTCGAAATCCCCCTCCACGCTCACGTCCTTGAGCGTGAGCATGAAGAAGGTGATCAACTGGAACACGACGTCGATCATCGGCGTCATGTCGATGGCGATCTTGTCCGGAAGGGCTTCACGCTCCCTGGTCATGGCGTCACCTGGGCTCGTCGTATTGGGCCCGGAGCACGAACCGCTCGAACCCCTTCTCCTGGCAGGCCTTCACGAGGTCCTGCACCATGCCGGTCTTCGCGTCGCCGTCGCCGCGGATGATGACCGTCGCCCCGCCGGGTTCCTTGCCGGCCGCGAGCAGCACCCGCCGCTCGTTCTCGAGATACCCGCCGATGTCGCGCATGTTCACCGGCTCGCCGGCGTAGATCGCACGGCCGTCCCGCATCACCTGGAGCGTGATCGGATCAGGGGGCGGCGCCTCCGCCGGCTTGGCGAGTTGGCTGGTCGGCAGCTTGATGCGGTCGTCCCGCACCGCCTCCGAGAAGTTGAGGGTGAACACGAAGAACGTGATGAGCTGGAACGTCACGTCGATCATCGGCGTCATGTCGATGTCGGTCTTCGACGGTTCGCCGCCACCCTTGCGTGCCATGCGGAAACGGTCCTCCGTCCCCCGGTCCGGGGGCGTGCCTCATTTCTTGCCGACGTTCTGGAACCGCGCCATGAGCCGCATGCTCTCGTCGTCGACGTCGGCGTTGAACTTCTGCAGCCAGTTCTTCAGGATCGCGTAGCAGGCGATGGCCGGGATCGCCAGCCAGAGGCCGATGAGCGTCGTCACCAGGGCCTGCGAGATGCCCGTGGCGAGTTCGTTGGGCTTCGGCGTGGTCGTGCTCTGGGCGATCTTCATGAATGCCGCCACCATGCCGTCGACCGTGCCGAGCAGGCCGAACATCGGGGCGAGCGCGCCGATGAGCGAGACGTAGCTGATCTTGTGCTCGAGTTTCATGGCCTGCTCCCCCTCGGCGGTCTGCATGGCCTCGACGGCGGCCGGATACCCGGCCTGTAGCTTGCCCATCCCCGCGGCCAGCACGTGGCCCAGGTACGAGTCGTCGTTCTTCGCGAGCTCGTAGGCCTGTTGGTAGTCCTTCGATTCGAGCAGGGCCTCGAACTGCGAGCGCAGCGTCGGCGGAAGCAGCACGGTGCGACGGAACTGCAGGAAGCACATGACGAGCAGGGAAACGAGCCCGAACGAGAGTGTCAGGAAGACGATGACGTATTTCAGGCCGAGCGATGTGTAGAGAAACGAGAGGTAACTCTGGGCCTCCGGCTCGGGTTCGCCGTCCTCCGCGGCGATGTCGGCGTCCTGGCCGAGGGCGACCGCGGGCACGAGCACCGGCGCGAGCGCGACCGCACCGCAGGGAAGGGCGAAGCATGCGGCCACGATGGCCCGCGCCAACCAGGCGGCGGCCCGGGAGCCCACCGCCTCACGATCACCGACCGCCGCATCCACGTGCATGATCCGCTCCTCGGGAAAATACGGGAATCATCGCCCACCGCTCAGCCCGGGCTTCCGGCCTTGTCGAGTGCCTTCGTCCAGCGGCTGGCGGGATAAGACGTCTCCAATGCCTGAGCGGCCTCGCGAGACCGTTCCGGATTCCGGGATTCCAACCACAGCTGGACGAGGTTGTACAGGGCCTCGGCATGGCTGTCCGGATCCGTGTTGTACACGAGATCCACGGTCAGGAAGGCGATCACGGCATCCTGCCGCTTGCCGGCCGCTCGAAAAGCGTCGCCGAGCGCGGTGTAGGCGAGACCGAGGAGATCACGATCCTCGGGATCGGCCGCGCGGATCATGTCCTGCACGATCTTCACCGCGTCGGCCGCCTGATCCTGATGCGCCAGGCAGCGGGCCCGGCCGGCCTGGGCCTGGCGCCGCTGCCGCGTCGTCAGCGTGTCCTGCGACTGCGTCGCCAGCGTGATCGCGGTGTCGTACTCCCGCTCCGCCTCGGCGAACTTCCCCCGTTCGTAGAGTGCCCCGGCCTTCGCCATGGCCGCCCGCACCTTGAACGCCGGCGGGCCCTTGTCGAGCGCCGCGAATGCCGCGGTGGCGGCATCGAACCGCCCTGCCCGCACGAGCAGTTCGCCCAGCAGGTGCTGGGATTCGAAGACGTGGTGGCTCCGGGAGTGCTTCTGCAGGAAGTCACGCAGTGCCTGCTCGCCCTTGTCGAGATCCATGCCGGTGAGCGTGGCCTGCAAGCCCGTCGCCGCCGCCCGCACGAAGTCCGCCTCCGCGAGCACGAGATCCGACGCGCCATCCCATTCGACCTGCTCGATTCGCCGCACCTCGTCGAGCGCGGCCCCCGGCTGCCGCCGGAGGAGGAGGCTCCGGGCGCCGCGGAGCCCCTCCGGCTCGCCGCCGAACAGCACCTCGGCGACCTGCTCGATCGCGACGTCCCTCGTCTCACCGTCGGCCTGATCCTTGATCGTGATCGCGTTCGGCGCGAGCGTGACGAGATCCCCGCGAATCTCCTGCTTGTCGACGAGCCGCACCACGTCGAACGTGTCGGCATCGGCCGCCGGGCAACCGAGGCCGGCGAACGCGCAACAGAACACGAGCCTGAGGAGCCGGGGGGTCGTCATCGGTCGCCTCACGTCCGTTTCTTCGTCACCGACAGGTCATCGGCCACGGGCCGCGCTCACTTCGCCACCGCCGGCGACGTCGCCGGCTCGTCCAGCGCCTGAAAGCCCCGCGGTGGGGCCCCCTGCTGCTTCTGGATCTCTTTGAGCAATTTTTCATACCGGGCTTGGAGCGCGGGGCCGCCGAGATCCGGATACATCTTGCGGGTCAGGGCGACCGCCGACTCGGCCTTGGCGAGCAGGTCGGCAGCCTTCTGCGGCTCCGTCCCCGACAACTGGGCTCGGCCGAGCAGGCACGCCGCGAGATTCAGCCGGGCCGTGAAGAAGACGTCGCGGGCGCGCACGGCCTTCTCGTCGTCTCCCGCGAAGGCCTGGCGGCCCACCTTGGCGGCGATGCCACCCCAGCCCCAGACGACGACGGGCCCGCCGGTGCGGCCGGTCGCGGCCTCGCGATACGCGGACTCGGCCGCCGCCGGGTCGGTGTCTGACAGTGCCCGGGCGGCGGCCTGCAGCAGTTCCGCGGCCTGCACCTGGGTATCGAGGGAGTTTTGCCGCTTCGCATCGGAGAGGATCCAGTCGATCTGCTCGCGGGCCGCGTCCCATCTGCCGCGGGCGCGGGCGATCGAGGCCAACTTCAGCCTGATCGACGGCTCGAACCGGGCGAGTTCCGGATCGCCGGCGTTGTCGAGCAGGGTCGTGAAGACGTCCGCGGCGCGGTCGAGGTACTGCTCGGCCTTCGCCTTGGGCACGATCGCACCGGTTCCCGTGCCTGAGCCGAGCGTGAGGTAGGTCGTCGCCACCCAGATCCGTGACGCAACCCCGGTGTCGCGCTTCGCGAGGCCGTCGAGAAACTTCTCGAAGCCGGCCAGGATCGACACGGCCTTCGCACGCGCGGTCGCGTCTGCCGGGCCCGCCGCACCGAGCCGCTCGAGTTGCTCCTGGAGGCCGCGGGCCATCGAAAGGTACATCGCGGTGAGCCGCGCCGACCTGGCCTCTGACTCGTCGGGCCCGGCCAGTCCCTCCAGGAGCCTCATCGCCTGCTGGGCCTTGTCGATCTGCTCGGCCTGGACGAACGTCCGCAACGCGACCACCAGTGACTGCTCGGCGAATGAACCCGTGCGCAGGGCCGGATCGGCCTGCGGATCGCTGATGATGGTCCACGGCCCGCACTCCGGCTTCTCGAGGATCGCGAGAGCCTTCGCCGTGTCGCCGTCATCGAGCGCGATCTGGGCACGGGCCAGGGCCGCGGCCGCCGTGACCCGCAGCCCGGGGCCGGGGCCCGCCGGTTCCGCGAGAGCGGCATCGAGATAGGTTGTGGCCTTGTCCTTCCAGCCCGCCGCCCGCCCGCCGGCCTCGCCCGCCGGCTCGGCCCGGCCCCGCTCGAGCACTTCCCTCCACAACGCCGTGCCGGCCCTCGCGAGCAGGAGCGTGCGCCCAGCCGCGTCGGCCGGCAGCGAGTCGGCGAAGGCCACGATGGCTTCCGGATCCCGAGCTTCGATGGCGAGGGCGGCCAGGATGCCGAGCGCGTCGGCGCCCTCCTTCTCGGCCGGCCAGAGGGCGGCCACGGTGCGGGCAAGGGCCTGCAGTTTGGGCTTCGCAGCCGCGGCCGTGGCCGCGTCGGGATCCTTGGCAAGCTGTTGGAATGCAGCGAGGGCGACCATTCCCGCCTGCCGGCTCCCCATGCCGTTGGGGTATCGTTCGACCAGCATCGCGCCGAGATCCCCGGCCTCGGCGTAGCGTTTGGCGTCGTAGAGCAGATAGGCCCGCATGGCACGGGCGTAGGTGACGAGTTCCTCCGGCGGCGCTTCCGCACCCTTCTCGGGAGATTCCGCCTTTGCCAGGGCCGCTTCGAACCCCGCCAGAGCCGCGTCCCGCGCCGTTGCCGCGGCAGCGGTCGCCGGGGCCGCGTCCTGGCCGGCCGCGATCAGTGTCTTCGCCTCCGCCTGCTTGGCCTGCATGGTCGCCAGGGCGACCTTGGCCTCCGTGACGAGGCTCTCGAAATCCTGTGTCGCGCCACCGCGGACGTCCTTGCCGAGGGCTGCGACAAGCTGGCGGGCCTCGGCGGCGAAGTCGCGATTCGTCTTCGCAACCTCCAGCGCGAGCCGGGCGGCATCCGCCAGCATCGCCTTGCCCTTCGCGGCTTCCTGGGGCGCGACGCTGGCCGCCTGCTCCTTCAGCAGCAGGGCGGCCCGGTACTTGAGCGCGAGGCGGTCGGCCTCCGGGATCAGGCGCAGCAACTTGCGGTCGTCGATCGCGAACTCCCGCATCGGCACGTCGAAGGCGTCGTATTTCTTGTCGGCCAGCCAGCATTCCAGCGACGTGGCCAACGCCCGGGCCCGCAGCATGACGCCCTGGGGAGACGTGTCGTCGATCGCCACGAGGGGCGCGAGAACGTCGAGCGCCGGCCGGCGCTTGTCCAGCGCCGCGAGATTGCGGCCCTCGTAATACCGGGCCAGCACGCCACCGAAGGACTTGGGATTGTTGTCGGCAATCTCCTTGAACTGCCGGGTCGACTCCTCGATCGCAGCCGTCCATGGCTTCGAGCGCGGCTCGAAACCGGCGGATTTTTCGAAGTGGGTCGAGGCGATCGTGAGTCGCGTCTGCAGGAGTCGGGCCCGCAGTGCCTCGTGCTCGGCCTCCAGTCGTTCGAGCTCCTTCTGCTGCTCGGGCTTCAGTCGCAGGGGTTTCCTGGGCGGCTTCCGGTCCTTCTCGGCCCCGGGCTCGTCGTCGGGCGGCGCGAGGGCCGAGATGCGTTCCTTCGACTTTCGCACCTCGTCGACGATCGCGTCCTCGGCATTGTCGACCTGCGTGATGGGCTGGTCTCGCTTGCCCCGGCCCGCCAAGACCTTCAACGCCTGATCGAAGAACGCGACCGCCTCCGTACGCAGACCCGCGACGTCGGCTCCCGGCCGCCGCGCCTGATCCAGGCGGACGCGGGCCTGCTCGATCAGCAGGGTGCCCTTCTGCGTGTAGGCGTCGATGGCCCGTCGTCCCCGTGGATTCGCCGCGAGGAACGCGTCGAGTTGCGCGCGGGCCTCGGTGAACCGGGCAGCACGCTTGGTGGCGTCCGCCTCCGTGCGGCCCAGCGCCGCCAGCGCGAGAGCTCGACGCAGTGGCTCCTCGGCCTTCAGATCCGCCGACGCCTGCGGATCCGTCACCAGCCGATCGAGCACCCAGAGGACGACGTCGGGCATCCGCCGCTCTTCGAGACCCTCGAGGAGTTGGCGGGTCGCGGCATCGGCGGCCGTCTCGGCGGCCAGGGCCCACGTTGTCGCCGAGGCGAGGCAGGCGGCCGCCGCCAGAACGAACCCAAGCCCTCGGCACGGCCGCGACCGTCGGCTGGCCGGCAGGGGGTGAAGCGGCATGAGCAGGACGTCCTCCGACTCCCTCGATTGTGTGGAAGCCGCCCGCGGCCGTCAAACACGCACCGCGGCTCCGCGCCGCCGGCTCACCCGCCGCCGATCGCCCGCGCGCCGGTGCGGCCCGACGCGGCCAACCACGTCGGCAAGCGACCGGCCGGCGGCAGCGTCACCACCCTGGCCGACCGGATGCCCTGACAGGCGGTGATCGCCGCGACGGCCTCGGCCGAAGGTGCCTGATCGAGGTTGAGCACGCCGATGGCGTCGCCTCCGGGGGCGGCCCGTCCCACCGTCATCTGGGCGATGTTCACGCCGAGCTGGCCGAATGCCGTGCCCACGCGGCCGATGATCCCCGGCACGTCCTGATGGGTGAAGACCAGCAGGACGCCGTCGAGGTAGGCCTCGAGGCGGTGCCCTTCGAGCTGAACGAGCCGCGGCATCGAGTGCCCGAAGAGTGTGCCGGCGGCCCGATGCACCCCGTCGGCGGTGACGAGATCGACGCCCACCACCGAACTGAATGCGCCCGGGTCGGTGCGGCTCTGCTCGACGATGTCGATGCCGCGCTCGCGGAGCAGCATTTCCGCGTTGACGATGTTCACGTCCTCGGTCGCGTTTTCGAGCAGGCCGGCCGCGAAGGCGGCCGTCACGAGCCGCGTGTTGCGGGTGGCGATCTCGCCCCGGTAGGCGATCGAGCACGACCGCGGCCCGCCGTCGTCGAGCTGTGCCAGGAGCAGGCCGAGCCGCCAGGCGAGATCGAGGAAGCCGCGGACGCCCTCCAACTCCGCCGGATCGATGGCCGCCGAATTGACGGCGTGGCGGATCGTGCCGCTCGTCAGGAAGTCGACGAGCAGGCCCACGCCCTCGACCGCGACCTGCGACTGCGCCTCCTCGGTGCTCGCGCCCAGGTGAGGCGTGACGAGCACGCCGGGCATGCCGAACAGCGGACTGTCGGTGCAGGGTTCCTTCTCGAAGACGTCGAGGGCCACGCCCCCGATCACGCCGCTTTCCAGGCCGGCGACGAGCGCCTGCTCGTCGTAGATGCCACCGCGGGCGCAGTTGATGAGCCGGACGCCGGGCTTGAGGAGTTTCAGTTGTTCCAGGCCCACGAGGTGCCGGGTTTCTTCGGTGAGGGGCGTGTGGACGGTGAGGTAATCGACCCGCGGCAGCAACGCGTCCACGCTGTCGATGAGTTCGATGCCGAGCTCCAGGGCCCGCTCCGGCGACAGGAACGGATCGAAGCCCGCCACCTGCATGTCGAAGGCCCTGGCCCGCCTGGCCACCGCCTGGCCGATGCGGCCGAGGCCCACGATGCCCAGCGTCTTGCCGGCGAGTTGCGCGCCCATGAACCGGTTGCGATCCCACTTGTGGGACTTGAGGCTCGCATCCGCGGCGGCGACGTTGCGGGATAGCGCCAGCATGAGCGCGAAGGCGTGCTCCGCCGTGCTCGTCGTGTTGCCGGCGGGCGTGTTCATGACCACGATGCCCTGCCGTGTCGCCGCTTCCTTGTCGATGTTGTCGGTGCCCACGCCGGCCCGCACGATCGCCTTCAGGCGGTGGTTGCCCGCGAGGGCCGCCGCCGTGATCTTCACCCCGCTGCGGCAGATGGCGCCGTCGTGGGCCGCGAGCGCCTCGCGAAGGGCGTCGCCGGAGAGGCCCGTCTTCACCTCGTAGGTGATGCCCGAGCGGGCCGCCGCGTCGAGCAGGGCGAGGCCGTCGGCGCTCAGGGTGTCGAGGACGATGATCGAGGGCATGGGTTCCCCTGTCCGTGGGAGAGCGTGGGAGCGGGACGGTCAGCCGCCCCGCGAGCGCCGGAATTCCAGCATCCAGTCGCGGAGGGCCTCGACGCCGGCCACCGGCATCGCGTTGTAGATGCTCGCCCGGATTCCGCCGACCGAGCGGTGCCCCTTGAGGTCGACGAGGCCCCGCGACGCAGCGCCGGAGAGGAACGCCTTCTCCGCCGCCTCGTCGGGGAGGCGGAAGGTGACGTTCATGTCGGAGCGGCAGTCGGGACGGGCATGACCCGCGTAGAAGCCCCCCGAGGCGTCGAGAACGTCGTAGAGGAGTTTCGCCTTCGCCGCGTTGTGCCGCGCGATGCCGGCGAGCCCGCCCATCGAGTCCCGCAGCCAGCGGCAGACGAGGCCCAGCACGTAGACGGCGAACGTCGGCGGCGTGTTGGGCCGCGAACCATTCTTGACGAACGTCCGGTAGTCGAGCATCGTCGGCAGGTCGTCCCGCGACCGGGCCAGCAGATCCTTGCGGATGATCACCACCGTCACGCCGGCGATGCCGGCGTTCTTCTGGGCACAGGCGTAGATCAAGCCATAGTTCGCGACGTCGATCGGCCGCGAGAGGAAGTCGCTCGAGCAGTCGCAGACCAGCGGCGCGGAGCCGACGTCCGGCTCGCGCTTCCACTGCACGCCCTGGATCGTCTCGTTGCTCGTGACGTGGACGTAGGCCGGAGCCGTGGACAGGCGGATCTCGCCGGGTTCGGGCAGCCGATCGTGCGCCGTGGCGGCCCCGTCCCAGGCGACGTGCACCGCGCCCTCTCGGCGGGCTTCCTTGATGGCCGTCGTGCCCCAGGTGCCGGTGAGGATGTAGTCGGCCGCGGCGTCGCGCCCGCGGAGCAGGTTCATCGGAACCATCGAGAACTGCAGGCTCGCGCCTCCCTGGACGAGCACGATGTCGTGGGTGTCGCCGACGCCGAGCAACGTCCGCAGATCGGCGAGCGTCTCCTCGAGGATTCGGTCGAAGGCCGGACTGCGGTGGCTGATCTCGAGAATGGAGCTGCCCACGCCGGGCAGGGCCACGAGGTCGGCCTGGGCCTGCTCCAGCACCTCCAGCGGCAGCACGGCAGGACCGGGGGAGAAGTTGAACACTCGCTCGGTCGTCACCGTCGCCACGCCGGAGCCCTCCGCGGTGTCATGCCAGTCGTCACGTCCGCCGGGAAAAACCGGGAACGTGCGGGCAGAATAGGACCACCCCGGCGGTCGGTCAACGGGCCGGCCCCCATCCGCCCGCAGGCGCTGGCGACGGCGCGGCGGGCGGCGGCAACGTCGCCGTTCGCGGTGCGGCCGTGACGGGCTGGAGCGCCGCGACGCGGGCGGCGACCACGGGCTGGGACGGGTCGGCCGCGAGGGCCCGCGAATAGTTGGCCAGAGCCTGGTTGGAATCGCCGGCACGCTCCCGGAGGCTGCCGAGGGCCACGAGCGTGCGCGGATCGCCGGGCGCGATCGCCAGGGCGTCGATCAGTTGATTTTCGGCTTCGCGGAGGTCGCCATGTTCCTCGGCGAGCCGCGCGAGTTCGACATGGGGCGCGGGATTGCCTGGCTGTGCCCGGGCCCATGATTCGAGTCCCGCGATCGCCTCCGGCTCGCGCTTCTGCTCGACGAGCAGCACGGCCAGCGCCCGCTGGCACTCGACGTGGTCTGGGTCGCGGGCGAGGCAGAGGTGGTAGTACTGCTCCGCGGTCGCCGCGTCGGCCGGCCGACCGAACACCTTCGCCTGCTGGTGGTAGGTGGCACCGAGGTTGTAGAAGCAATCCGGGTTGCCCGGCTCGTGCGACAGCGCCTGCTGGAAGCGATCGACGGCCCCGAGGTAGTTGCCCTGCTGGTACAGCCGGACGCCCGCGGTGTTGTCGTTGTGGGCGAACCCTCCGCAGCCGGCGGCGGCCAGCGCACAGGCGGCGATGATGGTCGCAGGTCGGGTCGAGTGCACGATCGGGCTCCGGCCGGGGGGGCGACGGTACCGGCCGCGGCCGCGGCGGGACAAGCCCGCCCGCAACCCCTCCAGGCTGCCCGGCTTGTCAGGCCGTCGTCATCCGGACATAGCCCAGCGAACGCACGACCTGCAGCACCTCGCTGCATGTGGGAAACATCCGGCCGCTCGACCGCTTGTAGGCGTCGAGGGCCTGCATGAACTCGATCTCCTCGGGCCGATAGTCGCGCTCGCAGGTCGTCGGATCGATCTTCCGGCGACGGGAGCCGGCGGTGCGCGGGGCGGACACCCCGGCAGGCCCGGCGGTCTTCGGTCGGAGGGGGGCGCGGGCGGATATCGTGGCGGCGGTCATGGCGGTGCTCCGAGGGATGGCGGACTCTGCCGAAAGCATGCACGCTACCGACGGCGGTGACGTGACGGGTTGGCGAAGAGTGCCGGCCTTTCCGGATTTTCCGGGTCGGGAAAACCCTGCCGGGTCGGTGCGGGCCGCAAGACCGGTGTGACCGGACGTCACCGGTTGTTGAAGAACTTCTTCAGGGCCTCGGCCGCGGCGTCGCGCGACGAGTCGGCCTGCTTCTTCTGCTGCTGGGGCAGGGTGCCCGGCTTGCCGAGGCCCGCCTTGATCGCTTCCATCTGGATCGACGACGTCGAGACGCTCGAGGAATCGGCAGCCCCCGAGACTCCGGAGATGCCCGACACCGACGACGAGGCGCCGGATCCGGATGCGTCGGCGGTGACCGAGTGGATGTCGGAATCGTTGGCGTCGGACGCCTCGGCCGGGGCCGGAGAGGCAACCGACGACCGCACGGCCGTGGCCCCGGAATCGGGCACCGTCCGCGTCGTGTCGAACATGCCGGCCGGCTGGTCGTCGGCCATCAGCCACCGCGAGACGTCGTCCTCGCTCCCCGCCTTGGCCGCGGGATCCGTGCACGACACCTTCAATTCCAGGGCTCCGACGCGAATCAGGTCGCCGTCGGCGAGTTTTGTCTTGCCTTCGATCTTCGCACCGTTGACGAACGTGCCGTTCCGGCTGCCGAGATCCTGGATCCAGGCATCGGCCGGACCCACCACGATCTCGCAGTGGCGACGACTCACGTCCTCGCTCAGGGGACGAATGTCGCAGTCCTCCGCACGTCCGATGCGTAGCCGATTGCGCTTGATCGCGATCGTGCGACCGGCACTCTTGCCGGAGGCAACCACGAGTTTCGTGACCATGGATGGGCCGCGGGGGGATCGCTGCGGGCGGGGAGAAGGCGGAGGAGGCAGGTCACCGACCGTCATCAATCATAACCATAGGTCGCCCTGCATGGCCATGCCCCGGTCTGAGCGCGGGTCGAAAAATCCCCGCCCGAGACGGCGCGCCTCACCGGGCAGGGGCTGCGTCGGTCACCGCCGCTCCAGCCAGCGGGGCGAGGCATAGGTGGCGGCGAGCTGGGCGATGCGATCCTCGCGGCCATCCGTGAACGGTTCGGCGCGTGCGACGATCTGCCCGCCGAGGCCGTGGGCCACCTGCTCCAGCCACCGGATCGCCAGGTGTTCGGCCCCGGGATCCACCGCCGAACCCCAGAGATCGGCGAGGCCGGGGTGCCGGGCCGCCGGGCCGACCCCCGGTGCCGACCGAACGAGCAGGCTGCCGTGCTGAACGACGGCTCCCGCCAGCCGCCGCTGGGCGCTGCCCATGATCTTCGGGTCGTCGGCGGCCGGCGCGGCACCGGGGCGGGATGCGACGACGTCACCCTCCGCGCGGCGGTCGAAGCAGAAAAACGAGTTCGTTCCGGCTCGCGGATCCGGCTCTTCCGGCTTCCACAGCCTCGCGACCACGCCCCACTCGGCCAGCGCCGCGATGAGCGCGGCGTGGAATGCCGTATAGAAGGCCTGCGGCCGGCCGCCGAGCGGATGCTGCTTGGGGACGGCCGCCGCGTAGGTGAGGTCGGAGCCGTGGACGATCGCCCCGCCGCCGCTCGGCCGGCGGACGAGGGGGGCTTCCGCGATCGCCGGTTCCGACCGAGCCTCGGCCACCGGTTGAAACGCGCCCAAGGAGACGGTCGTCGCCGTCCAGCCGTAGAGCCTCACGACCGGGCCGCCCAGGGCGATCGCCTCCTCGGCGAGGCACTCGTCGGCGGCCATGTTGGTGGGGCCGTCCGCCGGGCCGTCACGCCAGACCGGTATCTGCGTCAGCATCACGACCGTCAGTGGGGCTGGCTCTTCACGACCGCGTCATACGCCGCACGATCCATGAGCATCGCCACCTGGGACGAATCGTCGGGCCGGATGCGTGCGATCCAGCCGGCCCCGTAGGGATCGGCCCCGAGCGTTTCGAGGGCGGCCGGCAACGAGGCGTTCACCGCCACCACCTCTCCCGCCACCGGCGCGTAGATGTCGCTCACCGCCTTCACGCTCTCGATCTCGCCGAGCGACTCTCCCGCCTTCACCTTCTTGCCCACGGCCGGAAGTTGCATGAACACAAGATCCGTGAGCGCTTCCACCGCGTAGGCCGAAATGCCCACGGTGACCAGGCCGTCGTCTTCCGTGCGGGCCCATTCGTGGGTCTTGGCGAATCTCGGCTCGGCGGCCATCGGGGAGCGATCTCCGGAGGGTGATGCGAGGCAGCATAGCGGATGCCCCGCCGGCGTGGCATCACCCGCGCCGGTGGAAGGGCAGGGGCACGACCGTGGCCGGTTGGCGCGCATCGCGGATCACGACGTCGAGCGTCGTGCCCGGAGCCGCGTGGGCCCGGTCCAAGACCGCCATCGCGATCGCGTGGCCGAGGGTCGGGGAGTAGCTGCCGCTGGTCACGATCCCGACCTCGGCGCCGGCGCGGGTCACGGGATTGCCCTCGCGGGCGCTCCGCTTCGAGTCGAGCGCCAGCCCCACGCGGACGCGGCCCCGGGGCCGTTCGTGGAGGTCGCGGAAGGCAGTCACCCCCGGGAAGCGGCGCGGGCCGCCGTCGGCTGCGTCGAGGTTCACCGCGAGGCCGAGGCCGATCGCGAACGGGTCGCTCGTGGCGACGAGTTCGTGGCCGTACAGCGGCATGCCGGCTTCGAGCCGCAGCGTGTCGCGGGCGCCGAGACCGCAGGCCCGCAGGCCGAGCGGACGGCCCGCGTCGTGGATCGCGCCCCACACCCGCTCCGCATCGCTCGCGGCCACCACGATCTCGACGCCGTCTTCGCCCGTGTAGCCAGTGCGGCTCACGGCCGCGACTGCATCGGCCACCGTCGCCGTGCATGCCGTGTAGTTTTTCAAGGCGGCGATCCGCGCGGCGTCGGCCGCCGGGCACAGGCCGGTCACGATCTCGATGGCCCGCGGCCCCTGCACGGCGATCATCGCGGTGTCGAACGTGCGGTCGCGGAGGCTCACGCCGGCCGGCGGCAGCCGCGACGCGAGCCAGGCCACGACCCGCTCCCGGTTGCTCGCATTCACCACCATCGACAGCCGGGGCGTCTCGTCCGCTGCGTCGGGCTCGCGGGTGACGAGCGCGTCGTCGAGGATCGTCGCCCCCCCGGCGTCGCTCGTGACGAGCGTGTAGCGGGCCCGGCCGACCGGCATGTCGGCCACCCGCCGCGTGAGGAGCGACTCGAGCCACGCCTGCGACCCTGGGCCGTCGATCGCGAGCCGGCCCATGTGCGAGACGTCGAAGAGGCCGGCGGCCGACCTCGTGGCCAGGTGTTCGTCGACGATCGACGCATACTGCACCGGCATCGACCAGCCGGCGAAGTCGACCATCCTTCCGCAGTGGGCCTCGTGCCAGGCGTGGAGCGGCGTGGAGCGCAGGGCGTTCATGCGGAGACGTCCCAAAGGAAATCAGTCACCCGAGGCGGATTGTAATCCGGCTCCCACGTCATCGTCGCGCGTTGATGCCAATGGCCGGAACGCGCGAACCACCCGACCTCACCGCCGGCCGCGCTTGCCGCGTTTCGCGGGTTTGACGTTCCGCTTCGGTTTCTTCGCCTTGCGATCCGGCGTGCGGCGCAGGTCGCGGCCGCGCGGGGGCGGGGCGGCCCGGCGGCCGCGGCCCACGAGGCGGAAGTCGAGTTCGCGACGGTCGAGATCGACGCGGGCCACCGCCACGCGGACCCGATCGCCGAGCCGAATCGAGTGGCCCGCGCGGCGTCCGGAAAGCGTGTGGCTCGCGCGGTCGTACCGCCAGGCGTCGTCGGGCAGGGCGTCGAGCGGCACGAGCCCCTCGGCAGGCAGCGCCAGCCCCTGCACGAAGATGCCGAAGGCCTCCACGCCCGTCACCACCGCGTCCATCTCCTCGCCGATCCGCGACCTCAGGAACAGGAGCAACTTGAGCTTCACGAGTTCCCGTTCGGCGGCCTCGGCACGACGCTCGAGGTCGGAGCATTCCTGGCCCAGCCCCACGAGACCCTCGACGGGGGTGCGTCGTCCGCGGTCCAGGGCGTCGAGCGCGCGGTGCACCTGCAGATCCGGGTAGCGACGGATCGGGGAGGTGAAGTGGCAGTAGCAGTCGCTCGCCAGCGCATAGTGGCCGTCCTCCTGGGGGCCGTAGGCGGCCCGGGTGAGGTTGCGGAGCACCGCGTAGTGGATCGCGTGTTCCTCGGGGCGGCCGCGGGCCGTGTCCAAAAGTCGCTGGATTTCGAAGCGGCTCTCCAGCGAATCGACCTGGAAGCCGAGTTCCGAGACGAACTCGGTCAACTGCCGGAGCTTTCGCGGGTCTGGCTGCGGGTGGATGCGCCGCAGGAATCCGGCGCCGGCGGCGGCCAGCGCCGACGCCACGGCCTCGTTCGCCGCGAGCATGAATTCCTCGATGATCCAGTGGCTCTCGGTGTTTTCCACGACGTGCGCGCCAGTCACGCGGCCGTCGCGGTCGAGGTCGATCTTCACCTCGGGCATGTGGAGCTGGAGGGCGCCGCGGGCCATCCGCCGGGACCGTAGCAGGCGGGCCAGGTCGCGCATCCTGCCCAGCAGCGTGCGCACGTCGACCGTCATCGCCACGGCCGGCGTCTCGGGGTCGGCGAGGAAGACGTCGACCTCCTCGTATGTGAACCGTCGCGAACTTCTGATGGCCGTCGTCTCGACCGCCGAGTGCACGGGAACCCCGTCGGGCGTGAATTCGATCCAACAGGTTCGGGCATACCGCACCCGCTGCGGCTGGAGGCTGGCCAGATTGTTCGACACGATCTCCGGCAGCATGGGGATCACGCGATCAGGCAGATAGACGCTCGTGCCGCGGCTGCGGGCCTCCTGGTCGAGCGGCGAGCCCTCGCGCACGAAATGGGCGACGTCGGCGATGTGCACACCGAGCAGCCAATGGCCCCGTTCCACGCGTTCGAGCGAGATCGCGTCGTCGAAGTCGCGGGCGTCGACCGGGTCGATGGTGACGATCACGTGGTCGGCGAGATCGCGGCGCCCCGGCGGAACGTCCTCCGTGAATCGCTCGGCCTGCTGGCGGGCGTCGTCGAGCACGGCCTCGGGAAACGGGCCCGGGAGGCCGAACTCGTGGATCACCGTGGCCGTGTCGACGCCGACGGCTCCGGCCTTGCCGAGCACCTCCACGATCACGCCCTCGCCGTCACGGAGATGCGTCGGGAAGCGGATCATCTCGACGACGACCTTGTCGTGCGGGTGGACGCCCTTCGCGCCGGGGTCGCCGACAGTGACGGGACGCGCGAAGCCGGTGCCGTCGATCTGCACCCAGGCCTGGCCCGCGGCCTCGAGATAGGAGCCGACGAACCGCGTGGTCCGCCGCTTCACGATCTCGACGATCTCACCCGTCGGCCCGGGCCGACGGGCGTCGCGGGTCCGCCCGAGCCGCACGCGAACCGTGTCGCCGCTCGCCGCATCGCCGCAGGCCGCGGCAGCCACGTGGACGTCGTGGGAGCGATCACCCGCCGGCGCGTCGAGTGGCCGCACGAAGCCGTAACCTCCGGCCGTCCGCCGAAAGATGCCGACGACGCCGTCGTCCCGTCGTGCCGCCCGTGGACCTGTGTCGCGCATCGCTTCCTGGCCCGTGGCCGTGGCGGGAACCGAGCGAATCCTACCGGGACGGCACACGGTTCGGCGAACCGGGTTCGGGAGAGCAGGCCGCGGGACCGGTCTGCGGCCGTGGGGT
>CAIXGY010000276.1 GCA_903919035.1 uncultured Planctomycetaceae bacterium | reverse complement strand
TCGACGATCGCGTGGCGTCCATCGCGCTCATCCTGCTCACGATGACCTACACCGCGGCGAGCGGGTTCTACGGCGTCGTCTGGACAGACGTCGTGCAGGGCGGGCTGATCCTGCTCGCGGTCGTGTACGTGATCGTGATCGCGATGACGCGGGTCGTGCTGCCGGCGGAGTTCATGGTCTCCGTGCCGGACGGCAACGGCGGCTTCGAGGCGGTGCGCACGACGCTCGCCGAGTGGTCGGCCGTCCTGCCACCGATGACCATCGACATCCCGGGCGACTATTCCCGCTACAACATGTTCGGCGTCACCATTTTCTTCTACCTGATGAAGACGTGCGTCGAGGGCTTCGCCGGCGCCGGGGGCTACACCAGCCAACGCTACTTCGCCGCCAAGAGCGACCGCGAAGCCGGCCTGCTGTCACTGTTCTGGATCCTGCTGCTGGCCTTCCGCTGGCCCCTCGTGATGGGCCTGGCCATGCTGGGCATCCACCACGGCATGACCACGGGCAACGTCATCGATCCCGAACTCGTGCTCCCCACCGTGATCGCCGAGTACATGCCGACCGGCATGAAGGGTATCGTCATCGCCTGCTTCATGGCCGCCGCCATGTCGACCTTCACGGCGGTCATCAATGCCGGGGCCGCCTACTGGGTCAAGGACATCTATCAGACGTTCATCAACCCGCAGGCGAGCAGCCGGACGCTGATCTGGCATTCGCGGATCTCCACCGTCGCCATCGTCCTGCTCGGACTGGCCTTCAGCCTGGACAGCATCAACATCAACGACATCTGGGGCTGGATCACGATGGCCTTCGGCACCGGCCTGTTCGTGCCGCTGCTGCTGCGCTGGTATTGGTGGCGCTACAACGGGTATGGATTCGCGCTCGGCACGCTCTTCGGCATGTTGTCGGCGATCCTGATCCGCGTGCTGAAGATCGATCTGTCGGAGTCGATGAGTTTTCTCGTGCCCAGCGGTATTTCGCTGGCCGGTTGCATCATCGGATCGCTCCTCACGCCGGCAACCGCCCGCGACACATTGCTGACGTTCGTGACGACGACGCGGCCGTTCGGGTGGTGGGGGCCGATCGTGGAGCAACTGCCGCGGCGCGAGCGCGACGCGATCCGCGGCGAGACCCACCGCGACCTGGCGGCGATCGCGTTCGCCGTGCCGTGGCAGCTCGTCTTGTTCCTGCTGGGCATGGTGTTCGTGCTGCGGCAGTGGTCCACGTTCGCCTGCCTGCTCGCCCTCTTCATCGCGCTCTCGGCTGGCGTGTATTGGTTTTGGTTTCGCCATCTTCGAACGGACGAGACAGCTGTTGCATTGGCCGACGCCCCTCCTCGCAAGGCTTGATACCCGTGCATCCGCCGGTCCCTCCTGACGCCGGCCGTCCGCCCCGCGGCGTGTCGTTCGCACTGCCGTCGATCGCGCTCCTGGCAGCCGCGTGCTGGCTCGCCCTGGGGCGGGGCGGCGCCGGCCATGACCACGCCGTTGGTGCCGATGGGGGCCAGACGGCACGGGCCGCGGCCCGCACGCGTCGCGCGTCGGTGGCGACCGAACTCCGCGGGGTGTGGGTCAGCGACGTCGACTCCCGGGTCATGAACTCACGGGACGCCATGGCGGCAGTGGCCGCACAGTGCGCGACAGCCAACCTCAACAGCCTCTATCCGGTGGTATGGAGCCAGGGGGAAACCTTCTATCCCAGCGACGTGGTGGCCGCGCACGGCGGCCCGCGGATATCCGGCCGCTACGGGCTCTGCGCGGCCGATCGCGATCCGATGGCAGACTGGATCGAGCTCGGCGATCGGCACGACCTCGACATCGTTCCCTGGTTCGAATGGGGACTCAAGGTGCCCGCCGCCTCGCCACTCGCGCGACGGCACCCTGAGTGGTTGTCCGGCGATGACTCCGGCAAGGGCACTTTCGATCAGGATGGCACGACGACCGCCTATCTCAATTTCGTGCATCCGGACGTCCAGCGGTTCTACGAGGAGTTGGCGGTCGAGTTCGTCACCCGGTACGACGTCCCGGCAATTCAATTCGACGACCACATGTCCCTGAAGACCAGCTTCGGCTACGACGACTACACGCTGGCCCGCTACAGGGCGGAGACGGGCCGCACCGCGCGGCCCGCCCCCGACGAACCCGCGTGGCTCGCCTGGCGGGCGACGAAGTTGACGGAGTTCGTCGCCCGCATGTCCAGGGCGATCAAGAAGGCCCGGCCCGGTGTCGAATTGTCGGTGGCCCCGAATCCCTACCCCTGGTCGTACGACAACTACGTTCAGGACTGGCCATCGTGGGTCGAGGCTGGTCTCGTCGACGAGGTGGTCGTGCAGGTCTACCGCGACGAACTGACGCGGTTTCGCGGCGAGCTCTCGAGCCCCGTGCTCGCGGGGCTCCGGGGCAGGGCAAGGCTGGCGATCGGCATCATGGCGGGCCAAAAACCCGCTCCCGTGCCGATCGACATGATCCGCGCGCAGACCGCCATGGTCCGCGACGTCGGCTACGACGGCTTCGTCTATTTCTTCCAGGAATCGCTGCTCCGGTTCACCGCTCCGGGAGAGACGCCGGAGTCGAGGCTCGACGGCATCCGACACCTGATTGCGCCGCCAGCGCCCCCGTGACCGAAACGACGCGGGGCGGGCGTTTTTCGCAGCCTTCGCTGCGTCAAAGCGCGGGGGGGTCGCGACTGCCCTCCAGTTGCCGCTTGACCCGTTGCGACTTATTTTTGCGTGACGACGGATTGGTCGCCGGTGTTCTTCTCGTCGGCGCCGTCGCCAGCAGCGACGCCATGTTTCCCGCTTCACTCCGCCGGCTCTCCCTGGTCGCGGTCGCCATCGGGGCGACCGGCTGCTCGCGCGTGGCGGACGTGGCCTACACGCTGCGCGCCGACGCCGAGAAGCTCGACCTGCCCGCGGAGCACACGGAACGCATCGCCGACTATCTCGCGATGTTCCACGGCACGCCAACCAATCCGCGGATGGCCCTGCCCGACCCGAACGCGGAATCGCCGGAGGCGTCGACCGCCGATGCGACCCTGGTTCCCATCGCCCGGATCGACAAACCGGGCTACGACCGACTGACGCTGCAGCGCGGCCACGAGGTCTACGCCAGCCAATGCGCCGGCTGCCACGGGGCCACGGGCGACGGCAAGGGGCCGGCCGGTGCGTATCTCAATCCTCCCCCCCGCGACTACCGCAACGGTGTCTTCAAGTTCACGTCGACACCGCGGGGGTCGAAGCCCCGCCGGGATGATCTGCGCCGGATCCTGAAATACGGCGCGAAGGGCACCTCGATGCCTGCCTTCCGGTTTCTCTCCGAGGAAGACACCGAGGCGGTGATCGACTATGTGCAGGTGCTGTCGGCCCGTGGCCAACTCGAGATCGACCTGATCCGCGAGGCGACGGACGAACTCGACGAGGGCGACGACTTCGACCCGGAGACCGTGGCGGATTACGTCCAATCGATCTCCGACTCCTGGGATCGGGCGGAGTCGGAGCTCGTGCGGCCGGTGACGGTCAACCCGCCGCGGACGCCCGAGACCGTCCGCCAGGGCGCCGTCGCCTTCGCCGAGTTGTATTGCGTGAAATGCCACGGACCCAACGCCCGTGGCAGCAAGTCGGCCGACGTGGGCCAGGACATCTGGGGCCGCACCGCCTATCCGGCCAACCTCGCCATGGGCATGCTGCATGGCGGACGTCGGCCCGACGACATCTACCGCCGGATCTACTCGGGCATCAACGGCACGCCCATGCCTTCGTCGAAGGATCCCAACACCGCGATCGGCGAGACCCCCGAACAGCGTTCCGAACGCATCTGGCACCTCGTCCACTTCGTGACCGCGGTGATCGAGAACAACGGCGTGCCCGACGACGCCCAGCACGCGATCGACGACGCACTGCGCGTGGCTGCCGGAGGCCCCTCGCCATGACGCGGAGCGACGTCGCCGGCAAGAAGGCGCGGCTCGCCGAACTCCAGGCAGAGGCCGCCAGGCTCGAGGCCGAGGTCGATGCCGAGGAGTTCGGGGCCGCCGTCGGCAGCTGGGCGCAGCGCGGCTACTACCTGACCTACTACGCGACGGCGGGCTTCTTTCTCGGCATGGTCGCCGCACTCGTGAGCCTGATGTTCAACATCATCGGCGCCACCGTCGCCGGCAAGGATCCACTGCAGTTGATCCGCGTCTACCTGACCTTCGGCCTCGGCGGCCGGGCCCTCGACCCCGCGTTCGACGACGGCCTCGCCCTGGCCATGGGGTGCGTGCTCTACATCGCCACCGGCATGCTGTTGGGGATCGTGTTTCACGTGATCCTCACCCGCTATGCCTCCGGCGCGGGCCTCGCCGGGCGCCTGGCCTGGGCCACGGCGATCGCCGCGGCGGTGTGGCTCATGAACTTCTACGGACTGATCGCCTGGCTCCAACCGCTTCTCTTCGGCGGCTCCTGGATCGTCGACAACGCGGAACTCCCCTGGTGGGTGGCGCTGGCCACTCACCTCGTATTCGGCTGGACGATGGCCCTGATCTATCCGTGGGGCCTCTTTCACCCCTACCGCCTGCAGACGGAGCAGCCATGACCTCGAGGAGCCAGACTGCCGCGGCCGTCCACGACCGTCCCGCCCACGGGGATCTCGTCGACGAGAGGATCATCCTCTGCTACTACGTCGCCGCCCTCACCTTCCTCACCGTGTCCATGCTGGCCGGCATCCTCATGGCATTGCAGTTGGTGCACTGGAATCCGCTCAACGGCGTCGAACTGCTGTCTCCCGGCCGCTGGCGGATGATTCATACCAACGCGGTGGCCTACGGCTTCCTGGCCAATGCCTTCCTCGGCACGCTCCACTGGGCGGTGCCCAGGCTCACGTTCCACAAGGTCGCGAGTCGGCCGCTCTCGTGGTTCATCTTCGTGGCCTGGCAGGCGATCGTCGGCCTGACCGCGATCGGCATCATCGTCGGCCCGACATTCCAGGATCAGCCCTGGCTGCTCGACCTCGCGAAGCAGTGGCGCCTGCCGATGAATCTCGGCGCCCAGGGACTCGAGTGGGGCGAGACGCCGTTTTGGATCGACCCGGTGGCCCTCCTGGGCCTGGCGCTCGTCGCCGTGAACTTCATGGTGCCGATCGGTCGCAGCAAGGGGCCGATGTACGTCTCGCTCTGGTACTTCATGGCGGCCTTCGTCTGGACGTTCCTCACCTACGCCATGGGCAACCTGCTGCCGGAGTACGCGGTCGCCGGCACGAGCGCCGGGGCGATCGGCGGCCTGTTCATCCACGACCTCGTGGGCCTGTTCGTCACGCCGCTCGGTTGGGGCCTGATGTACTACTTCGTGCCGATCCTGCTCAAGCGGCCGATCTGGAGCCACGGCCTGTCGCTCGTCGGTTTCTGGGGGCTGGCCTTCTTCTACCCGCTCCAGGGCATCCACCACTTCCTCTACACCCCGATCCCGATGTTCCTCCAATACGGCGCGGTGATCTCCACGATCGCGGTCGAGTTGGTGGTCGCCACGGTGGTGATCAACTTCTTCGGCACCCTGGGCAAGAAGGGGTCGGAGTTCTTCACGAACCTCCCGATCCGCTACTTCTACACGGGCATGGTCTTCTACTTCATCACCTGCTTCCAGTGCGCCCTGCAGGTGACCCTCACCTTCCAGAAGCTGATCCACTTCACCGACTGGGTCGTGGGACACGCCCATCTCGTGATGTTCGGCGTCTTCAGCCTGTGGCTGTTCGGGATCATGACGTATCTCTTTCCCCGGCTGCTCGGCAGGCCTTGGTACAGCCGCACCCTCTGCGAATACCACTACTGGCTTTCCTCGGTGGGCCTGTTCGTGATGTTTCTCGACCTCACGCTCGCCGGCGTGTTCCAGGGCTGGTATTGGGCGAGCCTACAGCCGTGGGACGCCTCGACCGACGGCTCGCAGCCGTTCTGGATCACCCGCGTGTTCGCCGGATTGACAATGTTCGCGGGCCTCCTCTGCTTCCTTTTCAATCTGTGGATGACGTGGCGCGGGGCCGAGGCAGCGGAGCGATCGACCAGCCAATTCGCGGCGGCCGCCACCTGACCACGACAGTCACCCGGGATCCACTGCCAGTTTTCGGAGCCGGTTCATGTTCGAGAGCAAGTCGGGCATCTTCTTCATCGCCGGGATCGGTTTCTTCCTCCTCGCCTTCCTGGGCAACGGGGCGGTGCCGATGCTGATGTACAAGGACCGGCATGAGCAGACCGCCGAGGAGGTGGTCAACAAGAAGGTGCTCAACCAGTTCGCCGACCTGGCCGAGCGGTATCCGGAGCAGTTTCGGGCCGCCTTCGGCGAGGCCTCGGCCGAGCGGTGTGCCGAGGCCCTCCGCCTCGGCCGGCAGATCTACGTCGGCGAAGGCTGCTGGCACTGCCACAGCCAGTTCGTCCGGCCCGTGTCGAACGAGTCGCGGCGCTACGGGCCGGTGTCGAAGACCGAGGAATACGACAACGAACTGCAGCGGCCGGTACTCTTCGGCACCCGCCGCGTCGGCCCGGACCTCTCGCGGGAGGGCGGCCGCCGCGGCAACGACTGGCATGCCGTGCATTTCTACCGGCCGCGGACCGTGTCGAACAACTCGCCGATGCCGGAGTATCCGTGGTTCTTCGACGGGGGGCCCGACAAGCCGAATCGTCGCGGCCTGGCCCTGATCACCTACGTGCAATGGCTCGGATCGTGGCTCGACGAGTATCCCTACTACGAGGAACTGGCGGAGGTGAAGGGTGAGTGACACGCATCCGTCCGCCGTCCGGCCGCGGGCGGGCATGAGCCGTCGCCAGGCGTGGGTCACGGCTGCGATGGCAGTGGTGATCCTGATCCCGAGCATGTACGGATTCGTCGGGAAGTTCCTGGAGTTCGTCCACATCTACCGCGGCGCGTCCGGTGGTGAGTTCGCGGTGGCGCCGATCCTCAACTATCTGCTGGCCAGCGCCGGCTTCTTCTGCATGCTGCTGTGGGCGGCCTGGAACGGCATGTTCCGTGACATTGAGCAGCCGAAGATCGACTTCCTCGAGAACGAGCGGCTGCTCGACCGAGACACACGCCCCTGACGGAGGACTTCACGCCATGCCCGACCTGTCGCCCCCCCCGTCGTCGTCCTCGTCTCCCGAGGTGGAGCACCGCCACCACGACTACATCGGCAACGACATCCCCTGGTACGTGCGGGCCATCTGGATCGGCTTTTGGGTATTCGCCGTCACCTACACCATCCGCTACCTGCTGCCCGCGATGCAGGCGGAACTGATCCAGCGGCCGTGACGCGCATGGCGCCGCGAACAGAGTCGTGGGGCGGCTGCGATTACTGCGGGCTACCGTTGGCCGCGCCGGCGGCCGCCGCCGGCCCGCGCTACTGCTGCTTCGGCTGCCGATTCGCCGCCTCGATCACCGCCGCCGATGGCGACACGGGCGAGTCGCGCTGGATGATGACCCGGCTCGGCGTGGCCGTGTTCTTCACCATGAACGTCATGGTGTTCACCATGCTCCTCTGGTCGGAACGGGGCGGCCTTGCGGAGCCGACGGCGACCGCCTTCTACGGGCTCGCGCGACATGCCTGCCTCCTGTTCACGGCGCCGGTGATGGTGCTGCTCGGCGGGCCGCTGTTCCGCGAGGCGGGCCGGGAACTGATCCGCCGACGGCCGTCGCTCAACCTGCTCCTGGCGCTTGGTGTGGCGGCCGCGTTTCTGCTCTCGGTCCAGGCGGTGGTGATGGATCGCGGCCACGTCTACTTCGAGGTGTCGTGCATGGTGCTGGTGGCCGTGACGCTCGGCAAGTGGCTGGAGGCGTCGGGCAAACTGCGGACCACCGAGGCGCTGCGGGAGTTGCGTACGCTGCTGCCGGACCATGTCCGTCGGGTCGCCGCGGCGGGCGAGGAGATCATTCCGCTCGCGAACGCGCGTGTCGGCGACCGGCTTCGCGTGCTCCCCGGCGAACGCATTCCCACGGATGGCCGGATCAGCGCGGGCCGGTCGGCGATCGACGAGCGGACCGTCACGGGCGAGGCCGTCCCCGTGGTCCGCGAGTCGGGTGATCCGGTCGCCAGCGGCACCGAGGTGATCGACGGGCCGCTGGTCGTGGAGGTGACGGCAGCGGCGGGCGCGGGCACCCTGGAGCGGCTGATCGACGCCGTGGCATCCGCGGCGGCGGCGGGCACCCGCGACCAGCGGCTCGCCGAACGAGCGGCGGCGTGGTTCCTGCCATGCGTCGTCGTCGCGGCGGCTGCTGCCTTCGTGGCCCACGCCTGGCGGGCCGGCTGGTCGAAGGAGGGTGTCGCCGCGGGCACGATGGCCGCCATCGCGGTGGTCGTGGTGTCGTGCCCGTGCGCCCTCGGGCTCGCCACGCCGATGGCCCTCTGGGCCGCCGTGGGGCTGGCGGCCAGGCGGCAGGTGCTCGTCCGCGACGCCGACGCCTTCGTGCGTCTGGGCCGCACGGGCACGCTGTGCTTCGACAAGACAGGCACGCTCACCACCGGGCTGGCAGTTCGCGACCTGCACTCCGATTCCGACATCGGCGACGACCTGCTCGGCATCGCCGCGGCACTCGCGCGCGGTTCGACCCACGTGCTCTCGCGCGCGATCGAGGCGGAAGCCGGGCGGCGGGGCGTGGCACCGGCCGCCGTCGCCGACCTGCGGGTGATCGCCGGCCGCGGAATCGAGGGGCGACTCGCCGACGGTCGGATCGCCAGGCTGGGGAGCGACGCCTGGATGGCGACGGTGGTCGCCGACGAGCTGCCCGCCGTTGCCGCCGACCGGGCGATCTGCCGGCTGGCGATCGAGCACCGGCTGGTCGGGACGATCGCGTTCGACGAGTCGATCCGTCGCGAGGCTGCCGCGGCGATCGCCGCCCTGACCGCCGAGGGCATCGACGCCTGGCTCCTGTCCGGTGATCGCGCCGCGCGGGCCGCGGCGGTGGCGGAGCGGCTCGGCATACGCAGCGCGGCGCCGCTGCTGCCGGACGAGAAGCTCGCATTCGTCCGGGCGCACGCGCCGGCGGCGATGGTGGGCGACGGAATCAACGACGCGCCCGCCCTCGCGGCGGCCGACGTCGGTGTGGCGCTCGGCTGCGGCGCCGACGTGTCGCGGTGGACCGCCGGCATCTGCCTCCTCCGCGACGATCTCGGGGATCTGCCCTGGCTGGTGTCGCTGGCCCGGCGGACGGCACGGACGATCCGCTGGAATCTGGTCTGGGCTTTCGCCTACAACGCCGCCTGCATCCCGCTGTCCGCGACGGGAATCGTGCATCCCGCGGTCGCCGCGGCGGCGATGGTGGCCAGCAGCCTGTTCGTCGTCAGTGGCTCGCTCGCGCTTGCCCGCGAGCCGGCCGCAGCGGCGGTGCCGTGCGATCCGGTCACCGCCCGTGGCACGGGCCTGGGGAGGGCCGTGGCATGATGCAGGCCGGCGTTCCGGAGTGGCCGATGCTCATCGTGTCCGGGATGGTGGGCGCGGCCCACTGCCTGGGAATGTGCGGGCCGTTCGCGCTCACCATCGGCGCCGCCGCGGCCGACTGGCGGACGAACCTGCGTCGGCAACTCGCCTACTCGGCGGGCCGCGTGTTCACCTACGCCGTGCTGGGGGCGACCGCGGGCTTCATGGCGGCCCGACTGGCCGGCTCGCTGCCGGCATGGACGAACCTGCCGGCCGCGCTGGCGATCGCCGCCGGCGCGCTGCTGGTCTGGCAGGGGCTTCTGGCGGCGGGCGTGGTGAGGCGGCGCGGCGTGGTGGGTGGCGCCGCCTGCCCAGGCGGTGCCGCATTTCGCGGACTGCTCTTAGCCCGCGGTCTGGTCGACGTCTTCGTGGCCGGACTGTTCACGGGTCTGCTACCCTGCGGCCTCCTCTACGGCATGCTCGCCTA
>CAIXGY010000275.1 GCA_903919035.1 uncultured Planctomycetaceae bacterium | reverse complement strand
GCTGAACCGGCACGAGCAGGCCGCTGTGATGAGTGATCATGACCGACGCTCCCGTCGTCAGGCGGTTCCCGGCCAGAACCGCACCGATAGACATCGGCGCGCGCGGTGCGGCGAATCGACCACCGCTGCGGCGGGCCGCACGACCGATCTCACCCGCAGGGTTTGCCGCGCAGGGCCAGCCGCGGCCTCGTGTGCACCGCGCCTTCAGGGCGCCGGGGTCGTCGGCACGACGTCGAACCCGTCGGCCCGCAGCCGTGCGAGCAGGGCGGCGGCGTGCTCGCGGTCGCTCGTCTCCACGGTCACCTCGACGCCGATGGAAAACACGTCGGGCCCGGAGAAGGTGCGGTCGTGGGCGATCTCACGGACGCTCGCCCCCGCCGCCGCGATCGCCGCGGTGAGCCGGGCCATGCCGCCCGGGCGGTCGCTGACCCGCGTGGTGAACCGCCAGCGGCGACCATCCGCCGCTAGGCCGTGGTCGATCACCCGGTCGAGGCTCGTGAGGTCGATGTTGCCGCCACACAGCAGGAGCACGACGCGGCGGCCGACGAGATCCCGGCACCGGTCGCCGAGCAGGGCGGCGAGCGCCGCCGCGCCGGCTCCCTCGACCACCGTCTTCTCCAGTTCGAGCAGCCGCACCACCGCCAGCGCGAGCATGTCTTCGCCGGCGGTCACCACCCGATCCACTGCCGCGGCCGCCAGCGGAAACGACACGTCGCCCACCCGGCCCACGGCCAGGCCGTCGGCGAGCGTCGGCCGGATCGGCACGGCCACCGGCCTGCCCGCCGCGAGCGACGCCGAGAAGCTCGGTGCGGCCGCAGCCTCGACGGCGACGATCCGTACGTCGGGCTTGAGCGCCGAGAAGACCACGCCGACGCCCGCGAGCAGGCCCGCGCCGCCCGTGGGCACCACCACGGCCTCGACGTCGGGCACCTCGTCGAGGATCTCGAGGGCCACGGTGCCCTGCCCCGCGATCACGCGGGGATCGTCGAAGCCGTGGATCCGCTCGAGCCCCGCGGTGGCGGCGATCTCGATGGCCTTCTTGCGGGCGTCGTCGAAGGTCTCGCCTTCGAGGACGACCGTAGCGCCCAACCGCCGGCAGGTCGCCACCTTCACGAGCGGCGCGAACCGCGGCATCACGACCGTGACGGGGATCCCGAGCAGGCGGCCGTGCCAGGCCAGGCCGAGGGCATGGTTGCCGGCCGACGCCGCCACCACGCCCCGAGCCTTCTGCGACTCGGGCAGCAGCATGAGCGCGTTGCGGGCGCCCCGCTCCTTGAAGCTGCCGGTCCGCTGGAGCAGTTCGAGCTTGCAGGCCACGTGGGCACCGGTGAGTTCCGAGAGCGGCACGCTCGCGGGGCACGGCGTGCACTCGATGCCGGACGCGATCCGCTCGCGTGCGGCCCGCACGTCGTCGAGCGTGACGGCAGGCCGCGTCATCCCGACACCCTCGCCGGCTCGTGAAACGACCGCACGTCGATCCATTCCATGCCCGCCCGGCGGGCCGCCTCGATGCCGAGGTCGCTGTCCTCCCAGACCACGCACCGCTCCGGCCTCGCGCCGAGTCGCCGGGCCGCCTCCAGGAAAGGCTCCGGCTCCGGCTTGTGGAGGGTCGTGTCCTCGCTCGCGACGATCGTGTCGAAGGCATCGGCGATGCCGACATGGGCGAGGATCTTCTGGCAGACGCTCCTGTATCCGCCGGTCACGACGGCGATCGGCACGCGGCCCCGCGCTCGGCGCACGACCTCCACCACGGGGTCGATCGCCGTCACGGCGTCGAGCTGGGCGAGGAACGATTCCTCCTTGAGCCGAGCGGCACGCTCCACGTCGAGTTCGATGCCGGCACTGCGGGCCAGCGCGGCGATGATGTCGCGGGTCGGCCGCCCCGCGAACCCGTAGAAGCGGTCCTCGTCGAAATCGAGGCCGTGGGCGTCGGTCACCTGCAGCCACGCCCGGTAGTGGGCGGGCATCGTGTCGGCGAGCGTGCCGTCGCAGTCGAAAAGGAGGGCGTCGAAGGCTTGCAGTGGCCAGTGCAT
>CAIXGY010000274.1 GCA_903919035.1 uncultured Planctomycetaceae bacterium | reverse complement strand
GCCGCGGCGGTGCCGGCGACGATCGGCACGATCTGGGCCGCGGCGGCGGCCGTGTCGACGCCCGCCTGCACGAGTGACTCCCGGAACAGGTCGGCCCGCGCCCGCAGGTCGCGGCGGCGTTCGGGCTCGGTCGCGAGGAGGCCGATCGCCCGCACGGCGGCGGCGGCCATGGCCGGTGGATGGGCGGTCGAAAAGATCCAGGCCCTGGCATGGTGCCGCAGAAACTCGATGAGCCCCGCGTGGCCGGCCACGAAGCCCCCCGCTCCCCCGAGGGCCTTGGAGAGCGTGCCCACGCGGACATGCACGCCATCCGCACAGCGGCATTCCTCGACGAGGCCGCTGCCGCGGCCGCCGAAGACACCCGTCGCATGCGCCTCGTCGACCATGAGGATCGCGCCGTGCCGCGCGGCGACGTCACACAGGTCGGCAAGCGCCGCGATGGTGCCGTCCATCGAAAAGAGCGAGTCGGTGACCACGAGTTTGCGTGCGGCGGTCGACCCGGCGAGGAGCGCCTCGAGGGCCGCGACGTCGCGGTGCGGATACACGGCAACACCGGCCCTCGACAGCCGACAGCCATCGACGATGCTGGCATGATTCCGCGCGTCGCTGACGACCAGGTCGCCGGGACCCACGAGCGCCGCGATCGCGGCGGTGTTGGCGGCGAAGCCGCTGGGAAAAGTGAGCGCCGCCTCGACGTCGAGGAGATCCGCGACCGCATGCTCGAGCGCCTCGTGGGCGGCCGAGTGGCCGCTGACGAGCGGGCTCGCGCCGGCACCGGCTCCCTCGGCGCAGGCCCCCTTCGCCACGGCCTTCACGAGCCGGTCGTCGCCGGCATACCCGAGGTAGTCGTTGGATCCGAAATTGACGAGCACGCGGCCGTCGAGTTCCACCTCGCGACCTTGTCGGCGCCGCCGGATCCGGCGGGGTCGCACGAGGTCGGCGTGGCGGAGGTCGGCGAGCGCATCCTCGATCCAGGCCAGCGGTTCGGGCAGCGGCGACCGATCCGAGCGGCCTGGATGTTCGGGCGCAGCGATGTGGCAGGGCATGCCGCCGATTATGCCCTGCCGCGGGCCGGTCGTGCTGCGGTCTTTCGGGACGCCGACTCGGGCGGTCGGGCCGCCAGCCGGACGATCACCTCGAACTGCTCCTTCGTCACCGGTTGCACGGAGAGCCGGCTGCCGCGACGCAAGAGTTCCATGCCCTTCAGTGCCGCGACGCCCCGCAGCTCTTCCAAGGGCACCTCGCGGGCGAAGATTTCGACCAGCCGCACGTCCACCATCGACCAGATCGGGTTGTCGGCCGACGCCTTCGGATCGTGGTAGTCGCTCTTCGGGTTCCAGGCCGTCGGGTCGGGGTAGGCCTCGCGGACGATTTCGACCGTGCCGGCGACGGCGGAGGGCGTGGCATTGGAGTGGTAGTAGAGCGCGCGGTCGCCCTTCTTCATGGCCCGGAGGAAGTTCCGCGCCTGGTAGTTGCGGACGCCTTCCCAGTGC
The DNA here is from genome assembly GCA_903919035.1 of uncultured Planctomycetaceae bacterium. Taxonomy (GTDB): domain Bacteria; phylum Planctomycetota; class Planctomycetia; order Pirellulales; family UBA1268; genus QWPN01. The sequence goes on along the minus strand of CAIXGY010000274.1, from coordinate 79 downwards.
GTCGTCCTGGCCTTCGCGTGTGCGAGATCATGGATCGAAAAGACGTCGGGCTCGCTCTTGATCAGCCAGTGGTTCATGG
>CAIXGY010000273.1 GCA_903919035.1 uncultured Planctomycetaceae bacterium | reverse complement strand
TGGGCGGCCTACGGCGACGCGAACCTCGACGGGCAGGTGAACTTCACGGACATCAATCTCGTGAACAACGGCGGCAAGTACGGCGCCGGGGCGAGCACGGGGGCGGTGTGGGTGCAGGGCGACTTCAACTACTCGAACGGCACCACGCTGACCGACATCACGCTGCTCAACAACGCGGGGCTCTACAATGCGGGGTCGTACCTGCCGGCGGCCACGGCGGGTCTGCTCTCTCTCGGCGGTCTGCCCTCGCTCGGTGGTGGCTCGGGCGGCCTCGTGGCGATGGCAGCGGTGCCAGAGCCCTCCACGTTGGTGCTGGCAGCCTTTGGACTGGCGGCGGCGGTGGCCGCTCGGCGCGGCAGTTCACGCGGTTTGGCCCGCATCCGACGGGCCTGATGGGCGACAGGGTTGTTCCGGCCCAGAGCGGACAGGTACAGCAGCCCACCCAGGCCGCTCACCTTACCGGGTCGGCATCTCGCGAATAATCCTCGCGACCGGGCCGCCGCACGACCGATACGAACGGTGAAGGTGTTAGTTTCAGAAGGGGGCTTTGTATGTCGTCGCGCTCCGCGTGCACCGTCTGGCTGCGGGCCGTGTGGGTTTTGTTGGTGGTCGCCCTGGCCGTCACCAGCGGGCGTGTCGTGGCGGATGTCGACGGCGAGTTGCTCGTCGACGAGGGAGCGCGTACCTGGGCCGCCGACAGTCAGGCATCCACCGCTGAAATCCACGACGGCTTGGACGACGCAGGCTGTCTTGAGTCGCACGCCTTCGCCGGTGACGGACTGGCCGACGCTGTCGGCCTCGGCTCCGGGCTTCCCTGCAGTCCTGACGGTCCGTGCGCCATGTGGGGCTGGCGAGCCGACGCCCTGGCACTGTGGCGGACGGCTCCTCGAAGCAGGCCGCTATTTTCCTACGTGGCCGGGACGGACATCGGCCCCACCGCACTCGACTCCAATCAGTTGGTGAGTGACCCGCTTGCCGCACCGCGAGTGGCGATTTTTCGCGACAACCAGTGTGGCCAGATCGTCGAGGCCTCCTACCTGTGGGCCGGCAACTTTTACTCCGAGCGAACGCTGCCCTTCGTGCAGGACGGCTACGCCACGTCGCCACCGGGCATTTTCGGTAACCAGTGGGGCCCGGCCACGGACACGTCGCTCGACACGGCCCAGGCCACGCTCACGGCCAATCTGCAGACGGCTGAACTCAACTTCCGCGAGCGATTCCTGCATGGAATGGCCCAGTTCATCATCGGATTTCGGTGGCTGCAATGGAACGAGTCGCTGCGGATGCAAGATTCGTACAGCGCGACATCCGAGTTCGGTCCGATCTTCGGCACCGACTTGTATGGCTCCGACTGCTTCAACAATCTCTACGGCGGTCAGATTGGCATCGATGCCATCCTACTCCGCTCGGCATCCGGCTTTCGGATCGATGGCCTCGTCAAGGCCGGTGCCTTTTATAACGACTCGTTGCAGCGATCGACGTATGCCTACGCCGACACGTCGCCGTTCGAATTCTCCACGACGAACGAGACCCAGTCGCCCGATGGTGCCGCCTTTGTCGGCGAAGTGGGGATGACCGCCGTGATTCCGCTGCACTGCAACCTCGATCTGCGGGTGGGCTACTTCGGCCTCTGGATCGAGGGCCTCGCCCAGCCGACGAATCAACTGAGCACGCAGACCCTGACGCAAGTCGACCCGCCAAGCGGCACGCTCGACAACTCCGGGAGCGTCGTGCTCCAGGGTCTGTCGCTCGGCCTCGAGGGACGGTGGTGAAAGGGAACGGCCGGACGTTGACCGTCCCCGTTCACCGCAAATCCGCCGGCTTGACGCCATTTTTGGCACGGTTGAACCCGAACGGCGTCGGCTCGAACGTGCCCACCACGTCCACGCACGTCTTCGCGGGGATCGCCGCCTCGAGGCCCACGGCCCAGTAGCAGGCGTT
>CAIXGY010000272.1 GCA_903919035.1 uncultured Planctomycetaceae bacterium | reverse complement strand
TGCCTACGCTTGCCGTCGAGCCGGCGTTGCTGGCCGAGCGCAGCACGGCTTGCGAAGCGAGGGCAGCATCGAGTGAGCGAAGGGCACGACGCCCTTCGCGAACGTCCGAGCGAGCCGGCACGGGCATCCCCGACGCCGGGACAGGCGCGGTGACACGCGAGGATCACGTGGGATCCGTATCAGCGCCGCGCCGACAGGATCAGTTCGACCGGCGTGCCCCGGGGTGGCACACGACCCTCGAAGGCCTCGAAGAGCAGCGCGTCGTTCGAGGCCGAGCTTTCCACTGGCAGGTCGAGCGTGGCGCTCGGGAAATTCGAGACGCAGATGAGGTCACCGCCGTCGGCCTGGTAATACTCGCGGCCGTCGGCGGGGTCGCGCCAGAACTCGCTGCCCGTGAAGACCCAGTCGGTGGCGAGCGCCTCGCCCGTCCGCGAATCGCGGATCCAGTCCTGGGCCGGGCACTCCTGCTCCCGCCCTTCGGCGTCGCGCCAGCGCATACGGATCGCCACCCGCGGACCCGCGGCCGCTCGGTACTCCGGCTGAAAGCCGACCGGCCGCCCTGGGTCGAGGCCGATTGCCAGAAGCGCCGCATGAACAAGTCGTGCGGGGGCCTTCGTGGCGACGATGGCCTCGTGTTCCTTCGTGCGGACCGGGCAGGCGAAGACCTCGATGGGGCCACGGTCGAGCAGGATCCGGCCGCCGACCACGACGGTCTTGCCCTTCGGGTCGATCCACACCTCGTCCACTGGCGACAGCCGGACGAGGTCGGCGTGCTCGAATGCGGGAGCCTCCGCGGAGCCGGTCGCCGGTGGAGCCGATTCGCGTGCCCACGCCGCGACCCCCAGAGCCGCGAAGGCCACGACCGCGACGATCGGGCCAGTACGCTGACGGGTCATGCTGCAGCGGCGCGGTGCGCCGGCCCATGGAGCGGGGGAACATCCTCCGTTACGATACCGCCCGCCCGGCGGCCAAGGAAACGACCGTCGGGCCTACCGCCCCACGAGCCCCGGGCAACTCCGTCGGGAAACCAGCCAATGGTGACGAAGTCGAAGCGCAGTCGCCGCACGAACGATCCCGTGACGCCCCGGCCCGTGCCGCCGGTCACGGCCGACCCAGCGCTCGCCGTGGTCATCGGCACCCGCCTGACGCTGCGTGGCCTTGCGGCGTGTGCCGCGGCGTGTGCGACCGACGTGGCCCGCGGTCGCGTGCATGCGGTCGAGCGGGCGGTGGCACGCGGCGTGCGCTCGTCGCGCCGCGCGACGGCGGTCGAGAACGCCGTTGCGACGGTGCTCGACGACGCGGCCGCTGGGGCCGACCGGTGGGCATGCGCCGAAGCGGCAACCTGGGCCCTGGCGCGGCTGGTGCGCCGCCGGCCTGCCGCCGGTTCGGCGGGCCGGCATCTCGAGCGGCTCGTGGCCGAAGCCCGCAGCGCGGTCGACATACTCGCCGAGCGCGACACGCGTCCGGCTCGATTCCTGCTCGTGCTCGCCCGGCTGTTCGGCGACGTCGATGCGTGCCGCGACCTCGAGCGGCCTGCCACGGCCGCCGTGGCCGAGGAGATCAGCCGACTGGTGACGGTGGACGGAGCCGTGGGCCTCTCGGGCTCGGCGGCGGTCGTCGAGCGGGTCTGCCGGTGGGCGGGGCTGCGGGCCGCGGGCGGCGCGCTCGGCGGTGTTGCGTGGGACGAGCCCGTCGAGCGGCGGTGGGCTGCGGCCAGTGCGGGCGCCTTGCGGCTGCTCGGCGCGGGTGGACGCGGCCTCGCTGTGAGCGGCCGGCTGCCGATCGCTGTGACCGCGCCGTTGCTCGAGGAGGTCGCGCGGTCTGCCAAGGGCCGGGCTCGACGCACCGCACGGGCGTTGCGAAGCAGCGATGCGAAAGTCTCGCGGCGGGGCCTCGTGCCGCTGGATCAGCATGATGCCGCGGCCGCCGTCGCCGTGGTCCGAACGGGCTGGGGGCGGGATGCTGTCCGCGTCATGCTCGAGTATCGGGATGCGGCACCGAGGCTCGAGATCGCCGTCGGTGACCGGCTGCTCGTCGATGGTGGGTGGGACTGGACCACGTCGGTGGATGGCAGGCCGCTCGACGTTGAGGGCGCCTGGGCGGTGGAGTGCTGGGAGGCCGACCGCAAGGCAGCCTGCGTGGAGATCGTCGCCCCGCTCGCCGGTGGCTTGCGGATCGAGCGGCAGGTGGTGGTGCTCCGCCGGGAGCGGATCGTGCTCCTGGCCGACGCGATCGTGCCCGGTGGAACGGCCGCGGCCGGGACCGATGGCGATCTCGGGCATCGGATGGCGGTGCGGCTCGCGCCGGCCCTCGATGCCGAACCCGCCGCCGAGACCCGCGAGGTGCTCGTCTACGACGGCCGCATGCGGGCGATGGCACTGCCGCTGGCCCTGCCCGAGTGGCGGATCACGGGCCAGGGGTCGCTGGACGTGACCGACGGCGAACTCGCCCTCACACAGACGGGACGGCGTCGGCTGTATGCCCCGCTGTGGCTCGATTGCGATCCGCGCCGCAGCGGACGGCAGCTCACCTGGCGGCAACTCACCGTGGCCGACACCCGCCGCAATCTCCCCCCGCAGCAGGCGGCCGGGTTCCGCGTGCAGTCTGGCGACGAGCAGTGGCTGCTCTACCGGGCGCTCGACATGCCACGGAACCGCACGCTCCTCGGCTGCAATGTGTCGTGCGGCTTCCTGCTCGGCCGGATCAAGCGGTCGGGCGAGGTGGCCCGCACGATCGAGATCGAGTGACGGGCGACGCCATGCCGCCCGACGCCACCGTGCGTGACCGGCTCGCAGCCAACCTCGCCACCGTGCGGGAACGGGTGGCCGATGCCTGCCGCCGCGCGGGCCGCGATCGTTCGGCCGTCACCCTGGTCGTGGTCACGAAGTCGGTCGGCGCGGACGTCGCCAGGCTCGTCCACGAGGCGGGCTGCCACGACCTCGCCGAGGGCCGGCCGCAGGCCCTGTGGGCGAAGGCCGAGGCGCTCGCCGGTCTCGTGCCACCCCCGCGCTGGCATCTCGTGGGTCACCTGCAGCGCAACAAGATTCGCCGCACGCTGCCGCACGTCACGCTGCTGCACTCGCTCGACAGCTTGCGATTGCTCGACGCGCTCGAGGCCGAGGCGGCCGCTTCCGGACTGGTGTGTCGAACGCTCGTCGAGGTGAACCTCACGGACGACCCGGGCCGCACCGGTGTCTGGCCCGCTGACGTCGCGGCGCTCGTGGAGGCGGCGGCGGCGCGGCGCCACGTCGCTGTCCGCGGACTCATGGGCATGGCCCGGCTCCCCGACGGTGATCCCGACTCGGCACGCCGGGACTTCGCGCGGCTGCGTGAGTTCCGGGACGCCATCGCCCGCGGGCTGCCACCGGGCGCGTTGCCGGAACTGTCGATGGGCATGAGCGGCGACTTCGAGGCCGGGATCCTCGAGGGGGCGACACTCGTGCGGGTCGGCTCGGCGGTCTTCGAGGGCCTCGCACCCGGTTGAGCCCCATGACGGGCTCAACCGAGCGCCTCTGGACCCCCGGGGGATCGGTCGGCCTGCGCGCGGCCAGCGACGCCGGCCCGTCGGCTCGGGCATCCACACCATGATCCGCAACCAGTGCCACATCAGGTCAGGCGGCGGATGAGCCACCAGCCGACGGCGAGCTGCACGACGAGCGCGATGAGTCCCGATTGCGGGTTGCCCGTCGCCATCTGGAGCCCGCCGAATGCGAGGCTCGCGGCGAATCCGGAGAGCTTCGTGCCCACCTGCAGCAGGCCGAACGACACGCCCGCATGGCCGGGCGGCGCGAGCATGGCGACAGCCGCGCGGAGCAGGCTCTGGATGCCGCCGAGCACCAGGGCCAGCAGGATGGCGAGGCCGTGCAGTTGCCACGGCGAGTCGACGAACCAGGCGAGCACGAGCACGACGAACCAGCCGCCGAAGCACAACAGGGCGGCCGGTCTCCGGCCGAGCCTCGTGGAAAGCCAGCCCACGGCGATCGCGCCGGGAAGCGCGACGGCCTGCACGAGGAGCACGAGCCGCACCAGCGCCGGGCCGTCGAGATCGAACCGCTGCAGGGCGAGGCTCGAGAACTGCGCGATTGCCGTCTGCACGCAGCCGAGCGCGAGCATCGCCCCGCCGAGGACTGCCGCGAACTGCCGGGTCGCCGATCCCCGGGGGGCACGCCACAGGCTCGTGGCAAACGCACCGAGCTCGCGGCCGGGCGACGCGGCATGCCGCGCGCCGTCGCCGCCGTCGAAGCGGGCGATCGCCGCCGGCACCGAGAAGGCGAGCCACCAGGCCGCCGTGACGGCGAAGGCGAGCCGAAGGCCTCCGGCCACGTCGAGGCCCAGGCGGTCGTGCGCGGTGAAGACGATCGTGGCGATCACCAGCGCGATCGCGCCCCCCGCATAGCCGGCGGCGAAGCCGAGGGCCGAGAGTCGATCGGTATTCCGTTCTCCGGCGACTCGGCGCAACAGGCTGCCCGTGAACACCTGCGCGATGTCGAAGCCGACATTGGCCGCGATGACCGCGGCCACCACGGTGGTCCGGGCTTCGGGCGGTGCAGCGGCCAGCATGACGAAGCCCCCCGCGCCGACGCAGGTTGCGATGATGAGCGCCCGCTGGTGCCCGTTGCGACGATCGGCCCAGGCGGCAGCCCATGGCACCAGCACGGCGGAGGCGAGCATCGCCGCGGCGAGCGTCCAGGCCCAGACGACCCCGGCCTCGACGCCCCAGTCACTCTTCGCGAAGACGAGTTTCTCGACGTAGCCCACGACGAGCGTGATCAGCACGGTCGAAAATGCGCTCGCTGCCCAGTCGAGCAGGATCCAGGCGACGCGGGCGAATCGTGCGTGGGCCGGCGACGGAATCTGGTGGCTCGTCATGCCGACACATCCATGCGGTCTTGACGGCCGGCTACGCGACGGGGACGTCCGGACGGTATGGCCAACCCAGTGGACGGGATGCCTACGGATCGAGTACCCGCCGTATCATACGGCTCCCACGTGATCCTCGCGCGGAGGGAGGCATCTCGTTGGCAGCCGGCCTGTGAGCCCAACCGGCTCCGGTCTGCCCACACCCTCTCGCGGGACGTTCGCCTTTGCCCTCCGGGCTTCGGCTCTCTGCATGTCCGCTGCGCTCCGGCACCCATGCCTGCGCTTGCTTCCATAGCCCCTCTCGAGGGGCTGGGCAGACCCGATCCTTCCTCGCTTCCGTGGGGCGGAGGCGGCGGGGATGCCCG
>CAIXGY010000271.1 GCA_903919035.1 uncultured Planctomycetaceae bacterium | reverse complement strand
GCTCGGACGTTCGCGACGGGCGTCGTGCCCGTCGCTCACTCGATGCTGGCCAATCGCAGCACGCATTGCGGAGCGCGGGCAGCAACGCCGGCTCGACGGCACGGGCATCCCCCACGCCTCGCCCCACGGAATCGAGGAAGGATCGGGTCTGCCCATCCCCGCGAGACGGCGTAGACGGCAAGCGCAGGCAGGGATGCCGGAGCGCAGCCGTCTCCGAGCGAGCGAAGTCCAGGATGGACGCAGCGAGCGTCCGGCGCGAGGGTGTGGGCAGACCCGAGCCGGTTGGGCTCCAAAGGCCGGCTTCCGACGAGATGCCTCCCTGCGCGCGAGGATCACGTGGGGTCCGCATAAAGACCCGGCGGGCCGTGGCCGCGTTCCCGGCCTTCAGGCCGGTCGCCCTGGGGTGGCTGCTGGAGCGAATCGCTCCGCTGCTGGTCCCCAGCGACCAGCAGCGGTGGAGCGATTCGCCCCACCGGGATCAACCATGCCCGCCGTCGGTCACGTCGAACCCCCCGGGCCGGACGGCGTTTTTCCCTGAAAAACAAGCCCCGCTGGTGAACGCCGACGGCGAACCTGTCGATTCCGGGAGGCTGCGTGGTTGTGGCACGGCGAATGCATTTCCTCGTCGCGACGTTTTTGGCGCGTGCCAGAAACATCGTTGGTTGACATGTGCAGGAGTCCGCTCATGAGCCGGAACAGTTCGACGGTTTCACGTGCCCCCCGGGCATCCGGGTGGCTTACGAGAGCGGATCTCTTCATGTGCAGCCTCCCGATGGCGGCGTTCTTGTCGATCATGTCACTCGCCTGACGCGAGTCGACGTCGACTTGCATTCCGTCGTCCAGACCATCCCGCTGCTCGCGTGTGCCGTACACGTCGACAGCAAACCCTGTTCGTCACCGTTGCCACAGTGAGGAGGCTCTCATGTCGCCGATCCCCAGCCCGGTCCCGTTCCGCCGCACGGCTCTTCGGACGCTCTTTTCACCGATGGGTCTGTTCGTCGGCTTCGTCGTGCTGCTGATTTCCACCTGCCCTGGCGCCCGCGGCTGACGGGAGGGGGCGCATCCGGTGCGGCCAGACGGCGGTGGCCGTCGCCGCTCGGGGTACGAAGTGGGGCCGCTGGGACTCGAACCCAGGACCAACGGATTAAAAGTCCGATGCTCTAACCAACTGAGCTACGGCCCCACCGAAATCCTACAGGCGGCGGGGCGACCGGCAACCATGCGCCGGGTAAAACGGTCGTGCGGCCCCGGCCGATATCGAACCCCGGCCGTTGTGCGGCGTGCTCATCCGCCGCCGGCGTTCGCGGGCGGCGGGCCGATGGATCCCTACCGCCACAATGCCCGAGAGAGGACTTGAACCTCCACCCAGTTACCTGGACAAGAACCTGAATCTTGCGCGTCTGCCAATTCCGCCACTCGGGCGAGTGCCGTCGCCGACAGGCGACAGGTCTCTGATGCTACCACCGCGGAGCAGGGCGGCAAGGTAGGGCGGCCGCCCGCGGCGCCCCGGTTGTGAGGCCCGAATTGCGGTCGTCAGCCCTGCCCCTCCGGGAGTACGATTTTCGCATACCGGCCCTCTGCCGGTTACTCGCGTGAAAGGATTCGCCATGCGTTTGACCCGCTCGATCGGCAGTGCCGTCATGCTGCTCGCCGCCTCGTGGTCTCCCGCGCTGCTGGCGCAATCGGCGCTGACGGGGGGCTCGCAAGAGATCCAGACCGTCACGTCCGCCCGGGAGGCGCTCGACCAATTCAGCGGGCTCCAGATCGAATCCATTCCGGAAACCATGCTCGAGAAGGCCGAGGGGATCGCGATCTTCCCCAACATGATCAAGGGGGGATTCATCCTCGGCGTCAACTACGGCAAGGGCGTGCTCATGGTGCGCCGCCCCGATCGCTCGTGGAGCCCGCCCGTCATGGTGACCATGGGGGGCGGCAGTCTCGGCTTCCAGGCTGGCGTGCAGGCTGCCGACATCGTGCTCATCTTCGCCACGCCGCGTAGCCTGCAGGGCATCCTCAACGGGCAGAAGGTGACGCTCGGAGCGGACGCCTCGGTGGCCCTGGGGCCGATCGGCCGCCAGGCCAACGCGGGCACCGACGCCCGGCTCGGCGCCGAGATCTACTCCTACGCGCGCAGTCGCGGACTGTTTCTCGGCGTGTCGCTGGGCGGAGCCGATCTCTCCGTCGACCACAACGCCGATTCGATGCTTTATGGCCGGTTCGGCGTGACGCCGGCCGACGTCTTCGAGGGACGGGGGCTCGCCTTCCATCCCGAGGTCAAGCAACTGATCGACGACCTGAATACGCGGAGCCGGCCGGCGACCGTGCCGGCCCCCGCGACGAGCCCCGCCCCCGGTCCGCTGCAGCCACAGCCAGCGCGGCAGGCGTCGGTGCCAACCGCGGTGCCCATCGCACCCATCCCCGGACAGTCCGTGCAGCCGGTCCAGCCGGCCATCCCCGCGACGCCAGCATCTCCGCCCGCGGCGATGCCGCCGCTGGTGCCGATTCGTTGAACGCCGTCATCTGGCAGTCGTCGATCACGGCGCGGCGTGGTGGCCCGGACCGTCGGCGTCGAACAGCGGTCCGGCGTCGTTGACGAGCTTGCGCCACTTCCGCCGGATCCGCCGACCGGCCGCCGCGGCGGCGGCCGGCAGCCGGTCGAGGCCGCACGTCCGGGCGAGGCTGCGGCGGCGTGACACGCGATCGATCGGCGTGGTGAAGATGCGGGTGAACTGGCCGAGGATGGCCTCGGCGTCGGCACACCGCGGCGGGCGATTGCCAGGGAACCACGGCCGAGCCAGCAGCTGCCGATGGAGCGTCGGATCACGATCCACCGCGATCACCCGCTCGACGAGATCGTCGAGCGAGCCCGAATCGTGGGCCGAGAGGAAGCTCCGCGTGTCGAAGTCGAGCCCCACGAGCGGATCGCCCCAGTAGAGCGGGATCGCATCGGCGATCATCGGGTCGGCCACCTTCTCGGTCGTGTAGCCGGGGTGCGACTCGTTCTCGAAGGCGATCGCGAACTTGTAGTCGGCCAGGAAGGCATGCTTGTCGCGAACCCGATAGCCGAGCGTGTTGAGCACCTTGCCGCCGGAGTCGACCGGCTTGTAACGGGAGAGACGGCGGAAGAACTCGTTGCGCTCGCGGCACAGCGGGTTCGAGGCGAGGAAGGCACAGAATTTCGTCTTCCGCGCGAGCGCCGCGTCGGGATCGTGGCCGGCGGGCTTCACGAGCCGGGCCGGATCGACGTAGAGCGGCCAGTGCGGGAGGCGGAAGTGCCGCGGATGGCTCGTGTGTTCGAAGGTGAAGGCCCAGTCGGTCGAGTGCCAGTCGGGGGGCACGTTCTCGCCGGTGTAGAAGATCCGCACACAGTCGTGCGTGCGGTGATCGTGCTTCCGACGGCCCATGCACGAGTGAATCAGAAACTCCGGCCGGTCATGGATCTCCACCCGCCAGCGCCGGGCCAGCAGTCGCGTGAAGAAGTTGTCGTGCGGATCGAATCCGCCCCAAAACCCGGCGAAGCCGAGACGAACGACGGGGCGGTCATCGGGTGGCATGGCGGGAGCGTAGCAGAACGCAGCGAACGTCCAGCGAGAGGGCACGGGCATCCCCGACGCCGGTGGGGCGCGTCGGGGCATGAGGCTCACGTGTGGGCCGGATGAGCCGGAGAACCCCGCAGGCCACGGGAGATCACGCGGTGACCGCTACCGCAGGTCCGGAAGCACGGCCGCCGGCAGGAGCCCCGGGCTCTCGGGACCGAGCGACGTGTCGGCCGCCCGCAGGTCACTCTCGGCCCGCCAGAATTCCTGACGAGCGGTGACTTCCAGGACGTCGGCCTCGAACTTGGCCTGCTCCCGAAGAGTCACGCGGAGCACGTCGCTACGGCCGAGCCGCAACTGCTCCCGCTCGGCGTCGGCCACGAGCCGTGCCAGATCGAGCCGCTGCCGGGCCTGCCGGTGAAACTCGAAGGCCCGCTCCAGGAGCGAAAACGCATCCTGCACCTCGGCCCGGATCTGATCCTGCGCCCAGGTGAGCTGGCGGTCGATCTGCATGAGTTGCGACTCGAGCGTCTGGAGTTTGCCGCGGGCATCGCGCCGCTGGGCCGGCATCTGGAAGACGAGCGAAGCCTGCAGGACCTGGCGGTCGAGGCCCTCGGGGCCGGAGAGCGGGCTCTTGCCGTAGCCGGCATCCTGGTTGCCGAGGATCTGGCCGTCGATCGCGGGCAGCGTCTGATTCGCGGCAAACTTCCGTTCCACGAGCAGCTTCTCCCGCTGGATCGAAAGCCGTTGAAATTCGGGACGGGCGGCCAGCGCCCGCGAGAGGGCCTGCTGGTAGAGGTCGGTGGACGGCCGCACCGGCAGGGGCACGGGCCGCATCCGCACCCGCCGGGCCAGGAGCGGCCGGCCGCCGGCGTCTCGATGGTAGAGGGAGAGGTCGATCGCGGCCTGCTGCACGCCCCGATCCGCCTGCACCACGAGCCCGTTGCGGAGGGCGATGTTTTGTTGGTTGTCGATCCGCTCGATGTTGGCGACGGCCCCGGCCCTGACCTTCAACTCGAGCTGTTCGTCTCGGTCGATCGCATATTGGAGGATGCGCTCGCTCGCCGAGTAGCGTTCGCCGCTGCCCTGCCAGGCCCAATACGACCGCGCGGCGGCCCGCATGTAGTCGAGGCGACTCCGTTCGATCACCGGCTCGGCCAGCGCGATGTCGAGTTCCGCCTGCGCGCGGGTGGCACGGGCGCGGTCGATGTCACGGTTCTTGGCGAGGGGAATGGTGAGCCCGCCCCGCCACTCGCCCGCCGCGGCCGTCTTCTGCCCGAGGTTGTAGGTGGGGAAATCACCAAAGCCCGTGCGGAAACCGCCGAAGGCGGTCATGCCGCCCGTCATGAACTGCTGGGAGAGGCCGAAGTCCGAGCGGTAGTTCTCGTAGGTTCCGGGGGCCAACGCGTTGCCGGCCATGTTGACGTTGGTGTCGAAGGCGCCCATCGCGGTCGTGTAGCGTCCCGCCGCGATGCCGCGCTCGCGCTCCACGGCCTGGAGGAGCGGATAGTGGGTGAGCACGCTCTGCAGCACCTCCGCGAGGGTGAGCGGCTCGGGTCGCTCGTCGAGGGCCAGGCCCGGGATCTGCAACGACGCCGACGCCGGGAGCGGCGTGGGATCGACGATGTCGATGGACGGCGGCCCGGGGGGCGGGGCCACGACCTCCTCCGGCACCGGGGCGACCTGCGGCAGAGCGACCGGCGCCGATGCGGCCGGCAGTGGCGACGGCAGCGGCGCGAGATCCTGGCCGCGGGACGACGCGGGCATCGTAGCCGCCACGACCACGGCGGCGACCGCCAGCCTCGCGAGCCGGTGCGTCAGCCCACCTTGACCTTGGGAGGCTTGCCGCCCTTGCCGTCGCCCTTGTCCTTCGCGGCCGGCGCCAGCACGGGTGGAAAGCCGTTCAGCCGCCGCCAGATCTCGTAGCCCAGCGGCACGCGGTTGAGAAACACCCAGCCCACGGCCTGATTGCCTTGCCGGAGGAATTCCGCCGCGGGCCACTCGTCTCCCTGGAGCCGCTGCTCCGGCTCGACGAGCACGCGAAACTTGCCGTCGGGCATGGCCGCCGAGTCGATCTGCCGCACCCGACCGCCGAAGGTGCCGATCGCCAGTTCCGGCCAGCCGGAGAACTGCACCGCCGGCCAGCCCTCGAACTGTAGCCGCACGTGCGGCATCGCCCCGGTACGGTCCTGATAGGCCCGCACCAGCGGCGCGTCGAGCCCGTCGAGATAGAGTTCGACGACCCGGTCGTTGGTGTCTGGAACGATGGTGCACAGCTCGTCGCCTTCCTTCACGTACTGGCCGCCCTGGCCGACGTTCGCCGACACGCGGAAGACGGTGCCGTCGCACGGCGCGACGACGATCCGAGCCTTGAACCGCTCGATACGGTTGGCGATTTCCTGCAACTCCCGCTCGACCGAGAACAGGTTCTGCTCCGCCTTCCGCAGGTTGCTGCGGGCCACGGCGATCGCCGAGAGCCCCGCGGCGTCGGCCTGGAGCACGAGCGACTCCTGGGTGAGCAGGGCGGCCTGGGCCCGCTGGATTTCGGCTGCCGCGCGATCGACGTCGGTCTGGGCGCGGTCGGACCGCATCCGGGCCTCGTCGCGAGACAGGCGGCTCTCGAGCCCGCCGAACTGCGGGTTCGTGAACAAGTCGTCGAACGTCTCGAAGCGATTGCGCTCGAATTCCTGGGCAAACCGGGCGTTGGCGCCCGACTGCTCGGCCACTTCGATCGCCTTCCGTGCCGCATCGCGGTTCGCCTCCGCCGCTTTGACGGCCGCGGCGCGAGCCCCCTCCTGGGCCTGCGTGGCGGCGGTCAGTTCCGCGACCTCGTCGCGGGCCGCCGCGAGGCGGCCCTCGAGGAAGGCGCGCTGCGCTTCGAGCCTCTGCGCGAGGTCAGGGTCGTTGTCTTCGATATCGACCACCGGATCGTTCATCTTCACGCGGGTTCCCTCGACCACGTGCCAGGTGCGGATCTGCCCCGAGACCCGCGCCGTGAGCACCTGCATCCGCTCGACTGGAGAGAATGCGACGACCATGCCCCGGCAGTTCACGGTCTGCTGCCAGGGCACGAAGGCCAGGAGAAACGGGGTGGCCAGGAAGAGCAGGAAAAACAGGCGGGACAGGCGGCGGATCGAGCGCGGAGTCGCCGCTGCGGCGAGGGCCGACTTCGCCGGCTTCGGGGCGGGCGGGGAATGCGGCTGAGTGGTCATGTCCAGTCCACCGTCTTGTCGCACTGTCGGCGGATGTCGTCTCGGGCGGTCACGATCACGAGACTCCACGGCGCGGCACGGTCGAAGAGTGACTCCACGAGTTGCGGGCAATCGCGGGTGTCGAGGGTGTCGAGGAGGCCGTTGATGAGAAGCAGCCGCGGCTTGCCGGCCAGCGCCCGGGCGATCGACAGGCGGGCGATGGCATTGGCCGACAGCGGCTTGCCATCGGAGCCGAGCGGCGTGCCCACGCCCTGCGGCAGGCGGGCCACCTCGTCGGCGAGTCCCACCATGTCGAGCGCCCGGCGGACGTCGGCGGCGCTGAGGTCGGATCGGCCCACACGGATGTTCTCCGCCACGGTGTCGGCGAACGTCTCCGACTGGCCCACGTAGGCCAGTTCGAGGCGGGTTCGCGACCGATCCAGTGACCGGGCGTCGAGGCCGTCGAATTCGAGCAGCCCCTCCTCGGGCACGCGGAGCAGTCCCAGCGTCTCGAGCAGGAAGGTCTTGCCGCAGCCGGACGGGCCCGTGATGGCCACCCGCTCACCGGGCTGCACCTCGAGCCGCCGCTGCCGACCGCGGACGGTGACTTCCGCGACGACGGCCAGGGGGCGGTCGGTCGCCGGCAGCGTCTCGCCCCCCTCGCGTTCCAACGGCAACTGGTCGAGCACGCCGAGTTTGTCGAGCGACGCCTGCAGGTCGTAGAAGGTCTCGAGATACTTGCCGATCTTCGACAACGCCGTGAGGATCAGGGCCACGATGAGCTCGCCCGCGACGAGCTGGCCGATGGTGAGCTGGCGATTGATGACGAGCCAGCCGCCCAGACCGAGGAGAACGGTCATGCCGATCGCCTCCAGGAGGAGCGCGAAGAGCGTCTGCCGCCAGACCACGCGATAGTGCGCCCGCCGCGCGGTCACGTAGGCGCCGGCAAGGGCGTCGGCCCGCTCGTGGGCGAGCATCCCGCCGCGACCGAAGCGGAACGTGTGGGGACACTTCGCGAGTTCCTCCAGCCAGGCGGCCACGTCGAACTTCGCGTAACTCTCGCCGATGCTCGTCCGCACGCCGCCGATCCCGAGCACGAACAGCATGAACACCATGAGGGCCGCGATCACGACCGCGAACGTGAGCAGATACGGATGGTAGAAGGCGAGCACGACCAGGCCGACGAGCGTGAGCGTCACGATGCCGACGCCGTCCACCAGCAGCGTGGCGATCGATTTCTGCGCGCCGGCCACCTCGAAGAAGCGGTTGACGATGTCGGTGGGGTTCGTCCCGTCGAAGGCGGTGATCTCGGCCCTGGCGAAGTGGTCGGCGAAGGCGTCGGCGGTGCGGACGAAGAGCCGCCGCTGGATGCATTCGACAACGAGCAACTGCATGGCCCGCAGCGTCGCGGCGAGCGCCAGGAATCCGAGCATCACGCCCGACAGCACGAGCACCGGCCAGAGCTGCACGCCGAACTGCACGGTGTTGACCAGGGCTTCGATGGCCGCCGGCGTCACGAGCGACAGGATCCCGACCGCGATCGCGAACAGGCAGACCGTGAGGATGTCGCGGCGTTCCAGGCGGAGCACCTCCGCCAGCCGCGAGATCGGCCGCTTCGTGGGATGGTGTCGAAAATGTGCCATGGCGTCCTGCGACGGCAATGATGATCGCGGGGCCGGCGGGCCACAACAGCAGAAACCGCCGACAAAAAGCCGGGAAAACAGCGTCCGCGGCCGGTCAGGCGGGGATGGTTTCCAGCCAGTCGGCGAACCGCGGGTAGAGTCGTTCGCGGTCGAATTCGAGGGCGGCCAGCCGCCGGGAGGCACGCCGCATGTCGGCGAGCCGGCCCCTGTTGGCGGCGAGATCCGAGATGGCACGAGCCAGCGACGCTCCGTCGCCGGCCGTGTAGTTCAGGCCCGCACCGTAGTGGTCGATGAGCCGGGCCAGTTCTCCCGGCAGCGAGTTGATCAGTGCCAGCCCAGCAGCCGCGTAGTCGCAGGCCTTGTTGGGCAGGACGACCTGCGACTCCGGCTTCACGCACACGAGCCCCACGTCGCAGGCGGCGAGGACACGGACGTAGTCGCGCCGGCCGAGCAGGCCGTGGTGCACGATCCGACAGGGGCCGCCGAGCGTCGCGGCCGCGCGCTCGACCATGGGCTCGAGCATGCCGGTGCCCGCCACGTGGATCGTGGCCGACACTCCGTTGGCAGAGAGCTGTCGAGCGGCGGCCACCAGGGCGTCGAGGTCCTGGCCGGCCTCGAGCGATCCCGCGTAGACGCATTCGAGCGGCGGCCGCCCCGCCTCGTCGGCGCCGACGGCGGCCGAGTGGTTCGCGATCCGCGACTGGTCGGGAAACTCCTGCGGATAGGCACCCAGCAGACACGCATGCCGCGGCGTGGCTGCCGGGATCTCGGCGGCGATCGCCTCGAGATGGGATGCGGCGGTCGCGCTGACGGCGCCGGCGGCGGCGAGGATCGCGCGACGACGGTCGCGCATGCCCCGCAGGATCCAGGGGGCCACGATGCCCCGTAGGAACGCCGGGCCGGGCACGAGCCGGGCGAACGTCTCGGGCCACAGGTCCTGCACGTCGACCACGACCGCCGCGTCGAGCCGCTTGCCCACGCGGAGGGCGGCCTCGGGGGCCTCCAGCGGCGGCAGGCTGGCCACGATCAGGTCGGGGCGGCCGAGTTGGCCGGCGGCCACCGACTCGCAGGCCAGTCGTTCGAACGTGCGACCGAAGTCGCGGTGGCTGCCGATCCGGGCGAACGACACGTTCTTCTCGTAGGGCCTGACGGCCACGAGCCGCAGGGCGAACCCCTCGTCATCGGCCAGCCCGAGCGGCATCGAGCGGATGGCCTTGCGGCGGTGGCTCCAGGTGGCGCTCCACCAGGTCACGTCGTGGCCGCGGGCGGCGAGCACGCGGGCCAGCGACCAGTAGCGCATCGCCGGCAGGCCCTCGCCGGGGATGTCGTCGAACGGGTTGACCAGCCAGATGGAAAGGGGCGGTGAGAGGGGCTCGGGCTTCGGGCTGGGCATGCCTGGATGCTATCACAGGCGTGGTGTCATCCCGAGAGCCGCGCGCCGCGACCGGGTCCGGGGCGACGTCACGCATCCCACGCCACCGGTCACCGCCGCAGGGGATTGTCGATACCTCGATCCCAGTATTCGTCCCCTGAGTCGAAATAAGCCGTCACCGGCTTGCCGTCGACGACTTTCGCCTTGTGCACCGTCGCGCAGCCGCGGGCCAGCAGCGTGACGCGGCCGAGGTCCGGGATAGTGACCTGCACCTCCCGCTCGTTGCCGTCCGCGGCCCAGGCGGTGATCAGCCACTGCGGCTTGTCCCGCAGGCGTCGGGCCACCACCCGCGCGTTGGCGTCTCCGGTCGGAAACTCGTAGGCGGGCTGATCCTTCGACCACCGATGCTTGTTCGGGCCCGGCAGGAGATCTCCGTCGCGAAGGTAATGCTCCAGAAACGAAAACTGCGCGTGCACCCGGGACAGCGCCAGCATCTGCTGGATCCACGGCGGCGGGTCGTCCGGCGGAAACGGCGCGTCGAAGCCCCTCACGCCATGCGTCACGGGATATTCGTAGTAGCCCGCGTTGCCCCCCACCATGCCGGCCGTGTAGAGCATCTTGAGGAATCCGGCGTAGAGTTTCGTCTCGCTGATCTGGCCCGGTTCCGCCGCCTTGTAGCCGCCGCAGAGCCAGTTGTAGGCCAGCGGGTAGCCGGCCGCGATCTCCTCGCCGCGGGCATTGAGCATCTGGGTGAGCAGGTCGCCACGCTCGCCTTCCCACGTCCAACCGGTGTTGTATTCCTTGTAGTAGGCCACCGAGTTGGGGAGGTCGCAGATGCCCTTCGCGTCGTGAAACGACGCCTGCCATTCATTCCATTCGGGATAGCTGTTGCGGTAGGGCACGCCACCAAAGTGGTAGTAGACGTAGAGTCCGCGGTCGGGCACGGCTTCCTTGATAGCCTCGGCGATGATCCGCTGGCTGCGGGCCAGGCGCTGCGACCCGTAATCCGCCCAGGTCGCTTGTCCCTTCGCCTTCACGATCGCGGGATCCTGCTCCCACGCCTTCCGCGCCCAGCCGGCCACGGGCATGCCATACTCGCCCCCGTTGAGAATCACGGCGATCGGGCAGAGTCGGTGCAACTGGCGGAGCGGCTCGGCCTGCAGACGCCCCGACTCCTGCCACACGGAGTCGGGCGTGAGCGGACTGAACACGGGTTGCATGCCCGGTGTCCAGACCATGCCATCGAGCGACTTGGCCTGCCCGTTGACCAAGACGCCTGCGGCCGTGCGGGTCCAGGTCTCGGGAGGCACACGGGCGAAGTCGGGGAGTTTGCGCGACGTGATGACCTGGAGCGGAAAGCGTCGCGGATTCTTGATCGCCATCGCCAGGAGCCGCGCCTCCGGGTCGGAGGGATTCTTCTGCACGCGATCGACGAAGCCATCGTTCCCCGACCCCACCAACTCGAGGCAATAGCCCCAGCGCTCCGCGACATCGACACGGGTCGCTGCATCGAGGCTCCAGCCCCAACGAGTGAGGGGGGGGAGCCCATGTCCTTCCCGGAAGAGCGGGGCTGGGAGCGACCGCAGCCAATCGGCCGGGGGCACCTTTCCGTCCGGGCCTGCGGCCTGGATGTGGCCGGCGCAGGCGAGCACGATCACATACAACACGGCTCTTTGGGCCATGGCACACTTTCGGAAGGCAATCACGAATCGCTCACGATCGACCGTATACTCAACGGATGATGGCTGTCATCAGTCATGGTACCTGCCGGCGGCGACGGGTTCCGCCGTGGCGATCTCTCCCGAAATCTGTTCGTCATGCGCTTCCCGCCCCCCGACGTCAGTCGCCTCCTCATCGTAGGAGCGGGGGGGTTCGGCCGGGAAGTCCTGCAGTGGGCCCGAGACGCCTGGCCGGCCGACAACCGACGCGTGTGCGGATTTCTTTCGGCGGATGCTGATAATCTCGTAAGCCATGAGGATGCGCCCCCGGTGATCGCCGATCCGGCAACATTCGTTCCCGAGCCCCATGACGGACTGCTGCTGGCCATCGGCATCCCGGGGGTCCGCCGCCACGTCGCAGAGACTCTTTTGGCCCGAGGAGCGCGTTTCGTGACGCTGATCCATCCCTCCGCGATCGTCGCGCCCACTGCCGCGATCGGCCCGGGATCGATCGTGTGCCCCGCCGCCGTCGTGAGCGACGCCGCCGCGGTCGGCCGTTGCGTGCTGGTCAACTACCACGCCTCCATCGCTCACGACTCATCCGTAGGGGACTATGCCGTGCTCTCCCCCTACGCGGCCCTGGCAGGCGGCGCGCGAGTCTCCGAAGATTGCTTTCTCGCCATGCACGCCACGGTCGGCCCGACCGTGACGCTCGGTCCGCGGACCAAGGTGGCGGCCAATTCATGCGCCCTCCGTGATGCGCCGGCGGATTCACTGGTCCACGGCGTGCCGGGCCGCACCGCACCGCTCCCGGAGCCCGGCACATGAGCACGCTGCGTCAGGTCTGGCGCCTCCTCGAACAGCGGCAGCGCCGCGACGCCATGGGGCTCACCGTGCTGATGACCATCGGCATGGTCCTGGAAATGCTCGGTGTGGGCATCGTCCTGCCGGCCATCGTCCTGCTCACGGGGAACCAGGCCATGGGCCAATCCGCCTCGTGGTTGGATGCCGTCCGGCAGCGGCTCGGCAACCCTTCCGAAGGCCTGCTCGTCATCTACGGACTCCTGGCGATGCTGTCGGTCTACACGGTGAAGACCGCGTTCATGGTCTACCTCTTGTGGCGGCAGACCAAGTTCGTCGCGGAAGTCCAATCGAGCGTGTCGCAGCGGCTTTTCGCCAGCTACCTGCGACAACCCTGGACGTTTCACCTGCAACGTAATTCGGCCGGGCTCATCCAAAATGCGACCGGCGAAGTCAGCCAATTCACCTACCTCTGCTCGGCCCTGCTGTCGTTCATCACGGAATCCCTCGTGATCGCGGGCATCATCGCGCTGCTCCTCGTGATGGAGCCGGCCGGTGCCATGAGCATCGCCGCCGTCCTTGGCGTGGCCACGTGGGTGTTTCAAGTCCTGTCGCGGCACAGGCTGCAGGGCTGGGGTCGACGGCTCCGCGAACACGAGATCCTGAGGACGAAACATCTCCATCAAGGGCTCGGTGGCGCGAAGGACGTGAAGCTGTTCGGTCGCGAACGGGAATTTCAACGGGAGTTCGAGCGGCACGACGTGGCGGCCGCCAGCCTTCGCAGTCGGATCAACACCTCCCAGCAACTGCCGCGGCTCTGGTACGAGTTGCTGTCGGTCGCCGGCCTCGTCGTTCTGGGGGCCGTCCTGGTCGGGCAGGGGAATTCGGCGGCGGAGGTGATGGCACGGATCGGACTGTTCGCGGCCGCGGCGTTCCGCGTGCTGCCGTCTGCCAACCGAATGTTGATCACGTGGCAGAACACCCGGTCGATGCAGGCCACGCTCGATTCGCTCACCGCCGAACTGGCCATACCGGTGCCCGAGACCGGCGTCGCTGACGGTTCGCGGATCTCGTTTCAGGACGCGATCGCACTCCGCGACCTGACTTTCACCTATCCGGGGGCAGCAAAGCCGTCACTGCAAGGCGTGAGCCTGACGATTCGCAAGGGACAGTCAATCGGCATCGTGGGTGGCAGCGGTGCCGGAAAGAGCACGCTCGTCGACGTCCTGCTCGGCCTGCTCACGCCCCAGCGCGGCGGGGTGCTGGTCGACGGCCGCGATATCCACACCTGCCTGCGGTCGTGGCAGAATGCGATCGGCTACGTGCCCCAGTCGATCTACCTCACCGACGACACGATTCGGCGCAACATCGCGTTCGGCGTGCCTGACGACGAGGTCGACGACGAGGCCGTGCGCCGCGCCCTGCGGGCGGCCCAGCTCGATGCCTTCGTGGCCACGCTGCCGGCCGGGGCGGAAACACTGGTCGGCGAGCGAGGCGTCCGCTTGTCGGGCGGCCAGCGGCAGCGGATCGGCATCGCGCGGGCGCTCTACCGCGATCCGCTCATCCTGGTGCTCGACGAGGCGACCAGTTCCCTCGACACGGCGACGGAGTCGGAGGTGATGGCGGCCGTCAACGACCTGCACGGGTCGAAAACGCTCATCATCGTGGCCCACCGGTTGAGCACCGTCGCGGCCTGCGACGAGCTCGTCAAGCTGGACCAGGGCGTGGTGGCGAAGACCGGCCGGTTCGCGGAAGTGGTGGAAGCCTGATGGCCAGCGGCAGTGCGACATCTCGCGCGGAGGTCACGCCCCCGGCACAGTGGGTCGAGGAATGGCGTGCGCGCACGCGGAGCGTGCCGACCCCGCTCAACAGGCTGGTCGTGCCGATCCTGGCAACGCTGCTGCGCATCGCGTCGCCGCCGACAGCCACCGTCAGTTACCTGTTGATCGCGGGCTACGCGTTCGCCGGCCGCAGCCAAGCCATCGTAGCGCTGTTCCTGTGCTGCATCTTCAACCTCACGAACCACACGCTCGGCGGCGTGCCCCAGGCCGCGGCGCTGCTGCGGTATCTTGTGTATTTCTGCTGCTTGGTGGCGGTGCTCACCGCCGGCCGCAGCCCACGCGCGACCCGCCAGGGATGGATCCTGATCCCCTACACCGTGCTGATCTGCCTGCTCATCATGGCCCACTCGGTGGCCGTGAGCCCCCTGCTCGACGTGTCGCTGCTCAAGATCATCTCGTTCACGATCGTGGTGCTCACCATCTTCACGGGCTGGTCGTGGATGGACGCGGGCGAGCGGCAATTCGCCGAAAAAATCATTTTTGGCGGCCTCATGGTGGCCGCGGTGACCAGCATCCCGATCATTCCGCTGGGCATGGGCTACATGAAGAACCCCGGACTCTTCCAGGGGGTCATGGTGCATCCGCAGAACTTCGGCCCCATCATGGCCGTGCTCTCGGCCTACGTGGGCATGCAGTGCCTCACGATGCGTCCGCTGCCCAAGTGGAGGATCGGCATGCTGCTCGTGGGCCTGCTGATGGTCTATCTGTCTCGATCGCGGGTGGCGCTCATGTCGTTCATCGCCAGCATGACCTTCGGCCTGATCGCGGAGGCCTGCCGCGGGCTGATGGCGAATTTTCGCAAGTCGCCCAAGGTGGTGGCATCCCGCGTGGGCCTGGCCACCGCACTGCTCGCGCTGCTGCTGATCGTGAACTGGGAACGGGTAACGAATTTCTACGAGGACTTCATCCAGAAGGGAAACGAGGGGGTCACGAACGTGACCGAGGCCTATCAGCAGGCTCGCGGCTTCCTCATCGAGCGACTCCTGGAAAACATCGCCGCACACCCGTATTCCGGCATCGGCTTCGGCGTCAATTCCTCCGAGGACGAGTGGAACGGCATCGCCCGCGATCCCATCTTCGGGCTGCCGATCATGTTCACGGTCGAAAAGGGCGTGATGCCGCTGGCCGTGATCGAGGAACTCGGGTATCCGCTCGCGATCCTCGTGTTCGGCTGGATTTTCATGCTCGGGGCGCGGTCGACCCGCGGCGGCATCGTGCCGTTCACCGTGTTCATGGCAGTACTGCTGATCAATCTCACGGAGTCGGTGCTCTTCTCGCCCGGTGGAATGGGGATGCTCGTGCTGCTGCTCGTGGGCTGGTCGGCCACCGCCCCCATCGGCGGCCCGTGGCTCCGACCGCTCCCGCTCCCGGCACCCGTGCGGATGGAGCCGTCCGGCCGTCCGGCGTCCAGGGAGGCGGCGTGACGACGCCCGCGGCGGCAGGCGAAGCGACCGGAGGGCGGCCGGCCACCGCCGCACGGACGATTCATGGCGCGGCCAGCGTTGCGGAATCGATCTGCGTCGCCCTGCTGGGCGCCGCCGCAGTGGTGGCACCACTGGCCCTGGGCGCCACCGCCGCCTGGCCGCGTTTCGCGCTGGAGGCGACCCTGGCGGCCGCGGCGCTCATCTGGGCGCTGTCGGAGCCGCGGCCGCTGTTCGCGATGCTCGTGCCCCTGGGCATCGCCGGCATCGCCTGCCTCCAGATCCTGCCGCTGCCCGATCGCCTGCTCATGAGCCTGGCGCCGATCTCCGGCGCGGCGTGGAAGGTGGCGTTGGCAGAAGCCGGGGGTGGTGGCTGGGGCACAATCGCCGTTCACCCGGCCGCCACGGCCGTCGGCATTCGTCGCCTGCTGCTCGGCCTCGTCACGGTGTTCGTGGTGGCGGATCTCGCGAGGGCCGGGCGGTGGCGACGGTGGCTCACCTTCTCGATCGCAGTCTCGGGGGCTCTCGTGTGGATCCTTGGACTCGCGTTTCCCGTCACGCCGAAGGACCGCGTAATTCTCGGCTGCGTCGACTTGAAGGGACCGATCGAATATTGGCTCACCCCCCTGGAACCGCCGCTGCGAACCTGCGGGGTGGGCGAACGGGTGACCGTCACCGCGGGCAACTGCCGTTACGAGACGCTCGACAGCCGCGCGGGAGACGGATTCGGCCCCTACATCTACAGCAATCATTTCGCCGGCGCTCTGTGCCTCACGGTGCCGGCGCTGCTCGCCGTCGTGATGCACCTGATGAGGAAGCGTGGCGTCCCACCGCCGGCCGTCTGGCTCACCGCCGCCATGCTCGCGGCGGCGAGCGTCTACACGTCGTGGGAAATAGTCCGCTCCCGGGCGGGCGCGGCCGCATTGCTGCTGGGCATGCTGGTGTTTTTCACGCTGGCGTGCCCGCTGCCGCGATCGCGCCGAGTGCTGGCCGCCGCGACCGCGGCCTACGCGCTACTCCTGGCCGTCTTCGTGCTGGTGTTTTTCGGGGCCTGCCCTTGGGTCGTCGACACGCTGCCCGCGTCGTGGCAACCATCCGCCCAGGCGATGCTGGCGGATCCACGGGTGGATGAGACGGCCACGGCCCTGCGGATGTTTCGTGCGTCACCCGTGCTGGGGACCGGGCTGACGAGTTACGGTGAACTCACGGGTACGCTTGATCGCGGGAGATTCGTGTCCTACTACGCTCACGACGACTACGCCCAACTACTCGCGGAAACCGGCGTCATCGGCGCTGGTATCGGCATCGGCCTGGCGGCCGTCCTGGGCCGACTGCTGATGCGCTTCGTCGCAACGCGGAATCGCGGTCTGTCGTGGGCGGCGCCCGCGGCGTGGGCCGCCACGGCGGCGCTGGCTGTGCATTCGTTCTTCGACTGGAACATGCACTGCCCGGCGAACGCCCTGCTGGCCGTTCTGGCGCTCGGCATCGCGGCCGGGAGCGGCCTGTCGCCGTCCGGCACTGCCGCACGTCCTAGAAGACCAGTGCGGGCCGCGTTTGCGGCGACGCTGCTGCTCGCGGTCGCATTACTCGCCCGCGACGCCGCCTCGGAGCGCCTGCTGTCCCGGCTGCGGCTCGCCATCGCCGCATCGCGGGCGGCGGCCTCCACGCCGCCGATCGCGCTTGTCTCGCCATCCCTCGAGGACGTGCTGCGCGAGGCACAGGGCTCCTGGCAGTACGATCCCGGCAACGCGCACGTCGCCGTGCTCGTCGGCTTGGCGCATGTCCATGCTGCCACCGGGGCGTGTCCGTCCGGTCCGGCGGGATCGGTGCCCGAGGCCACGTCCCAGGCCTACAGACGTGCTCGCCGGTGCTCCGCTGTCGGTCCGCCCCCGATCGTCTCGGGAACGGCGGGTCGTCAGAGCGCCGCCGCTTGGCGTTGAAGGCAGGCCCCCAGCACGACGAGCGCGAAAGGGTTTGCCCACGGGGCGGGGCCCCGCACGTCGGCATACCGTCGCCAGACGTCGCGAACCGGGTCGCCCCGCAGCACCGGAATCGACGCGGCCGATGCGATCGCGTGTTCGCAAAAGTCGCGCATGTCGCCTCGAATCCAGTCGCCGATCGGCAGGCGAAAGCCAGTCTTGCGGCGGGCCACGACGGCCGACGGGAGGTGACCGCTCGATGCCTCGCGGAGCAGCCGTTTCCCGGGACCGCCCCGGGCTTCCTTCACCCCGCCCGGCAACGCGGCGACCGCCTCCACCAGCGGCAGGTCGAGAAACGGCACCCGCAGTTCGAGCGAATGGCCCATGCTGTTGGCATCGGAATCGCGAAGCAGCGTGTTCCGCATGTAGTGCGCCACCTCGATCCGGGAAATCACGTTGAAGGCGTCACCGGCCACGGCCGGGCGGCGCACCCCGTCGATCGGGCGAAGCCCCAGGGTCGCGAGGGTACGGTCCGAAGCGATCCGACGCAGCCCGACGACCACGTCGGCTAGGTCGGGTCGTCCAGCCAGGATCGAGGACAGTTTCTCCGCCGGTCCTGCCCGGCCCGCCGACCGCAGGATGGCTGCGGCCAGCGGCGCGGATGCCGAACGCACCGGGCCGGGCACCGCGCGGAGCAGCCGGGCGAGCCTCGGGGCAGTGTGAAACACGGGATATCCGCCGAACAGTTCGTCCGCGCCGAGTCCCGAGAGCCCCACCTTGATGCCCTGATCGGCGAGAGCCTTGGTGACGAGATACGTGTTGAACCCGTCGATAGAGGGACTGTCGAGCGAATCGATCCACCGCTGGAACAGACCCGGGAGCGTGGTGGTCTCGATCGGCACGGCACGGTGGGGAATACCGAGATCCCGGGCGGTCGCCGTGGCCACGGCGACCTCGTCATCGGGGTAGCGGTCGCCGATCCCCACCGTGAAGGCCGTGACGCGGGCACCGGCATCGGCCGCGCAGGCAGCGATAATCGTGCTGTCGATGCCCGCGGAGAGGAAGATGCCGACCGGCACGTCGGCCACGAGGTGGCGGCGGACGGCGTGCTGGACCCGGTGGCGCACCATGGATGCCGCGTCGACATCCGAGCCGGCCCGCACCGCCGGCAACTCCCAGAACGACCGCGGGGTGGATTCCAGCCATCGGCAATGCGCGGCCGGAAACTCCCGGATCCGCTCGTAGACGGTGCGCGGGCCTTGCACCGATCCGAAGGCCAGCATCCCCGCGATCCCATCCGCGTCGAGGTCGCGGGGCACGAGGCCCGACGCCAGGAGCGTACGGATCTCGCTGGCGAAGAGGAATCGTCCTTCCACTTCGGCCACGTACAGCGGCTTGATGCCCAGTGGATCCCGGGCGATGAGCACGCGACGATCTTCGGCTCGATAGAACGCGAAGGCATACATGCCCTCCAGTCGCTCGAGGGCGCGATCGCCCCACCGGCCGAGCGCCTGCAGCAACACTTCCGTGTCGGATGAACTGCGGAAGCGACAGCCGTCCGCCTCCAACTCGGCCTTGAGGTCTCGAAAGTTGTAGATCTCGCCGTTGAAGATCAGGCAGTCGCCGGTCTCGGCATTGAGCATCGGCTGGTGCCCGGCAGGCGAAAGATCGAGGATTGCCAGCCGTCGAAAACCAAAACCCGCCGTGACCGGCCGGCCGGCGAGCGTGGTCGGCAGGAACTCGAACCCCGAGTCGTCGGGCCCGCGATGGAGCATGGCGGGCACCATGCGGCGCAGCGCGGCCTCGATCTCCTGGCGATCGGCCCCGACGATTCCCGCGATGCCACACATGCCGCCGCTCCTCCCGCGTCAATCCGCCGCCGCGATTCGGCTGGCCATCGCCACCTGCGTGTCGGCCCAGCGTTCGGCCCCGTAGGCTGCCGCCGCGACCTGAGCACTCGCGCCCATGCCCGGCAGCCGGTCGGCATGGCCGTGCATCCAGCGAAACGCCCAAGCCAGCGCCGGAGCGTCGGCGGTCGGCACGACGAGCCCGTTGTGAAAATCCCGAACGACGTCTGCACCCGCCCCGCAGGCCTGGGTGCAGATCACGGGCAATCCGGCCGCTGCGGCCTCCACGATCACCTGGCCCCACGGCTCATGGCGACTGGGCAGCACGAACACGCCGGCCCTCTGGAAGGCCTGGGCGAGTTCCGCCGGCTGGAGGAATCCGAGGTCGGTCACACCGGGCTCTGCCGCCAGCATGGTCGCCAACGGGCCGGTGCCGCAGGTGAGGAGCGGCCACGGGTCCGCGACGGCCCGCCGGTAGGACCGGTAGGCGTCGATGAGCAGATCGAGACCCTTCACGTCGACATAGCGTCCCGCAAAGAGGAAGGATCGAGGCCAGGGGGCTCCGCCGGTGCATCGGGCGGCCCCGGCCCCGGCGAACAGCCGATAGTCGATGCCGTAGAGCAGGCGGGTGACCTTCCGGCCCGGCACGCCCCAGTAGCGCATCAACTGGTAGCCGCGTTCACCAGGCACGACCACGCCGTCGAGCCGCCGGAGGAGTCCGCCGATGCGAAACGGGGCCAGCCGCTGCCTCCAGTCGAAGCGAATCGGCGTGTCGGCGCCCATGACGAATTTCACCCCGGTGAGCCGCGGCGATTTCAGCAGCCCCGTGTAGGGCGGATGCGCCCAACCGGAGATGAAGACCACGTCGGGATTCGTCTCGGCGACGAGCCGCTCGACGAGGGGGCCGTCGTCCCGCTCCCTGCGACCCAAGACGCGGGCGTGGGAGCCGCCCAGGGCCGCGGTGGAGAACGGAGCCGACTCATGGATCTCCCATGTCAGAAGCGACACCTCGACGCCCGGCCGGCCGGCCAGTTCGGCGATGCACGCGGCCAGGTATCCCGATGGCTCGGTCCAGCAGTACGTCAGTCTCATGGCGTTACGGTCCCGTCCGTGCCCGACCACAAGCCGAGCCGCCGACCGGCCACCCGGACACACTTTTCGCCAAGTCGCCGCCAGGGCTCATATCCCGTCGTGTACCGGGTCAACTGCAGCCGCGGCCACCGTCCGAGTGCCGTCGACGTGAGCCACGACGGAGCATCGGCGGCGTCGCGATACATCGCGAGCACGTCCGCTCGCGTCGGAGGCGATGCGGCAATCGACTTCGCCGCCGTGGCGAGCCGAAGCGCCTCGCGCGCGACGGCCGTGGATTCGTAGTCCCGCAACACCTTCTCCCGTCCGGCCCTGCCCAAGGCACGGCGGAGGTCCGGATCGCGGCAGAGCCGCTCGAGGGCCCGGTCAAAACCCCACGGCGTCGTGGCCACGATGCCGCCCTGCATGTTGCCCACCACGCCGGGCTGCGAGTTGTCTTCCCACGGCGTGCTGAACGTGACGCAGGGCGTCTCGCAGAGCATCGCCTCCGTGAGCACGATGCCAAAGCTCTCCCCTTGGTCCGCCGCATGGACGAAGACATCCATCGCCGAATACGCCTCGCTCAAGGCCTCGTCGCCGATGATCCGCTCGATCGTCACGACGTCAGCCGCCCAGGGTGACCGCCGGGCACGATGCAGGATCGACTCGGGGGCGTTGACGACCAGGAGTTTGGCCGGGACACCCGCGCGCCTGACGTGCTCGAACGCATCGACCAAGAGCGGCGACCACTTGCGGCGATACGCCTGTCCGACCCGGCCCAGCAGCAGCTCCTGCTCACCCACGCCGTGCCGGGTGCGGAACCGGGCGATCGCCTCGGCGGACACACGGCGAAAGCCTTCGGCGCGAATCGGGTTGGGCACGACGGCAGTCTTGGCGGCAGGCCCGCCGCGGGTCACGTACAGCCACGCGCACCACGGGCTCAATTGAAAGCTGATGTCGACGTCGCGCACCCAGGCCGATGGACGGGAGAAGACGTTGGTCTCGACCACCGTCGCTCCCGGAGCCGCCGCGACCACGGCCCGGACCTCGGCCGGTTCGAGGCCGTGGGAGTGCAGATGGACGACCTCGGGCCGCCAGGCTGCGATCTCGGCTGCGGTGCGGTCGTCCAACGACGTCCAGAGGCATGCGCCCCGCTCACGGAGTTCAACCTCCCGAACACCCCCGGCCCGCATCGCGAGCAGGCGGGAGTCATGGCCGTCGCCGAGGTATGCCTCGGCAAAGTTCTGGGCGGCCCGCTGCGTGCCCCCCTTTTCCAGGTTGAAGACGACCGTGAGGATGCGCATTGGGGGGCGGACCAGACCCGTGGACCGACGATCGTGCTAATGTACCACGATCACGCCGCCGGCCCGTGGCCCCCATGAATCCTGCGACCGCACATCCCGCCCCCCTCGTATCGGTGGTCATGCCGAGCTTCAACAAGCGCGGCTTCATCGGCCAGACCATCGCGTCGGTCCAGGCCCAGACCTTCCGTGATTGGGAACTGCTCGCGATCGACGATGCCTCGACCGACGGAAGCCAGGATCTGCTGGCCGACATCGCCTCGCGCGACCCGCGTGTTCGCTGCTTTCTGGCACCGGTGAACCGAGGCGCCAACACGTGCCGCAACCAGGGTATCTCCGAGGCCCGCGGTCGCACCGTGGTGTTTCTCGACGCCGACGATCTGCTGGCACCGCATTGTCTCGAAACTCGCGCGGCCGTGATGCGGGACAGCGGCCTGGACTTCGCCGTGTTCACGATGCAGGTCTTTCACGAGCGGCCCGGCGACGACCCTCGGCGCTGGGTGCCGCAGACGAAGAGACCGCTGGAGGACTTCCTCCGCCACGAGCTGCCGTGGCAGACGATGCAACCGATGTGGGACCGCGGCTTTCTGCAGCGACTGGGCGGATTCGACACGGCATTTCCTCGGCATCAGGACGTGGAAATGCACACGCGGGCGCTCCTGCAGGCCGGGGTGCGATTCCGGCTCGTAGCCGGTGAACCCGACTGCTTTTACAGGATCGCCGAGGAGCGGAAGGTGTTCGATCCCGCCCTGCTGCTTGAAAAATTCAGCCAGGCTGCGGTCATGTACCGCGACAAATTCGCGGCCGATGCAGACCGCCTTGGGCGGCGGAATCTCGTCCTCGGCATCATCCAGCGAACCTACCTGCAGATCCTGCGGCACGCCAAGGAAGGCCGCATCGACGCGGCCACGCTGGCGGCGCTCGAGCAGATCCTCTTCGCACGGGGCAACGACCGGTGGCCTGGTAACGTGACCCGGGGGCTGTTTCGCCTGACGCGGTGGTACAACCTCAGCCCAGTGCGGATTCCGGGCATCAATCGCGTGCTCTTCGAGTTGGTCACCCGCTGACGGTCGCCGAATTCCTGGTAGGCCGGGCTGCGACCGGGTTCGCCGACCCGATCTTGTCGAGATAGGCTCCCAGTACAACCAGCGATAATCGTTGGGCCTGGCTGCGGTGGCCTGGATGTGCCACCGCGGTCTGCCACACGTCGTGAACGCCACCGCCATCGATCGCGGGCGACGTGGCGAGGCCGGCGATGCTGCCCTCGCACTCCTCGCGCAGCGCGCCGTTCATCCAGAGCGTCAGCGGCAGATGAAATCCGCGTTTCGGCCTTTCCAGCACGCGTGGGGGCAGGACGCGCGAGGCCATCTGCCGCAACAGGTGTTTCCGCGCCGGCCCGGGCGGAAAATGAATCCTGCCCGGTATCGAGCCGACGAGATCGACGACCCGGCGACCGAGGAACGGCACACGGGTTTCCAGCGAGCAGTTCATGCTGCTGATGTCGGCATCGCGCAGCAGCGTGTTGCCCATGTAGAACAAGGTCTCGACCTGGGAAACCGTATGAAACAGTTCCTGATTGACGTCCGTCAACGCGTCGTAGGCCTCCGACGGCAGCCAGTGCTCCGTTAGTCCCAAGGCACGACGATCGAAACCCATCGCCTCGAGATGCTCGTCACCGTGGACGCGCCTGGCCCGGAGCGCGAGGTCGAGATAGGTGATCCCGCCCCCGAACAGATCGATGATCCGCTGGCGCCGGTTGACGCCCGCGAGCCGGGCCACGAGCGGCACCATGACCGACCGAGCCGCCTTCGGGACGACACCCGCCGGGGCCACCATCCGCCGCAGGCGGCGGACCTCGTCGAAGGTGACGTAGCCCCCGAATAGCTCGTCGGCACCGAGACCCGACAGGGCCACCGTATTGCCCGCCACTTTGACGGCGTTGCTCACCAAGAGCGTGTTGAGGCCATCCACGCTCGGCCGGTCGAGGCCGAGCATCCATTCCCGCCATTCCGACTGCACCCAGTCGTCGTCGACCACCGTCTCGTAATGCACGGTCTCCAGGAATCCGGCCGTCTCCCGGGCCTGGGCCGTCTCGTCCTCCGTTGCCGACGTCGCGTTGCCGACGGTGAACGTGAACAGCCGGTCGCT
The DNA here is from genome assembly GCA_903919035.1 of uncultured Planctomycetaceae bacterium. Lineage (GTDB taxonomy): Bacteria > Planctomycetota > Planctomycetia > Pirellulales > UBA1268 > QWPN01. The sequence goes on along the minus strand of CAIXGY010000271.1, from coordinate 16,254 downwards.
GTTGCCCTTGGCGAGCGCGGCGAGCACGGCACTGTCGACACCTCCGGACAGAAACACCACGAGCGGCACGTCGGCGACGCACTGTTCTCGAACCGCCTGGATGCAGACCTCTTGAATACGATCGACCAGTTCGCCCTCCGGCAGCGGCTCCGCCACGGGTGGAAACCGCCACCACCGTCGGGGAGGTGGCGAAGGCGAGCCCGCCGCCGCACCGCCGTCGAACCACTGCATGGATCCCGCGGGCAGTGAACGAATCGCACGATGAACGGTGAGCGGATCCTGCGGGGCGCCGTACGCGAGAAAGGCCGCGAGACCGGCCTGATCCAGATCCGCGGGCACGAGCCCCGACGCCAGCACGGCCCGCACCTCGCTCGCGAAGACGATCCCCCGGGGCTGCCGCGCGAGATACAGTGGCTTGATTCCCAGATGGTCGCGGGCGAGAAGGACGCGCCGGGTGCGGGCCTCGTAAAACGCGAAGGCGAACATCCCGTCAAGCTCGTCGAGGGCCGCCTCACCCCAGCACGTCAGTGCCTGGAGCAATACCTCCGTGTCGCCCGTGCTGCGGAACCTGACCCCCTGGGCCGCCAATCGATTCCGGAGGTGCCGGAAGTTGTAGATCTCGCCATTGAAGGCGAGACAGTTTCCGGTGATGGCATCGACCATCGGCTGATGGCCGGCCGGAGTGAGATCCAGGATGGCGAGCCTCCGAAATCCGAAGGCCGCGACGGCCCCGCCGATGTCGCTCCCCACGGGGCGCTCTTCATAACCGTCGTCGTCCGGGCCACGATGCACCATCGCTTGCATCATCGCGCGAACCGCAGGCTCGGTGCGGTCGCCGAAACCGCCGATGATGCCGCAGATGCCGCACATACGAACGCTGAATGAGCCGGTGGACGACGCGATCCAAAGGGTCAGCGACCGGGCACTCGGCCGACCCCCCAGGAGTATAGTGCTCGGTACAGGCAGACTTCGCCGCAGCCACCTTTCGCCTTCGCAAGCCGATGCCGCCACGCTGCGAGCTGGTGAATTGACAGTTCGTGCGATCAGGCGCGGCGATCACCGGCCGCAAGAGCTGCGGCGACTTTCTCGAAAAGCTCCATGTGTGCCTGGGCCACCCGCGGCCACGTGAACCGCGCATGAACGCGCTCCAGGGAGGCGTGGCCCAGTGCCCGGCGCTCGACCGCGGACATGGACACCATCCGCTCCAGCCGACCCGCGAGGTCGGCTGGGTTGCCCTTGTCGATGATGAATCCGTTGGTGTCGTCCACGAGTTCCCGCGTCGCCCCGACGTCGGTGACGATGATCGGCAGCCCCCGGGCCATCGCCTCGAGCACGACCGTGGGCATGCCCTCGAAGAGCGTCGGTAGCACGAAGACGTCGGCCTCCATATAGAGACGGTCGAGCGTGGCATCGTCGACGCCGCCACAAAACTCGACATTGGCCCGCCGATTCGCCCCGAGCAGCGGCTCGTAGAGGGGCCCGCCGCCGACGAGCCTGACGCGGAGCCGGTCGCCGAAACCCCTCGCATTGAGAAGATCCACGGCTGCGAGCAGGTCGGCAATGCCCTTGTTCGTGGCGAATCGACCCACGAACAGCGCGTCGAGGTGCCCGGCAGGACACTCGCGATCCAGCGGCGGTCCGACCGGTGGCACAACGCCGTTCGGCAGCACGACGATCCGCCGATCGGGATCCGGCACGATCCGCCGCAGAATCGTGGTCAGGCGGCCGCCAAGCGACACCACGTGACCGGCATGGCGGAAGATGTGCTCGAAGATCCGCCGAAACGGCAGCGTCACGAGCCAGTCCTTCCAGCCAAACGCCTGATGGGCCTCGAGCCCGTGTGGATTCACGATGAGTCGACGTGAGAATTCGGCGATGTCTTTCCACACGACCATGCCCTGGGAATAGACAATCGCGTCCGGCATGGTCCGGAGCACGTCGGCCACGCGCCCCGACAGATCGTAGGTCTCCAGGATGTACTGCCGTCTGCCGGGGCGGGGCTCCACCGGCCGCTCCTCGACGTTCGGGAACCCGGCGAACAACCTCTTGTCGGGGTGCGTGTGCACGACCGTGATGCCGAGTTCGGGAAAGCCGTGGGCGAGGCTCTCCACGAGCAGCCGCGAATGTCGCTGAATACCGCCGATGGACTCGGGAAACATTCCATCAGCGCAGATCGCGACCCGCATCACACGCCCTCGGTGACGAGCGTGGCGATCCCCTCGTCGAGAGAAATTCGGGGCTTCCAGCCCGTGAACCGCTGGATCTTCGTGATGTCCGCCAGCAGGTGCATCCGCTCGACCTTTCGCACCCGGGCGGCTTCCACCTCGATGTCGATCGGCACGCCGATGGCCCGGGAGAACGCCGCCACGATCTCGCGCACCGAATATTCCTCGCCGCGGCCCAAATTGAAGGTGTCGTAGCCACGATCGAACGTGTCGAGCAAGGCGGTGACAGCCGTGGCCATGTCGTAGGTATGGATGAAGTCCCGCTTCGGGTCGAGATTGCCAAGTTTGAGCGTGCGACTGCCCGAGAGGACCTGCCGTTGAATCTCTGGGATGAGGTGCGGATTCGTCTCGTTCGGGCCGAAGGCGTTGAAGAAGCGGCACACGATCGTGGGCACACCCGTCGCCAGGTGAAATTCGTGGCACAACCGCTCGCCGATCGTCTTCGAGAGTCCGTAAATGTCGAGCGGACCAACCGGATGCGTCTCGGCGACCGCGACATCGGCGATCGGATAGACCGCCGCCGTGGAGGCGAAGAGAAGCTTCCCCACCCCGCCCTGCTCCCTGGCAGCGTCGAGCACGTTCACCGTGCCCTGCAGATTCACGTTGGCCGACTCGAACGGATATTGATTGCAGTGGGGGATGAAGTGGATCGCCGCCAGGTGGATGACGACATCCGGCCGCGCCGTCCGCATGGCGTCCCGCGTCCGTGCCGGGTCGAGGATGTCGCCGAACAGGAAGTGCTCGTCGTCGATGTCGATGATGCCCCGCGAGCCGTAGCTGTTGTTGTCGAGGACGAAGATCTCGACGTCTCGGCGTTGGAACTCCCGCACCAACGCGGACCCGATGAACCCGCAGCCTCCGGTGATCAACAATCGTTGCATGGCATCGCTCCCCGACATCTGGGGGATGTCGTCCGTGGAATCAAAATCCGGGATGTACAGTATAGTGACATGGCTTTCAGCGCCTTTCGGTTAGGTTAGGATATTCTCGTCAGAATCGATGGTCAGGCAAACCCAAGTCCATCGAAATGGCAGCGGCCCTTCCCGGTGGAGTGGTCAGGCGGGTGACTGGCCCAACGGACGTTGGCCCAACGGACTTTGGCCTGGGATGGTGCGATGGCTCACGACGAGATCCACCTGACCGTCTTGATATGCACCAGGAACGGCGCCCGGACGATCGGTGAGGCGGCAGGGCGGTGCATCGAAGAACTCGAACGCTCGCCCGCGGGCACCGGCGAATTGATCGTCGTCGACAACGGCTCGACCGACGCTACGGTGTCGATCGTCGAGGATGTTCGCCGCGGCCGGGAGGGATTGGCCACGCTGCTGCACGCCCCCCGGCCGGGCAAGAACCACGCGTTCGAGTTGGGGGTGCGGGCCGCACGCGGGGCTCTCGTGTGCATCATCGATGACGACAACTTCATCGAGCCGGGGTTTTTTGAGCACGCGGTTCGCTTTTTCGCCGACTTCCCTCAGGTGGGCATCATCGGCCCCGACAAACGCCTGGCCGACGGCATCGAGCCACCGCCCTGGTTCCAATGGGCCAAGGACCACCTGGCCTGCGCGAGACCTCAACTACAGGACAACCTGACGACCGATCACCTGGGCCGCGAGGTGGCGGATTTGGGCTACGTCGCGGGAGCAGGCATGACGTTTCGCAAGGCGCCGTTGCTGGCGGCTTTTGAGGCGGGCTATCGGTTTTTCAACGACGCAATCCGAGGTCGCAAAATCAGCGGCGAGGACATCGAGTTGTGCTTTCTGATCCGCAGCATGGGATTCCGCTTCGGGCATGATCCGCGGATGCGCCTGCTGCATTCCGTCGCCGTGGAAAGACTGACCGAACGGGCGTTTTGGACGCTGTGCGAAACGGTCGGTGCGGGCAGCCTCGGTATCGACCCGTTTATGTTCACGACGAAACAGACCGGCCCCCCGTTTCCACGCCGATATTCGTGGCAGTGGCAACTCGTGGCCAAATGTCGCCAGCTGATCGCCAGCCAGATGTCACCCGATTCGTACGACGACACACCGGTCGGGCGGCGATTCTGGAGGAAAAGGCTGCTGCATCAGCATTGGGGGGCCCTGCGACGCATCGCCATGGAGCGATCTGAGTATACGAAGCACATTCACGATGTGGCGGCCGGCCCCTGGACTCGCCTGCGGGTTCAATGACGCCGGCCCGGGCCTCTTTTCACACGTGGTCACCATGCGAGCTGCGATTCTGGGTATCGCCGTCTATCCGACCGACCGGGTCTGGGCCGAGGTCGATTTGCTCGCACGGAGCGTGGCGAACACCGATCCGGATAGCGAACTCGTGCTGATCACGGCCCCCCTCGGACACCGCGATCGGGGATTGTTTCGGCAATTCGGCGTGCGGGCCCTCGAAATCGCGGATCCCGTTCCCGCATTCGACACGACCACCGACGTCGGAAGGGCCCGCAAGCACGCCTGGATCTGCGGCCTGTTCGGCGCCCGCCACTCGTGGTATTCGGCCGCACTCGCTGAACTCTCGGCATCGCACGTCTTGATCGCCGACACGAGGGACGTCGTGCTGACCGGCAGGCTGTCGGAGAAATGCGTCGGCACCGCCCTCGTCCTGTCCCAGGAGAATCTGCGGCTCACGATCGGATCCGAACCCTGGAACTCGAAATGGGTGGCGGGTGCCTATGGCGACGACGGCCTCGCGACCCTTGCCGACAAGCCGATCCTCTGTGCCGGCGTCGTGTTCGGCCCGGTCGACGCCATGCGAGAGTACGTGACGGCCATGACCGACGAGATTCATCGGCTGGGCGCGGAACGGGTGCGGAGCGTCGGCGACCAGCCGATTCACAATTACCTCGCCGCCACGGGCCGCTTGCCGCCCTGCGTCGTGAGCACCGCGGAGACGGGGTGGATGCGATCGGTGGGGTTATTGGCCACGCGAGACCTGTCCTTCGACTGGCTGAACGCCGGTCCGACCGTCACCGGCGAACGTACGGTCGTCCTCCATCAGTACGACCGCCACGTGCGTTCCCGGGCGGTCTGTTCGGCACTCAAGCGAGTCACAGGGCTGCCGTGGTGGAAAAACCTATACTCGCCGTTTGACGCCCATCCGGGCGTCCGACTCGCGCGGGCGGGATCTCGATTGATGCGGCGCTTGCGGGGCGGGTCGCCGTCGTGAGTGGTGCTGTTCCATGGCGGGGGCGGCTCGTGGGAAAGAAACCTCGCCTGCTCGTGTTCACCCAGTGGTTCGCGCCCGGATACCGCGCGGGTGGCCCGATCCGCTCGACCACGAACCTCGTGGGGCTGCTGGAGGATCGGTTCGACATCCACGTCGTGACGTCGGACCGTGACTTCGGCTCCGCGGAGCCCTATCCCGGCCTCACGGCGGATCAGTGGCTGCCGCACGGCGCCGCGTCACGGGTCATGTATCTGTCGCCCGCCCGGCAGACCCGGGCCCGCATGCGGGCCCTCATGGCGGAGGTCAACGCCGAGTGCACCTACCTCAACAGCATGTTTTCTCCCCGCTTCACGCTGCTGCCGCTGTCGTGTGCCCGGTGGCGGGCGGCCGGCGGGAGGCTCGTCGTGGCACCGCGGGGTGAACTGCTCGATGGGGCGCTGCAATACAAGCGGCTCAAGAAGGTGGCATGCCTGACGGCCATGCGGGCGACGGGCACGCTCCGCGGCGTCACGTTTCATGCCACCGACGACCAGGAACAGCGTGCGATCCTGGCGCGACTGCGGGTGAATCCGGCGCGAATTCACGTGCTTCCGAACGTCCCCGAGCCGCCGGTCCGCGAGGTGACGCCGCTCGTGAAACGACCTGGCGCGGTGTCGTTGCTGTTCCTGTCGCGTGTGGCTCCCAAGAAGAACCTTCTGTTCCTGCTCGACTGCCTGCGAACGGTTCCCGAGACGGTGGTGACTCGCCTCACGATCGCCGGACCGACGGAGGATCCGGCGTACTGGGAACAGTGCAGCAACCGCATCGCCGCGCTTCCGGCACATGTCGTCGTGACGGTGACCGGCGCCGTGAGTCACGATCGGGTACGGACAGCCATGGCGGCACACCACTGCTATGTGCTGCCGACGTTCGGCGAGAATTACGGCCACGCGATCGCGGAGGCGCTCGGCACGGGGCGCCCTGTGCTCATCAGCGACCAGACGCCGTGGCGCGGCCTTGAGGCAGCGGGGGCGGGCTGGGATCTGCCCTTGAGTGACCCCGGCGCGTTTCGCGATGCGATCGTGACGCTTGCCGGCATGGATCAGCCGGCGTTCGACGCCCTGGCAGGCTCCGCCCTCTCGTATGCCCGGACGCGGATCAGGGCTTCGACGTTGACCGAGGACTATGCCACCCTGTTTGGCCACGACATGCCCCCCACCTCGCAACCAGGATCACCATGATTCGTTCCCTGTACCGGCTGACGCACGGACTTTGGCGACGCGACCGCGAACGCCGGTGGCGGCGGCACCTCGAGCGTCAAGGCATTCTCTCGGGAGGCGCGATTCAGTTCCACGGGAATCCGCCCGCCTGCGTGAATCACGGTCGTTGTGAATTCGGGGCGCAGTGTTGTTTCAATTCGTTTCGCATACCCCACAACCTGACCGTCCAGAGGGGAGGGGAATTGATCGTCGGTGATCGCTGTTTCTTCAACGACGGGGTGAACATCTGCGCGTCGCTCTCGATCCACATCGGCGACGACTGCAAGATCGGCGACATGGCCTGCATTTTCGACACGGATTTCCATCAGGTCACGCCCGACGCCCCGGCGCGACGGGCGCCCGTCCGCATCGGCGACAACGTCTGGGTGGCGGCCAACGCGATGATTTTGGCCGGCGTGACCATCGGCGATCACGCGGTCGTCGGGGCGGGCGCGATCGTGACCCACGACGTTCCCGCCCGCGCGGTCGTGGCCGGAGTTCCGGCACGGGTGGTCAGCACCTTCGATGCGCATCAGGGCTGGATTCGCACCTGACAGCGACGGCACGGCCCGCACGACCGCGATCATCTCGGGCGGGGCCTCGGCATTCAGCCCGTCGGCGCGGGCTTGTGGCCGATCATGAGGAAGCTGCTCCCGGTCATGAGGGCGGGCAGTGACGGCAGACTGGCGAGTAGGTTGCCGCCGCTGAGGGCCGCCAGGACCGCGATCCGGGCCGGCCGGGAGCGGATTCCGTAGGCCCGGGAGGCCAGCGATCCCGGCGATGACGCGGCCTGCGCCCGCGTCATCAAGCTCGCCCGGTACAGGCCTTCCCTGACACTCCCTGGCTCGACGATCGCGGGCTCGGGCTCGAATCCGGCACGACGCAGCACGACGGCCAGCGCCTCGGGCGACCACTTGTTGATGTGATTGGGAATCATGTCCTGGCAGCCAGTGAGACGCTCCTGGTCGAACATGGCCTGTGCCAGAGGCACCGAGATCGCGATCACGCCGCCGGGCCGAAGCAGGCTGCGGCAGTCCGCCAGCAGGTCGTCGAAGGCGGCGACGTGTTCCAGCACCTGGAACATGGTGACTGCCTGAAACGTGCCGGCGGCCTCGGCGACCGCATCCGTCGTGCTCCCGAAACAGCGGATCCCTTCGCGGCGCAGCCGCTCCCGCGTCGTATCGCTGCCTTCCGTCGCATGTCGCGTCCAGGCGGGGCCGAGCCGCTTGAGAAACGAGCCGTCTCCGGTGCCGACATCGAGAATGGCTCCTCCGGCAGGCCACCGCGACAGCACCTTCGAGTTCGTGAGCCGGTACTCCCAGCGGTCGCTCGGGTAGCCGGCCTGCTCGTGGAGGATCGAGTAATACTCCTCGTCTCCCCCGACGTGCGGCCAGCCGAACCCGAACCCACACCCCTGGCAGACGAACACCTCGGCGGCATCGGCGTTCCAGATGCGGCGGACGGCCGCCTGCAAGCGGGCGAACCGGTCGGCATCCCGCGAGGGGGGGCAGAAATGCGCCGCGGCCTGCGACGTCGAGTAGCGATGCAGGGGCCTGGATTCGACCTCCGCGCGACATGCCGGGCAGTTCATCGGTGCGATTTCCTGGGAACGATCACTGGGCCAGCGACCACATGACATCGAGCATGAAACGGCGTGGTCCGCCGGGGGCGATCGCGAACGGTTGCAACCTCCCGTCACGATTCATGCGGTGTGGCCGCATGCCGTGCGATTCGAGCAACTTCCAGATGTCCCGCCGCATGGCATCCCCCGCCTCCTCGTCGAAGTCGAAATAGGTTTCCACCATGATGTGGTCGATCGCGCGGTTCCGCAAGGCATTCGCCGCCCCCCGCAGGGCTCGGAGTTCCGATCCCTCGACGTCGAGTTTGAGGAATGCCAGCCGGCGAATCCCGAACTCCTCCATGAGCGTGTCCACGCGACGGGTCTGCACGTCGTACCACCGCCCTTCGTGCTCCCCGCTCCAGTTGGCCGCTTCCAGGCAGCCGTACCCCTCGTTTACGAGATTCGGGGTCTCGCGAAACCGCTCCGTCCCGTCATCATCCGCCACGGCAGCGTTGATGACGCGCAGGTTCGGCATCGACGTCAGGTCGTTATGGCGGCGAATGCCCTCCACGCATGACCGAGAAGGCTCGACGGCGATCACGACTCCGGACGGACCGACGCGATCGAGCAGGTGGCCGGTGATGAATCCGACGTTCATGCCGGGTTCGATCACGGCATCGCCGGCCCGGATCGTACGGGTGATCCAGTTGGTCAGGTGCTCCTCGTAGATCCCGTAATACATCGTTTGCGGCGCCAACAACCTCGTGTCGAGTTCGACCGTCAGTCCGCCGAGGCACAGCATCTCGGGTTGCTCGGCCAGCCGCGGCCCCAGGGATCGCACCAACCGATGCCGGCCCCGGACCGGAACGGATCGGGTGAATCCCCGGAGCAGGCGTCGGCCAATGGCTTTGAGGAACATTCTCTTCTCGTCTTTCGAGTTGATCGCCATCTTGGACTTGCCAAAGCATTTTAGCCTGCGGTTCGCATTATGGTTTCACTGGCCGCGGCCTGACTGATGGCGAAGAAGTGCGTTCATGGTTATTCCATCCGGATCACGAACACACATGACCCCGGCACCCCCATCCAGATCGCTGTGCCCTCGTTCATGGCACGCATATGCCTTGCGGGGATTGTACGTCCCGTGTCGGCTGGACAAATGCGCTGACCATTCGACCACGGGCTTACTTGTTGCCGCTTACCATGCTACATGCTGAGCTTCGACGGCAGGCTCGCTGACCCCACGGCTCGGACACTCATAGCCCTATTTCAACGTGCTATTGCCGTTGGAATACGGCCAGGGTGCGATCCGATGAGACACCATCGCATCACCGTTTAAGTTGGCAGGCTGAATGACCAGATCAAGCTCACAACACGGCTGTCGACCACGCGAGGGCGTCGGCTTGACGTCTAAATCACAAACCTTGAGAACACCGTGCGGCTAAGTTTTTTTGCATGCCGTTCGAGGATCTCACTCCCGGAGAAGGCGATCGACCAGTCGGTCGAACACAATCCGACCACCGGCAGCATTGAGGTGATCATCATCGACGTAGACAAATGCGTCGTCCACGATCAGTCGCAGATAGCCCGCTCCATCCTCGAACAATGGACGTGGATCGACATACGTAACCCGCGAATCTGACAAACTTGCGACCACACCTGCCACACGCTCGTTTGCACGGGGCACCGCCGCGCTGACTGCCACCAATGGCTCGGATCCACTCACGGTCAACGCCACGACGTGCCGCCGCAAATTTTCTCCGACTGTCGTCGGCAAAATTGCCGCCGGCGCTTGACCCACTACGATCACGCGGCCAGCAACCGCTGCGATAGCGCGTAATTCCTCCGATAGTCGCCTCTCGAAATCCGGGTTACCGTCGATCTCCCACTCCCAACGTCCGGCGACTATCACAACCCGAGGCGCTAGATTCGCGAGGGCGGCACGGCGCGCCCCATTTATCGCCGCAGCATTCCCCACGGCGTCCGGCGTGGTAATACCAACGGCCGAAGTCGCAAGAGACACAGCGCGTTCGCCGCGGGCCTCCGCCGCTTCGAACATCGCCGGACAAAGTACTCGGGCGTGCGAGGAGCCGACGAGGCACAACTCGACGGGTTCTCCCGCTGCAACGGGCGGCACACCGAACCGGCCTGCGAGCAAGGCCTGGGTGGCCTCCCACGCGATTCCCTTGTCGATTGCGCGAGGATCGTTGAAGTCGGCGAGGCCGCGGGCGAGTGTCGGGTTGCGCACAAGCCACAGCGAGAGGAAACCCGCCGCCACTAAACTAAACGCCCCAGTCCAGGCCAAACCTTGCCGCTGGATGCCCTCGCGCATGGGCTTCTCCACCATGCAAAAACTGACAACGGCGACGACAAGCGAAAGAGCCACCGCCACGAGGGGGTGAAACGACGGACTGGCGAACCTGCCGAGAACGATCACCGGCCAGTGCCAGAGGTACAGCGAATAGGAGATCTTTCCTAGGGCCGCGACCCACGGCAACGATAGTAGCGCAGACGCAGGCCCGGCTTGATCCCCCGAGACGAGCAGGAGTACGGTGCCAAGACAGGGCAGAAGCGGACGAAGGCCCGGGAATGCCTCGTCGTTCTCAATAGTGACGAAGGAACCGATGACGACGGCCAGGCCGGCCACTTGAAGCCATCGCGCTCGCCTTCCCGTCCAGCGCCGCCACTCGTCGGGGCTCCACGTCGACGCCAGCGCCCCACAAAGCAGTTCCCACATCCGCGTCGGGAGGAGATAGAACGCGGGAATCCGCCGGGTAGGCGTGAGCACCACGCAGGCCAAGGCGCTAACGCACAGAAGCAGGAAAATAACTCCGCGCTCTCCTCGCCGCCAGCGGCGATGCAGGATCGCGACGAGCGGGGGAAAAACGAGGTAAAACTGCTCCTCGAGCGAGAGCGACCAACAGTGGAGGAGGGCGATGTCCTCTGAGGCGGAGTCCCAATAGCCGCCGGTTGTGCGCCACAGAAGGACGTTCTCAAACGAAGCGAGGGCACCGAAGGCCTGCAGCGGCAGCGCAGCCCGCTCGGGGTTTGGGAGGAGGAGGCAGCCGGCGACAAGGACGCCCGCCACCATCACCACCAGCGCTGGGTAGAGGCGACGGATCCGTCGCCGCCAGAACCCAATGAGCGAGAATCGCTGCTCTTCGACCTGACGGCGTACGATCGCCGTTATAAGGAAGCCGGAGATCACGAAGAACACGTCGACGCCAAGGAAGCCGCCCGGAAGCCAAGTCTCGTCGAGATGAAAGAGCAGCACGGCCACGATCGCCAATGCACGGAGGCCGTCGATATCAACGCGGTAATCAAGCGTGCGTTGGCGGCTCATAGGGATTCTTTCGATCGTACGTATCCGCGAACGACGGCTACACCGCTCGGTCCAAGCTGGCCACGATCTGCCGCACCGCGGTCGCCGTGGAAAACCTCCGCTCCCACAGGCCGCGGGCCCGATCCCGGGCCGCACCCCCGGTTGCCGGGTCGGCGAGCAACTCCTCGGCCAGTCCCAGCAGAGTCGCGCCGTTACCCCCCGTGCACACGCGGCCCACCCCTTCCGCGCGGATCAGTTTCTCGAGATCGTTGCCGGGATTGATCCGGGCCAGCACCGGCAGGCCCGCCTGCATGTAGGTGAGGAACTTGCCCGGGATGTTGTGCGAGGTGTGCCGCGGATCGAGGGCCAGCATCGCCGCGTGGCACTGGGCCAGGAGCCCCGGGATCTCCTCGGGCTCGATCTCGTCGTGAAAGACGACGTTGTCGAGTCCCAACCGTCCGGCCTCCGCGGCGAACCGCGCCGCCTCGCTGCCCCGGCCCACGAACAAAAAGCCCACTTCGTGCCGCTCCCGCATCCGGGCTACCATGTCGAGAAACGGGTCCATGCCCTGGGCCACGCCCATATTGCCCGTGTAGACGAAGATCTTGCGATTCGCGAGCGGGGTCCGCGACAGGTCGATCCGACAGCCTGCGACCGGCGCGGGACTCAACCAGTTCTCCAGCACCTCGAGCGTCCGCCCTGGCTGCCGGGCCCACGGCGCGAGATAGGCGAGGTTCGCCTCGCACTGCACGCCGATCGTATCGGCCACGGCGTATTGCCCGGCCTCGATCCACTTGAAGAACCTGTACGGCAGCCCCCGGCCCATGAGCCCCATGTCCACCGCCCACTCCGGGAAGATGTCGCGCAGGATCAGGTAGCTGCGACACCCGCTCGCCCTCCGGAGGCGCCGCACGAGCGGCCCGAGGAAAATGGTGGGCGAATACCACACCACGCCCTCCCAGCCCGACAGCGGCAGGCCCGCGGCCCGCATTCCCCGACCGAGCGCATGCGGCAGCCGCATCTCGTTGAGCGTGCGGCGAACGTAGTTCACGTCCTTCGTCGGCGGCGTGCGGACGCGGAGGACGGTCAGGCCGCTCGCCCGCTCGACGGTCCACGGCTGCGGCTGGCTCGCCGCCGGCACGATGACGGTCGTCTCGTGGCCCTGGGCCGCGAACTCCCGCACGAGGTCGCGCATCTGCACCGCCCCCGAAATCCGGATCGGTGGAAACGTGTCGGCGACGATGGCGATACGCATGCGCTGCGGCCCGACGTCAGGAAGTTTTGCGCCACACCACGCGGTTGACGTAGTCGGTGTAACTGACGATCAGTCGCACCACCTTGTCCGACACGTTGGGCACGGAGTAGTCCAGCACTGGCAGGAGCAGCCGCTCCTCGCCCCGCGGCTGTGCGGTGAGGATGTCGAGTCCCTGGAGCACCCGCTCCACGCTCAAGCCGACCATCATGACCGAGGCCTGCTCCATGCCCTCCGGGCGCTCGTGGGCCTCGCGGATGTTCAGGGCCGGAAAATTGAGGATCGAAGACTCCTCCGTGATCGTGCCGCTGTCGGAGAGCGTGGCCCGGGAGCGCATCTCCAGGCTCACGAAGTCGGTGAAGCCCAGCGGCTTCATGAGCCGCACGAGAGGGTGGAACACCGCCCCCGTGGCGTCAACCCGCTTCCGCGTGCGGGGGTGGGTCGATACCACCACCGGGAGCCCGTGCTCCTCCGCGACCGCGTTGAGGACGGCCACCAGGCGGGCGAAGTTAGCGTCGGAATCGACGTTCTCCTCGCGGTGGGCGCTGACGACGAAGAAACCGTGAGGATCGAGGCCGAGACGCTCGACCGCGTCGCTGGCCTCGATCCGCGGCAGGTAGTGCATCAGCACCTCCTGCATCGGGCTGCCGGTCTTGATGACCAGATCGGGCGGCAGCCCCTCGCGCAGGAGGTACTCGCGGGCGATCGAGCTGTAGGTGAGGTTCACGTCGGCCATGTGATCCACGAGCCGCCGGTTGATCTCCTCCGGAACGCGCTGGTCGAAACAGCGGTTGCCCGCTTCCATGTGGAACGTGGGGATCTTGCGGCGCTTGGCCGGCAGCAGCGCCAGGCAACTGTTCGTATCGCCGAGCACGAGCACCGCGTCGGGCCGGATGTCACCAAGCAGTTTGTCGGCCGCGATGATGATGGTGCCGATCGTCTCGGCGGCGGTCGTGCCGGCGGCGGCCAGGAAGTGATCCGGCTTCCGGATCCGCATGTCGTCGAAGAAGATCTGGTTGAGCTCGTAGTCGTAATTCTGGCCGGTATGCACGAGCACGTGATCGCAAAGCTCGTCGAGCCGCGCCATCACGCGGGCCAGGCGGATGATCTCCGGGCGCGTGCCCAGGATCGTGGCGACTTTCAGCTTCTTCATGGACCGAGCCCCCGGGCGACGGTGTCTGGACGGGCGGGATCGAAGGCCTCGTTGGCCCACAGCATCACCACCATCTCGTCGCTGCCGACGTTGGTGATGTCGTGGGCCCAGCCGGGCACGGTCTCCACCACCCGCGGCTCGTCGCCGCCGGTTTCGAGCACATGCTCCGCGCCCGTGCGGATGTCGCGGAACCGGAACAGGGCCCGACCGCGGAGCACGAGGAATTTCTCGTTCTTCGTGTGGTGGTAGTGGCCACCGCGGGTGACGCCCGGATGGGCCGTGAAGTAGGAAAACTGCCCGGCGTCGGCCGTGCGGACCACCTCGGCGAACTCGCCCCGCGGATCGACGTGGCGGGTGAGGCCGTACGAGAAACGCTCCGGCGGCAGGAAACTCAGATACGTCGCGTAGAGGGCCCGGACGAGGCCCGTGCCCACGCGATCGACGGTGCGGGTCTCCCGCGACCGGCCGAAGCCCTGGATGGTGGCGGCGAGGTCGCCGACCGTCGTCTCGTAGACGGGCTCGACCGCGCGCCGCATGGCCTCGCGGTCCGCTGGCGGCCCCGACGAGCCATCGAGGAGCGTGAGAAATTCGCGGCACACGTCATCCACGTAGACCAGCCGCAGCGGGGCGGCCGGGTCATGGATCGTGATCGGCAGTCCGCGGATCACGTTGTGACAGAACGTGGCCACGGCCGAGTTGTACTCCGGCCGCGACCACTTGCCGAAGACGTTGGGCAGCCGGTAGACGCGACAGGCGGCACCGTGACGCACGCCGTAGTCGAGCACGAGATCCTCGGCGGTCCGTTTCGACGTGCCGTAGGGGTTGTCGAACGCCGCCTGCGTCGACGAGCAGAGCACGATCGGAATCGGGCGGCCGGCTGTCGCGGCCGCCGACACCACCGTCGATGTGAGCCCGGTGTTTCCGGGGACGAACTCGGCCGGATCGGGCGGCCGGTTGATGCCGGCCACGTGGAACACCACGTCGGCGTCCGCGACGAGCCCGGGCAACTCGGCGGCATCCACGCCGCGATGAAACTCCGAGACGGTCACGTCGGCCCGCTCGCGCAGGTGCACGACGAGGTTCGTGCCCAGGAAACCGCGGCTGCCGGTGACGAGCGCCCGCATGGCCTTCAATCCACGATCTCGGGCGTGCGACCGGCCACGATGTCGCGCATGAAGTCGAGTTTGAGGAGGAGATCCTTCATGCCCGCCACGTCGAGCTGGCGGGTGTTGTGGGAGTTGTAGTCCTCGCTCTCCGTGATCCGCTGCTCGCCCTCGTCGAAGTAACGGCCGTAATTGAGGTCACGCATGTCGGGACGGACCCGGTAGTAGCCGCCGAGATCCTCGGCGTGGGCCATCTCCTCGCGGCTGCAGAGCACCTCGAACTTCTTCTCGCCGTGCCGCGTGCCGATCACCCGGATCGGATGGTCTGGCTTGCTCATGAGTTCGACGATCGCGCGGGCCAGCGTGGCGATCGTGGCGGCCGGCGCCTTCTGCACGAAGATGTCGCCGTTGCCGCCGTGCTCGAACGCATAGAGCACGAGATCGACGGCGTCGTCGAGCGTCATCATGAACCGGGTCATCGTGGGATCGGTGACCGTGATCGGCTTGCCGGCCAGCACCTGCTGGACGAAAAGCGGAATCACCGAACCTCGCGACGCCATGACGTTGCCGTAGCGGGTGCCGCAGGCCGTCGTCGGGGTGCCCTCGAGACTCCGCGACTTGGCCACCATCACCTTCTCCATCATCGCCTTGCTGATGCCCATGGCGTTGATCGGGTAGACGGCCTTGTCGGTGCTCAGGCAGACCACCCGCGACACGCCCGCGGCGACGGCCGACTCCACGACGTTGTCGGTGCCGATGACGTTGGTCCGCAGGGCCTCCATCGGAAAGAATTCGCACGACGGCACCTGCTTGAGCGCGGCGGCATTGAACACGAAGTCCACGCCGATCATCGCGGCCCGCACGCTCGACGCGTCACGGACGTCGCCGATGTAAAACTTGAGCTTGGGGTCGGCATAACGCTTCCGCATGTCGTCCTGCTTCTTCTCGTCACGGCTCAAGACGCGAATCTCGCCGATGTCGGACGAGAGGAAGCGGCGCATGACGGCGTTGCCGAAGGACCCGGTGCCACCGGTGATGAGCAGGGTTTTGCTGGCGAACATCGCAGTCCCTTGGCAGGCCGGCACCGCCGACGGACACGGACCACGTTTCCGGTGCCGATCAGGCTGGCTGAAAGTGGCATCTTCCGGCAGGGCCATCCATTCTTCAAGTCGCCGGGGTTTCAGGCGGACGCCCCGTGCCAGGGTCGTTTGCGGGCGCAATGAGCGTGCCGGTACGATCCCGCGGCG